>PLSH01000386.1:0-946 GCA_003165095.1 Acidobacteriaceae bacterium
CTTCAGGCCCCTGAACCCCGGCACAACCCACCCAACAAGAATCAGGAAGAACGTGTACGCGGCCCAAGCCGCGTACAAAACCTCGTGCTGCCCTTCACTCCGAAAACAGCGCCTTGCGCAGACTGGCCACGTTCTCTCGCACCCGCGTCTCCGCAAGCGTCCGCAACTCCTTCCGGCTGATCCCATAATCCGCCAAACTTCTCGCCGCGCTGTCCAGGCAGTCCGCCAAATTCTTCTCCGCGTCCAGCACCTTTCCGCCTAGCTCGCTGTCTTCAATCTCGACTGCCGTAAAAATGTGTCGTAACGAAAGCACGTCCATCTGGCGGGCGTCCTCCGGGATGTCGATCAGGCGGCGGGCGATCTTTCTCATGCGAATCCCCTCATGCGCCATCGACATCCCCTCAAGCCGAACACGGCCTTCGTTGGCGCGCAGCCGCAAGCGATCGTTGTCGTAGGTCTTGGCGACCTTCTTCAGCTTCGCCACCACCTCAATTGGGATGCTCACGCTGCCAATCTCGGCAGCCTCAATCGCAACCTCCACGCTCCTGCCCGTCACCACCACCGTAAGCGCCTCGCGCCCAGCCGTGAAGTCCACCACGTCCGGACCCTGCGCGCTTCTGCCCTGCAATATCACCCGCAGAGCCTTGTCAAGTTCCTTCCGATCCACCATCAAATCCATTCCAAACCCTCCCTTACGTTCACCATCGCGAAGCACGCCTCCGGCGTGACGGAACCGCAGGCAACAGCGGAGCGGCCAGCCTCTCATAGAGCGCGAAGAGAAATTCAGCCCGCGCGGAGTGTCTTCCCGGCTTCCGGCTCCCGTTTCCAATACTAAGCCGTCCCTCCCTGCGCTATCCTCCATACTGAGCAGCATTCATGTCCTCGTTCAACCTCAAACCGACTCATGCGCCGGTCAAGAAGTACTACGCGACCCTCCAGCGCTTCG
>PLSH01000386.1:953-2963 GCA_003165095.1 Acidobacteriaceae bacterium
AGCCCTCCTCGACGCATTCAATCTCCCGCGCGGCTACTGGGAAGCCAAGGACACCAAAGATTCGCTCGAAGCCGAGATGAAGAAGAAGTTTGAGGCCGGCTATCCCCGCTCCAACATCCTCTTCCAGCGCCCCGACCGAGCCCTGCTCTTCCAGGACGGCCGCATCGCCGGGCGTGGCATGTCGCCCACGACTGTAGGCTCAAGTGGATTTCCATTTGCATTGTGAACACAAATAAATGCCGGCTCAAATCGGGAGGCAGTATCAAGTTGGTGCCCGGTTATCAACATTGCCCCTATAAGAAATGAGGATTTTCGTCGATTTTTCGCCTATACTGTCGTTGAGTTCTGACCATAATCGGTAGGTCAACGCATGAAAAAGCATCCGGCAAACCTGAGACTGGTCTACCCGCTAAATGAGAATCGGGAAGCTGCCGATTGTGGCCAGCCTTCGCTTTCGACCGTCGATTTGTTCTGCGGCGCAGGGGGCATTACTGAGGGCTTTCGTCAAGCGGGGTTCCGCTGCCTCTATGCCAATGACTGCATGCCGGAAGCCATCCAGACGTTTGAGGAGAATCATCCCGGTGTTTGGGCGGATTGCGAGAACATTGAGCGGGTGAAACCTGCGGAGATCCGCGCAAAGCTCAAGATAGCCAAAGGCGACTTGGACGTGCTCGTGGGCGGACCGCCGTGCCAGGGCTTTTCAATCAATGCGCCGGGGCGCTTCCTATCCGACCCGAGAAACAAGCTCTTCAAAGACCACGTCAGATTCCTTGTTCCCTTGGAGGGGCGGTAAATTCAGTGATCAGCGTCCGCAAGCAAAGCGCGAATCCCAACCATAATTGCCTACAGGGCAAGCGCTGCCCAGAATGCGGCTCCTATGGTCCGTTCGAGGTTTCGGTTTCCATGAGAGTTCTGTTACTCGACAGCGGGTCCGACGATGCGGAGGACGGAGCCATCGAATATCATGACGAATCGTGGACAGTATGCCGCGCATGTAGACACGAGGGGAAGTTCGGCGACTTCAGCGAGTGAGCATTCATGATTAATTGGATATATTTTCCAAAGTCCTCTCCGGTCCCCGACTTTGGTCTTTCCATCGTCACTCTTTTCGAAGAAAATGCCCGCGCCATCGACTCGACTTCAAATGTGAGGCAGCATAGCGATGCCGTGATGGAGCGCCTCAGACCGGGGCTCGAAGAGCTGGGGTTTCGAGTCGAGAAGGGCAAGACCAGCGAGGGTAAGATAGTGGTTCCCGTCCTTTTTGGACGCAAAGGGAAAATTCTGAAATGCTTCAATGCCGACGCCCATGCCGCAAGGGCTGGCTGGGTGCTTGAGGTCGAAGCGGGCCGCGCGGTTGACAACAACCAATTCCTTAAAGACGTCTTTCAGGCCTGCATGATGCACGACGTCCTCCATCTTGCTATAGCTGTGCGAAATTCCTATCGTGGCTCGGACGATTTTGCCAAAATTGAAAACTTCCTGGAGACGCTGTACGTCAGCGGACGGCTCCAGCTCCCTTTGAAGGGCATTCTCCTCATTGGATATTGACCGGATGTTATTGTAGTCCGTCCTCTTATTGGGCTGAGCTGAGGCCGGTTCATACTCGTCGAACCATGATCGATTCATCTCTCCTGGAGTTGCAGGGGTCTTAAGGTGGTCTTGGGTACGCATGGCGGAGGGAGCAGGGGCCTTCAGGCCCCTGGATCAAGCTCAATGGGCGGCCTTTAGGCCCGGGCTTCATTGCCTTGTAGCAGGTTTAGCCTTGCAGGTGGAGGGGCATGGGATCCAACGAGGCGCGAGCGGCAGAACTGAAGGAGTGGGCTTGCGGCGTCGAAGCAAGTCCTCGGCGAACGGGGTTCTCTTCAATGTACCGTACACAGTTCATGAACTTCTCTTTGCTCATGATCTGGCTCTCGTTGAAGCTGCGCATCCACACGTACATCTTGCTCTTCAAGCGAAAAGAAAAACCTCCTTTGATGAACTGCACGGCCTTCTAAAGCGACACATCGG
>PLSH01000115.1:0-7232 GCA_003165095.1 Acidobacteriaceae bacterium
TCCACATTGATTCGAGGTATGCCACATGGCACAGGTACAGATTGCTGACGTAGTTGTTCCCGCCGAATTCACGGCCTATCAAGTCGAAAACTCAATGGTGAGCACAGCGCTGTTTCAATCGGGCGTTGCTGTTCCCAATGGAGAGATGCAGGCACAGCTAGAGGCTGGTGCTGAGTCCTTTGCAGTGCCGTTCTGGAGTGATCTGCCGGACGGCAAAGACCCAATAAACCGTCTGCGGGCTTCCACCCATCCTCTTCCGCCTTGTGCTACTATCCCTGCAAGCGATCGCGGCATTGATTCCATCCATCACCACCGGACTGGCTGCCTCCGGCGCACGGGTACCGGTGCGTGCGGCCGCCTTGAACCGGCGGCTGGATTCACGCCAATAACCGCGCCAGCGCGAGGGACACATGACCAACCAGCTTCGCCCCCTTAACCTGGGTGAAATTCTCGACCGGACCGCGGAACTGTATCGCACCAACTACCTTTTGTTCGCGGGCATCGCCGCCATCTTTGCCGGAGCCATGCTTGCCGTGCAGATGCTCCACCTTGGCGCGCTTGCCTTGCTCGGCTACCCGCATGTCGCGCCACGGCTCGAATGGGTCATCGCCGCTTTCGCGGTGCTTGAGATCATGGCCATCCTGTTGATCGCCGGCCTGGCTGTCGCCGCTACCAACCGCGCCGTGGCCTGGGTCCATCTCGGCCAGCCGGCAACCATCCGCGCCGCCGCGGCAAGCGTTCTCCCCCGCCTGCGCAGCTACCTGTGGCTCATGACCATGGTGGGATTTCGTGCCTGGGCTCCGCTCGCCGCCCTTTATATAGCCATGTTCGCCATTCTCTTCGCGTACCTGCCTGCCGGCTGGCTCACCAATCCCGCCGTGATGCAAAGCGCGCAGGTTCAAAATCCTTCGGCAATCTTCAGCATGGCCATCGGAGTCCTGATCCTGGCGCCCTTTTTTCTGCTGGCAGGCGTCTATGGCGTTCTCATGTCGCTGCGCTACTCGCTCTCAATGCCCGCATGCGTAGTGGAGGGCTTGACCGCCGGCCAGGCAATCAAGCGCAGCATCGAACTCAGCAAGGGCGCGCGCGGCCGCATCTTCGTGCTCGGGCTCCTGGTCTACGCCATCCGGATGCTGCTCGGCATTCTTCTCGGCTTTCCGCTTTTCGCGTTCGCCATCAAACATCCCGGACACCCGCTCCCTCTCGGCCTTACGGCGCTCGCTCAGCTTGCCGGCTTCGTCATCAATACCCTGATCGGCCCCATGTATTCCACCGGCCTCACCCTCTTCTACTACGACCAGCGGGTTCGAAGGGAGGGCTTTGACNNGAGTGGATGATGCAGGCCGCGGGATTGAGCCTCCCGGCTGAGTTGCCGGCGTCCGAATCGCTTTGACCGACCTATTTGCCTATTGAACGGACTCTTACTGCCATGAACGAACCATTACGGCCATCTACCCTCGGCGAAATCCTCGATCGGACCGCGCTGCTCTTTCGCCGCAACTTCTGGCTTTTTGTCGGCGTCGCCGCCGTGCCTATCGGCGCGATTTTTGCGGTTTCCGTGCCTTTGGGGGCGCTTTTGGGTGTTTATGGCGCAACGGTCTTCAGGGGTGGGGCTCCCAATAAAGTGGTGCTCGTGCTCGCTGTGGTTGCCATTCTGCTGGTGGTGATTCCCATATCCGTAGTAGCCTCCGTGCTCTCACAGGCGGCTGTCGCCAGGGTGGCCATCGCTGCCAACATGGGCCTGAAGCTCAAAATGCGGGCGGCATTCAAAAGCGTCTGGCCTCGATTTTGGCGCTACCTCGGGCTCATGGTGCTGCAGGGAGTGTTTGCCGGCGTCATTCCGGGCGCCATTGCCGCTGCCGTGGTCGTAGCTCTCACCCTGCTCGCAAGATGGGCTGGTGGGGGCGCCGCCGGCACCGCCGCGCTCGGATTCGCGCTTTTCTTCGTCTTCGTGGCCACCATTGTCGTTGTCATCCTGCGCGCCCTCAGTTATTCCATGGCTCTTCCCGCCTGCATTGTGGAAGAAAAATCCGCATGGGTCTCGCTCCAGCGCTCAGTGAAGCTGAGCAAAGGTACGCGCGGCCGCATATTTGTCATGTTCCTGCTGGTCTATGCGCTGGCGATCATCGTGACCGTCATCGGCTATATCCCCACCACGATTCTCGTCGCCATTGCCACNNCAGCGCATCCGCACCGAGGGCTTTGACATCGAGTGGATGATGGAGCAGGCCGGACTCACCGGCGCCGGCCCTTTGCCGCCTCTGCTTGAGGGAACGCTGTCTTCCGAGCAGCCGGGAAGCCCTGATACCGTTAAGGAACTATGAGTTCCTCGCCTCCCGGTACCGGTTGGCGGAGTCGCGGGCTCCCTTTGGCGCTCTCCATTGCGTTGGTCGCCGCTTGGATCGGGCCGCTCGGCGCACCCGGTTCCCCTCTGGCTTACGCCGCGCAGCCGCCCGGCGCAGGCGACTTCGGGCCCAACGCCGGCTTCGAGGATTACCGCAAGCACCTTCAGGCTCTCGACGCCCTGGTGGCCGCCTGCCGCAAGCAGCGCACTCCGGCAGCTTGCGACCCCTCCCAGGTTGGCTCTGACGATCGCCTGCAATGGTCCTCCGGCGCAGTCACCGAACAACGCGAGATTGGTTACGACTGGCTGCGCAACCTGCTCGACCGCGCAGGGAAAAAAGAAGCTCCTGTTCAGCAAGCCCCCGGTCCCGTGCAGGTGGTCAAGACTCATCCCGCCTCGGTGGACGATCTGCTCGCGCAGGCGCGGGAGCGCATTGTGCAGGACCTGAAACAAGCTGGAACTGCGGTGACTGCCGGCCCGGTCCATGCGGCCGAGCGAAAGTCGCTCAATACCATTCTGGCTCGCAGGGAATACCAGGGAGTGAGCCAGGCTACGACTCGGGAGCGCTTCCTCGATTGGCTTGAAAATTGGCTCAACGGTTTCCTTGAAAGGCTGGCCCGCTTCGGCTCCCGCTCGCCGTGGATCGCCTTCGCATTGCGCGCCTTGTTGCTGGTCTCCATCTGCCTGGGCTTTGTGTGGGCACTGGTGCGCATCGAACGGCGCGCCCGCATCCGGCTGGTTCCAGACTCGCCCTCCGTCCCTGGTTCGCCCTCTGCCCGCGAATGGCAACTGTGGCTCCAGGACGCCAACAACATGGCGGCCCACGGCCTGTGGCGCGACGCCATTCACTTCCTTTATTGGGCAGCCATCTCCCGCCTCGAGTCCCGGCACCTCTGGCCCGCCGATCGCGCCCGCACTCCACGCGAATATCTGCGCCTTCTCTCCGGCGCCGACCCGCGCAAGGCCAACCTGGCTACCTTGACGCGCAGCTTCGAACGCACCTGGTACGGCGGCCGCGAGGCAGACGCCTCCGACTTCAAGGCAGCTCTCAAACTTGCCGCCGAACTGGGGGTGGAATGAAGCTCTTCGCTTCGCTCGACGCCAAGGACCGCAAGCTGCTGCTCATCTGCCTGGGAACCGTGGTGGTGCTGGCCGTCGTTACCGGCCTCTTCGCGCGCAATCAGAACCGCGACGATAATCCGCTGCCCAGCAGCTACCTGACGGGCAGGCATGGAGCCCGCGCCGCGTACGAAATGCTCGCTGACAACGGCTACAGCATCGAGCGTTGGGAACAGCCGCTGAGCGACCTGGCCGCGCGAGCCGACGCCGGCACGGTGGTCATTCTCGCCGATCCATTCCCCTCCGATACCGAGGATTTCAAGGCAGTCGACGTGATTGTCAAGCGCGGCGGCCGCGTTCTGGTCACCGGAATGACCGGTGGCGAATTGGCGCCCGGCAGCGCCGCCCGGTCGTCCACGCAGTTTGAGGCAACCTGCAAACTCACCCCCCAGGGGCTTGACCCGCTGGCCGGCTCAGGCGAGGTCTGGATGCAACCCGATGCCGGGTGGAGATTGACCAGTCCTGGCTATCGCGTCCAATACAACTGCGGCAACGAGCCGGCCGTAGTCGAATATCGGCAGGGCTCCGGCCAAGTCGTCTGGTGGGCCGGCTCCACGCCCCTTGAAAACGGCTCGATCAACCGCGCCGATAATCTTGAGTTCTTCCTGAACGCCCTCGGAGCCCGCGAAGGCCACCACTTTTTCTGGGATGAGTCGCTGCACGGCGAAACGCGCACGGAATGGTTCTATGCGCGCGGGCCGGCCTACAATCTGTTGCTTGCCGGTCTCGGCTGCATCGCTCTGCTGGTCATCTTCAGCTTCAGCCGCCGCCGCGGGCCGGTGCGCGAACTGCCCCTGCCGCGCAGATCGACGCCGGTCGAGTTCCTTGAGGCCCTGGGCTCGCTCTACGCCAGGGCGGGCGCTTCAGCCACGGCAGTGCAGCTTGCCTATGAACGCTTCAAGCGCAACATGAGCGCGCTCTGCGGGCTGAATGGAATGCAAATGAGCGCCGCGCAACTGGCCGAGGCCCTGCGGCGGCGTTTTCCCCAGGCCGCAACGGAACTCGAAAAAGATCTGGCCGCGTCGGAAGAGGCCGTGACCGACGATAGGCTGGCTCCGAAGCGCGCCCTGGCGCTGGTCCAGGCGCTCAGCCGCTATAGCGAGTTTTTTGCCGCCGCTGCGAGTTCCGGCAGGAGAGAAGGATGAACGAAGCAAGGTCTGCGAAAATCAGCTCCAGGTTCAAGTTGTTCATTTATGCAGCGATGAATGCCGGGGTCCTGTTCTTTTCCTCAGTAGTCCTCGTGCAGGGAGCTTCGGCCCGAGCGAGTCTTATCATTTACCTTGTTTCCGCCGTATTGTTAAACCTCATGTTGTGGGCCGGATTCAAAATCAAAGACAGAATCGCTCGTAAACATGAGAGCAACGAGAGCCTGACAAACGAAGTCAAGCCAAAGAAGCTCAGTTTGATATTCAAGGTACTCATCTACGGGGTGATGAACTTCGGGACATTCTTCTTTTCCGCGATAGAGGCAATCCAGAGGCAAATGTCGCTCCAATGGAGCCTTATCTTTTACCTGGCTTCCGCGGCATGGATAAACTTCCTTCTCTGGTTCCTCTTCAGGACGAGGGATAAAAGCAGCCAATCGGTCTAGAACGCAAGGAGAAACAGATGGACGAGGGAAACATTCAGGAACCAACCGCCGAACCAACTGCGGAACCGCAAATTGAAGCCCCTCGGGCCCTGGCCGCAACCCGCCAGCTTCTTGCCCAGGCGCGCGAGGAACTGGGCCGCGTCATCGCCGGCCAGGATACGGTCATCGACGAAGTGCTCATGGCCGTGCTTACCCAGGGCCACGCGCTGCTTGAGGGTGTGCCGGGAATCGCCAAGACGCTCATCGTCAAATCTGTTGGGCGTCTGCTCGGTCTCGGCTTCCAGCGCGTCCAGGCCACGCCCGACCTCATGCCCGCCGACATTCTCGGCACCACCATCTTCAAGCCGGGAACAGACGCCTTTACCTTTCATACCGGCCCTGTTTTTACCGACCTTTTGCTGGTGGACGAGATCAATCGCATGCCGCCCCGCACCCAGGCGGCTCTGCTCGAGTGCATGGAAGAGCGGCAGGTGACCAGCGACGGCGTCCGCCGCCCGCTGCCCGCCTGGTTCACCGTCTTCGCCACGCAAAACCCTATTGATTTCGAAGGCACGTACCCGCTGCCCGAGGCGCAGCTCGACCGTTTCCTGCTCAAGATCAAGGTGGGTTACCCCTCCCTTGCCGAAGAGCGCCGGATGCTCGAGCGGCATCGTGCCAGCAGCGCCGCAGGATTGCTGGAAGACGCTGCCATCAAACCCCTCGCAGCCGATCTGCTTGCCGCGGCGCGCGATGAGATTCGCGCCATCCGCGTCGAGTCCCATCTGTTCGATTACATTCTTGAGATTGTTCGCCGCACCCGCGAGTGGCCGATGCTGGCCCTCGGCGCCAGCCCCCGCGCTGCCATCAGCCTGCTCCGCGTGGCCCAGGCCTTTGCCGCCTTTGAAGATCGCGACTACCTGGTGCCCGATGACGTCAAGCGCGCCGTGCTCCCCGTTCTGCGCCATCGCATCATCCTCAAGCCGGAGGCGGAGCTGGAAGGATTCGACGCAGACCGCATCCTCAACGACGTGCTGGCCACGGTCGCGGTGCCGCGCGGATGATTGCGCCCTCGCTCCATCCCGAGACGGTGCGCGCCGCTTGCCGTTCGCACGGCCGCATGGCCTTTGGCCTCACCACCCGCACCATTTTCCTCCTGGCTGCGGGCCTGCTCCTCGCGCTGCCCGGCTTCTTCGATGCGCGCCTCGGCTACGGCATGCTGGTCTGGGATGCGCTGGTCATTCTCGCNNCTCGACAGCGAAACCGAGATCGAGCTCGCCGTCGAGCAGCACGGCAACATCACTTTGGAATGCCGCCTCACAGACGACCTGCCTGACGCGCTGATTGCCGCGCCCGTTGTGAGAAGCCTGCGTGCATTTCCCGGCGTTCGCGCCGCATTACGCTATCGCATCCAGCCCCGCGAGCGCGGCGATGCGCCTGCCGGAGCGCTCTTTGTGCGCTATGCTTCGCCTCTCAGGCTCATCGAGCGTTGGGCCGTGGCGCCGCTCGAGCAGACCGTGCGCGTCTATCCGGCCCTGCGCCAGGGCGAAGACCAGCAGATCTTCCTCGCCCGCAGCCGCCAGATCGATCTCCAGCTGCGCCAGGTGCGCCAGCGCGGCCTCGGACGCGACTTCGAGAGCCTCCGCGAGTATCTTGAGGGCGACGACCTGCGCGACGTCTGCTGGACCGCGACCGCTCGCCGCGGCCAACTCATCACCCGCCAATATCAAACGGAGCGCAGCCAGGCCGTCTGGATCGTCCTCGACGCCGGCAGGCTGCTGCAAGGCAGAACCACGCCCGCCCCATCCGATGCCGGCCGGCTCAGTCACTCCAAGCTCGACCACGCCTGTTCCACCGCGGTGGCCATGGCCCAACTGGCTCTCTACTCCGGCGATCGCGTCGGACTGCTCGTCTACGGCCGCGCCGTGCAGCAGCGCATTCTTCCCGGCCGCGGCGGCGCGCATCTCCGCCAGATTGTTGAAGCCCTCGCCCAGGCCCACGCCGAATCCAGCGAGGCCGACCACTTGCGCGCCACTGCCGCCTTGAATCGCCTTCAGCCGCGCCGCTCCCTCATCCTCTGGATCACCGATCTGGCAGAAACCGCCATGCGCCCCGAGGTCGTCGACGGCGCAATCCAGTTGCTCCGCCGCCATGTGCTGCTCTTTGTCGCCATGGCCCAGCCCGATGTCGAGGCCATCGCCC
>PLSH01000115.1:7264-14078 GCA_003165095.1 Acidobacteriaceae bacterium
GGTCGGCGAAAATCAACCTGGCTCGCTCATCATCCCGCCTCCACCTTCGCTCCCACCGGCCGGAACAGCCAAATCAGCAGCAGCGAAAACAAAAGGCCGCCCACCGTGAACTTGAGCCACACCGGCGCCGCGGACGGCGAAAAGAATCCCTCCAGCGTCCCCGCGATCACCAGAAGCGGAATAATCCCGCCCACCAGCCGCGAAGCTTCCACGCCGGCCTGTGCTACCGAATCGCGCCAGCGATATACCCCCGGAAACAACACTCCGTGGCCCAGCCGGAATCCCGCCGCCCCTGCAAGGATGATCGATGGCAGTTCCAGCGAGCCATGCGGCGCAACAAAGCTCCACAGGTCCACTGCCATCCCGTGCTGCTGGCAGGCCGTGCCGATCACCCCCAGCAGCATTCCGTTGAAGAACATGGAGTAGAGCGTACCCAACCCGAAAACTACCCCGCCGGCAAACGCGACAAACGAGACGGTCAGGTTGTTGGTCATGATCAAGCTGGTCGCCAGGGGCTCCATGCCCACAATCGAATGCGTCCACATCTCGTGCCGGTCGATCGTGGCCACCATCGCCGGTCCCAGCATCTGGCGCATGAACTGCGGCCGCGCCAGCGTGATCACGGAGCCGAATACCCCCCCGCCCAGCATGACCGCCGTCGCCAGCAGCACATACCGGATGTTGCGCTGGAACACAGCCGGATACTCATCCCGCATATAGCGCAGAATGTTCAGAAAACTGGTTCGGCGGCTGGAATAGATGATATGGTGGGCGCGAGCCAATAACTGGTTGACGTGTTCGGTGTAAGCCCGCGCCGTTGTGTCCTGGCGCAGCGTGGACAGGTCGCTGGCCACCTGCCGGTATAACAGCGCGGTCTCCTGCAGCTCGGCCCGCGTGAGTTGGCTCAGGCCGCCCGCGTCGGCTTGCGCCAGCAGCTTCGCCAGCCGCTCCCAGTATGGACGGCGCTTGTGCAGCCACTGGTTGGAGAGAATGATGGCCATGGATACGATTGGAAACCAGCTTAACATCGAAACCCCGGAACTGGTCTCGATCGAAATGCCCATCGCCGGCATCGGCAGCCGCTTCATCGCCCTCGTCATCGATTACCTCATCCAGTTCGCGGCCTTGATCCTCCTCTCAGTTCTGGCTGCCGTCATTATCCCCGCTCTTCACTTTCTTGGGCGAATCTCGGCAGACTGGGCAGGTGGTATTTTTCTTATCATCTTTTTTCTTTTTTTGTGGGGATACTTCGCGCTCTTTGAAGCTTTCGCAAATGGCCGCACGCCCGGCAAGCGCGTCGCCAAGATTCGCGTCATCCATCGCTCCGGACGCGCCATCAGCTTTGTCGAGTCGCTGGCCCGCAACCTGCTGCGCTTCGTCGATTTTCTGCCCAGCTTCTACGTCGTTGGCGTGGTGGCCATGTTCCTGAGCCGGCAGAATCAAAGGCTGGGAGACATGGTTGCCGGAACCCTCGTGGTCCATGACCGCGAAATCGACTCGCCCCACTGGGGAGAGCTGGGCAACCGCACTATCACCGCGCAGGCCTTTGCCCCGTCTGCGCCGATGGCGCCGCCGCACCTCAGGGTGATCTTGTCCACTCCCGCTCTGGCACGGCTCTCCACCAACGACCTGCAGGTTCTCGAGGGTTTTTTCGCTCGCCGCCTGGATATGGATATGGTCACCCGCGCCGCTCTCGCCGAGCGCCTGGCGTCAGCTCTCCGCGCCAAATCGGGCCTTGAAATCCCTCCCGATATCAGCGTCGAGACCTTCCTCGAAGCCGTCGCGCATCAGCTCAGAGAGCTTTCGCGCATGAACTGATCCGAATGCAGATTGTTCTCAGGCCGTAAGCGTTCGGTATTCGAAAAACATGCTCATCCGCCAGCGCAGAATCATCCCAAACGCCAGAATGAAAAACAGGCCGCCGGTCTGTTCGATCGAGAGCACCCTGTCAAGGTAGCCGCGGGCCAGAAAGCGGATCGCGGCGAGCACAATCACCACCGTAAAAAAAGCGCCGGAACGCCTCATCATGATCGTCTCGCCATCGCGCTCCAGCCGCGACGTGAGCAGCAGCGGGTAAGCCAGCGCGATTGCGCCCACCAGAAACGCCACCGCAGCCCAACTGAACGGCACCCGGAACGCCGGAACCAAAAACATCGAGAATCCCGTCGCCATGCCGAGCGGCGGAATGAGGATCTTCTTCAGCGTCACGGCCGTCTTGCCCTCCCGCACGCGCCAAACCACCACAGCCAGCGCGCCTGCCAGCGAAACCGCAATCGAAACTCCGGGGCTGATGAACATCGGGACCTCCAACGCAACGCCATTTCCGGCGGAACAACCCTCCGACCCATGGCGTGCAGGCCGGGAATGCCTCTTACCAGAATACCGTTGAGGCCGGTGACGAATCCACTCTGCGCGGTGTATTCTCGGTCTTGTTCGCCCGCCCCGCGCCAACAGTAGTTTGCGGCCTGAAAGGATTCGACTCTCCTGATACTCGACAAGTTCAACCTCCAGGGAAAGACGGCGCTGGTCACCGGATCGTCGCGCGGGCTGGGCGCCGCCATCGCCATCGCCCTGGCTCAAGCGGGCGCCAGCGTGGCCATTCACGGGTCGAACAACGCGCCTGAAACAACCCGGCAGCAGCTGATCGAATTGGGCACGGATCACATTGCATTGGTGGGCGATGTGGCCGACGCCGAGGTGTGCGCCCGCCTCGTGGAGCAAACCGTCAACCACTTCGGAACCATCGACATTCTGGTCAACAACGCAGGCATCATCCGCCGCGCTCCCGCCGTGGAACACTCTGAGGAAGACTGGAAGGCGGTGATCGACGTCGATCTGCTCAGCGTCTTCCGCCTCATGAAGCTCGCCGGCCGACCCATGCTCGAGCGCGGATCGGGCAAGATCATCAACATCGCCTCGCTGCTCACGTTTCAGGGCGGCATCCTGGTGCCCTCCTACGCCGCGGCGAAGGGCGGCGTGGGACAACTCACCAAAGCCTTCGCCAATGAATGGGCCGCCAGGGGCGTGAACGTAAATGCCATCGCCCCCGGCTACATGGCCACTGACAATACTGAAGCCTTGCAGAAGAATCCCGAGCGAGCGCGCCAAATCATGGAACGGATTCCGGCCGCCCGCTGGGGCAATCCCGAAGACCTTGCAGGAGCTGCCGTCTTCCTGGCTTCCGGCGCCAGCGACTATGTGCACGGCCACATCCTGGTAGTCGACGGCGGATGGCTGAATCGCTAACGGCTTGGGAATTCTGATTGGCGGCAATGGAGGCAATCATGAAGTCACATTGGATTTCAATTCTGGCTCTCACTTGTTTTTGCGCCTCGCCCACCGTGCATGCGCAAACGCCCGCCATCACCGGCATCGCGCATATCGCATACCGTGTCAGCGATCTCGATAAAGAAGTCAAGTTCTTCGCGCAACTCGGCTACGAAGTGGCGTTTGCCAACACGAGCGGCGCAAAGACGACCGAAGCATTCGTCAAGATCGACGATCGCCAGTTCATCGAGATCTATCCCCAAACCGATCCCTCGCAGCCGCTGGGCTGGATGCACGTCTGCTACGAAACGGATGCGCCGTATGCGTTGGACTCGATCTACGCGGAGCATGGGCTCAATCCCACCAAAGTCGTCAAAGCCGGAGCCGGCAATCTGCTCTTTACCCTCAAGGATCCCGAGGGAAGAGTCACCGAGTTCACCCAGTACATGCCGGGCTCACGGCATACCCATGACCGCGGCCTGCACCTCGGACAAGATCGCGTTTCCGGCCAGTTGCTGGGCTTCGAGTTGCCGGTTGCCGATCTGGCCGCGGCGCGAAAGTTTTATCTCAACCTCGGTTTTGACGTAAAAGATGCAGCCGGCGCCATCCGCCTCGCCGTACCCGGCGCACCCGATCTGCGCATCGAAGTTCACTCGGCCGGCGCCGGCAGTGAGCCTCAAACCCTCTTCGCGGTGCCCGATGCCCGCAAGGCCGCGGACAAGTTGCGCCGCATGGGACTCAATGGGAAGCGCCACGGCAAGCTCGTCTTCGTCCGCGATCCGGACGGCAATTCGTTTGTCCTGATGGAAACCGGCTCGGAGCTATAAATAATCAGTTTTGCGCGGCATGGGATATTATCTCCATTTTCTGCGCCAGCAGCTCCGCCAGCACTTTTTCCGGGCACATGTGCCGCGCTTCAACGCAATCCAGCGCCTTTTCGGTTTCCACTGAAGAAGCGATCGTGAAGAAGCAGTCGAGACAGCGGCTGTTGTAACTGCCATTCTCGTTTTGGGTGCGGTTATACATTGCGCCTCGGGGGAGGGCTGACATCCCACGATGCTAGTCAGAAGCGCATTTTCGTGTCGTGATTCACATCACGTGCAGTTGTGACGCGAATTTCAGTCCTTAATCTCTGATTTCTCAGAAAATTTCCTGGCATGAAAAATCACAGATTATCCCATTGGTCAGGATTCCGGCGCAGATGCCAGCAAGGATCGGACCCGCCTTGCGGAAACAGCGACTTCGAGCACGGGACGGTGACCGGTCCCAGGTAGTCGTACTCCTCTTTCTGACCTTTGAGCGGAACGCCCATGTAACGGTTGACGGTGACTGTGGATTTGGGCGAACCGCGCAGGTGATAAATGATCCAATCACCCGCGTACGCCGCCACAAAACAAGCCGCCAGCGCCACCACCGCCCGAATCAGCCACCGGCCCACAAAACTGGACACGTTTTAACCTTTCTGAAGCCAGCGCGCTTCGCCTTTCAGCGCCACGCCGATGAGCCGGAGGCGGCGCGCCTCACTCAGAATAACCCTTCGCCTGCCCGCGCAACCGCCAAACTTCCCCAAAGCAATACCGGCCCTTCGATCTCGCGCCCACTCCCATCTCCGTGTTGATACAATTCTCGTTCGTTTGAGAATTCAAAGGAGACTACGTGCCAAACTGCGCGCTCACCTTCAAAGCATCCGCTGCCCTCGCCGTTGCCGCACTGCTGTTCGCCTCTCTCGCTCAGCCGGCCTGCGCACAAACCAGCGCGTTTGTCGTCCGCACCACGGCTGGGCCGATCAGCGGAGTAGCCAGGCCCGGCGGCGGCGCGGAGTTTCTCGGCATTCCGTATGCCCAGCCGCCGGTGGGCGATTTACGCTGGCGCGAACCCGTCCCCGCAAAGTCCTGGACCACGGTCCGCGACGCCAGCTCATTCGGCACACCCTGCGCGCAGCCGGTCCTCGGTGACTGGAACCGTCACGACGCCGAACGCAGCAGCGAAGACTGCCTCTATCTCAACGTCATTACCCCCGCATGGCCCTCAAAAAAACCTCTGCCCGTCATGTTCTGGCTTCACGGCGGCGCCAACATGGGTGGAACCGCATCTAGCTCGCTCTATAAAGACGGCACCCTGCCGGAACACGGCGTCGTGTTAGTCACCGTGAATTACCGGCTGGCTATCTTCGGCTTTTTTGCTCATCCGGAACTGACGCTCGAGTCGCCCCATCATGGTTCCGGTAACTACGGACTTATGGACCAGATACTGGCTCTGCACTGGGTAATCGATAACATCGCCAGCTTCGGGGGCGATCCCAATAACATCACCGTATTCGGCCAGTCCGCCGGCTCCATGGATACCGGCATGTTGATGGCCTCTCCGCTTTCCAAAAACCTGTTTCGGAAGGCCATCGCCGAGAGCGGAGCGCCATTCATGCCGCCGCTCAATTCGCTTGCCGAAGCGGAACAAGCCGGAACCGGGCTGGCGACAAATCTGAACGTCCCCGCGGGAACAGACCCCATCCAATATCTGCGCCAGGTACCCGCGCACGACCTGCTTGCAAAAGTGGCAAACGTCAAAGGGCGAGGCTTGGGAACCGGCCCGGATATCGATGGCTGGGTTATTCGCACCATGACCGCCGAGACCTTCGCCAATGGGCAGGAAGCCGCGATTCCCTTGCTGATCGGCACCACCGCGCGCGAGTTCGGTAGCGCTGAGCCGCCGGATGAGCTGCGCAAAACCATCGAGCGTTCCACGGGAGAACTCGCGCCGCGAGCGCTCGCCCTTTACGGGCTAGCCGGAGACGCGCAAGGCACGTCCGATCCGCTCTACGGCGCCGCTTCAGATCAGTGGGGCGCCGACGCAGCCTTCCATTGCCCCATCGCCATTGAAGCCGCGTGGCACAGCGCTGCGCACCATNNCACTCCTCCGACCTCCCTTACGTCTTCGGATACTTTCCCAAGTCCGGTAACATAGCCGGCCATTTCTCAGCTACCGACTATAAACTCGCCGATCTGATGGAGACTTACTGGACTAACTTCGCTCGCACCGGAAATCCTAACTCCGATAACTTGCCGCGCTGGCCCGAACTCGACGGGTCGCATTTATATTTGCAGTTCACCCAGAACGGTACCGCCGTGGTGAGCGCCATGCCACTCCGTGGCCCGCAGTGCAGTCTTTTTCGCGAGGTGATGATTCAGCGGATGAACCTGGCGCATTAATTCCGTCACCCGTCTGTTGTTGTGTTAGTCTTCGCGCCCCGTCCGCTCGTCTTCTGCCGGCGTCAGGGCGTGAAAGCGAGCGCCCGCCGGTAATTGCCGAGGAGGGAATTCATGACGCGGAAATGGCGAAACGCTGCAATCGTGATTTTGATCTTGATCGCCTGGGACGCCGCATCCCTTTATGCGCAGGCACTCTTCGAGCAAACAGAGGTGTTCGCAGGCGGCCAGGATGATATCAATACCTACCGGATTCCGTCCCTGATCTGCACGAAGAATGGAACGCTTCTGGCTTTTAGTGAGGGCCGAAAAGACTCGAGCGCCGACGGCTCACCCACCGACCT
>PLSH01000115.1:14106-25510 GCA_003165095.1 Acidobacteriaceae bacterium
CCGGCGGAGATATTGATCATCAAGAGCACGGACGAAGGCGCAACGTGGTCCAGTCCGGTCAACATTACGTCGAGCGTTGGGCGCAACGAACTCGGCCCCGGTGTCGGCATTCAGCTGCGATCCGGCAAGCTGGTGGTTCCCCTCTACGACGGTGTTATCTTCAGCGACGATCATGGAAAGAACTGGAGGGCGGGCAGCAAGGCTGCCGGCATTGCCGACGAAGCCCAGGTAGTGGAACTGGCCGATGGCTCCCTGATGCTCAACAGGCGGTCACGGCACAATCGCACCGTAATCATGAGTAAAGACGACGGGCAAACCTGGGGGGAGCCGTCCCTGGATCCGGTATTGACCGATCCATTTTGTCAGGGAAGCATCATCCGATATACGAGACAAGACGAAGGATTCTCAAAGGACCGTATTTTGTTTTCGAACCCCGGCGATCCCAACGACCGGTTGAACCTGACTGTGCGCGTGAGTTATGACGAAGGAAAGACCTGGCCCGTGGCAAAGACCATCAACAATGGGACTGCGGCATATTCAAGCATGACGATTTTCCCCGACGGTTCGATTGGGATTCTCTACGAATCCGGAAACACTTACGATGGATTTGCGGAACACTATGGCAAGGTGATCTTTGCGCGCTTCAATTTGGAGTGGTTGACCGGCGGAGAAGATCGCCTGGAGAAAGCAACCAAGGCAAACTGAGCGCGCCCTCAAGCAGCTTCCTGAGCAAGAGGGAACATAGCCGAGGCGTCTGAGCTACTGGCACGCCCGTCGAATTTGGGGACCATTCTCAATGTGACTTTCGGCAGGGGACGCCGATTCGCAATTTCGCGGCTTTCTTGCAGATTTCCGTTGGCGCACAGTACGAAACGTACTATAGTACGTTTCGTACTATGAAAACCACCTCAATTCTCGAACTGGCCCTCATCGGCCTCCTCCAGCAGCGGCCCCAGTCCGGCTACGACCTGCGCAAAACCTTTGTTACCACGGCGATGCGCCACCTCAGCGACAGCCCAGGCTCCATTTATCCGGCCCTGCGCCGCCTTGAGGCTCGCGGCTGGATCGCCCCAAACCCAGCAGCCGCCAATCAGCCCGCAAACGCCCGCGGACGCCAGGAATTCCACCTGACCGCGGCCGGAGAGGCCATCCTCGTCGATTGGCTTCAGCAGCCGGTAACCCGTCACGACGTCATCTGGCGGAACTTCGAGCTGATGCTCCGCTTCGCCTTTATGGACGGCAACGTCCCCCGCTCCTATGCCTTGCGCTTTCTCGACCGGCTCGAGCAGGAGCAGGGCATCTACGTCGAGGAACTGCGCGCCGATCTGGCGCACATGCGCTCTCTCGTGCCCGTTCACACCGGCGTTCTTGCCTTTCAATCGGGGATTTTGGGGATGGATGCCCTGATTGACTGGGCGCGCCGTGCCCGCGCCCTGCTCACGGAGGATTCACGATGAAAACCATACTCAAATTGATCGCATGCTGGGCTGCTTTTGCCGCGGCCTTCGTTGTCCTTGGGATTGTGACTCGGGCGCTCCATCTTCAGTCAATCAGCCTGCCGGGTAATACCCCCTTTCGAATACAAATCCTGGCCCAGGCTGGCGCAGGCGCGCTGCTCGTGCTCGGACTGTATCCCCTGGCGCGGCAGTTGGCCGCCCCGTGGGCCGTCCGCTCCCTTGCCATGGGCGATTTCCTCTTTCTTGCCCTCGGTGTGAATGGCACCATTGAGGCCAGAAAGTTCACCCACTTCCTTGATGGAGGCATCGCGCCCGCAATCGTCTCCTACGTTATTCTCTCGCTCCTGGTCGGGACCGCGCTGGGCTGGTTCTTCGGCGCGCCTGAGCCGCCCGTGGGTCTGCCCGATCGCGGGTTCATCGCCTGGAGCAGCCGCGGCGTTGCCGCCTGGCTTGCCTGGCCCCTCATCTATTTCATCTTCGGCGCATGCATCGCCCCCATCGTTGTTCCTTACTACAACGCCGGCATCGTCGGCCTGCATATTCCTCCGCTGAGCACCATCCTTGAAGTGCAGCTCCTTCGCAGCCTGATCTTCCTCGCGGCTTCGCTGCCCTTCATCGCGCTCTGGAAAGGCTCCCGCCGCAGCCTCTGGTTTGCGCTCGGACTCACGCACGCGGTGGTCGTCGGACTCTACGGGCTGGTTGGCGCAACCTTCCTGCCCTGGGTGCTGCGCATCGCCCACGGCATCGAGATCACCTGCGACGGCTTTGCCTATGCCGGCCTGCTGGTGCTGCTCTTCGCAGTGCCGGCCGCCGCCACTCAGCGCGCCCCCATGGGCGAAACAACCCAACTCAAGCCGTGCCCTTCAAAATAGCGAACCGGATAGCGAACCGGCTCAAAGACAGAAAGAAACGCTCTCTGACCATGAAAGAGGAAGACCACAATGACACTGAGAACCATCGCCATCGGCCTCATACTCTCAATCGCCCCGGCGCTCGTTGCCGGCCAAACTCCAGCCCCGCCGCAGAATCCTCTGCACCGCCAATACCGCGAGGGCGAAACCCTGGTCTACAACATGACCGGGCTCAATGAATCCTGGAAATACACGGTTCAAGCGCAGGGAATCGTCAAAAAAGATGCATCCGGCGCTTACTTTGAGGAGTATCACTGGACGAATATGGTTTCAGACGGCCAACCTTATGCGTTCGCCCCGGATAAGGACGCGTTTCGTCAGCGCATTTCGCTCGATCCCGACCAGCCGATCGTTCCGCCCGATTTGAGCAAGGCCGACCCCAAGCTCGTTGGGCCAATCCTTGACTTCATGACCGTCTACGTCGATCTGTGGCTGGCCAACAAAACCGGGCAGCTCACTCATGCAGGAGATCACTTCTATGTCAAAGTCGGCACTCCCAGCTCCTGGGCGAGCGGATCTCAGGTCATCCTCGGCCAGTCCTCCATCGACTTCGATCTCACCTTGAAAAGCGTCGATCCGTCGACTCACACCGCGGTGCTGATCGCCCGCCATGTTCCGCCGCCTGACAAGTCCCAGGTCACGCTCCCGGCCGCGTGGATGCAGGCGCCCGTAGCCGATACCCCCAACAACTGGGTGCAGGTGGTAAAGCTGCCCGGCAAGTATATGGCCGCGGTGGGCAAGGAAACATTCACCGTCGAAATGAAGATCAGTCTTCCGGACGGAAAAATCCTCTCCGCCAGCATGGATAATCCAGTCGAGACCATCATGCGCATGTGCGACGACGAAGCCTTGACCCAGTGCACTCCGCCCCAGCCGCACGAAATTCTCAGGAAAATCGAAATTGCGCTGGTGCAATAAAACAAAAGAGCCCCCGAATCCCCGGGGGCTCTTTTCGCTTGAATTGACTTTCCTTAGAACTTCACTGACGCGGCCCGCGGCGAAATCCCGCTCAACTCAGCGGCGCGCGCTTCGGCATAAGCCGCGGCGCCGATCAGCGCCGTCCGGCTCTCCAGAATCACCCGCACCGGCATGTGCACCAGCAACTGGCTCAGCCGTCCCTTGTCGGTAAATGCCTTCATNNAACGTGCCGTCCTTCAGCTTCTCCAGAATGCGCGGCGCGATGCCGCCGCCCACGTAGAGCCCGCCCACCGACAGAACCTTCAGCGCCAGGTTCCCGGCCTCTGCTCCATAGGCTGAGACAAACATATCCAGAGCCTTCTCGCAGATCTCGCTCTTGGCCGCCAGCGCCAGTTCGGTGATCACGGCATTGGGGTCCTCGCCGGCCATGCGCTCGGCCAGCCATGCCGGCTCTTCCATGCCCCGCACCTCGCGGAGGAACTCGTACACGTTGGTCAGCCCCATGCCGCTCACCACCCGCTCATGGCTGATGCGCCCGTTGTACTTCTGCCTCAGAAAACGCAGCAGGTCGATCTCGTCCTCGTTGCGCGGCGCAAAGTCCGTGTGGCCGCCTTCTGAGGGGTAGGGAACGAAGTCGCGCCCATCCCACACCATGAAGCCCTCGCCCAGGCCGGTTCCCGCCGAAATCAGTGCGCGATTGCCGATCTGGCGTGCATCGCCCTCGCTGAGCGTATAAATCTGCTCTGCCGTGAGTTCGCCAATACCGTAGGCATTTGCCTGCAAATCATTGATCAGAAAGACATAATCGATCTTGAGATCCGTCGCCAGCTCGCGGCTGTCGAGCGTCCACGGCAGGTTGGTCAGGCGCAGCCGCCCCTCGCGCACCGGTCCTGGCACGCCAAAGCACGCCGCAGTCACCTTTTCCGCAACAATGAACTCTTTTACGATCTCCTCAAGCCCTGAATACTCCTTGGCCGGAAACTGCCGATCTCTATTGTGTTTAAGCTTGCCGTCCGTAAAGTCATACAGCGCCAAGTGAACCTTGGTGCCCCCTACATCGCCCGCCAGAATCATCCTTCCCTCTCAAAAGAGCCGCAGCCCTGCTCATCCGTTGCAGGCAACAGCGCGGCCGCAGCCTTGTCCAGAATCAGAGTCAGTATACCGCCCGAAGGCCAGATAAGCTGGCTCGGGAGCCGCTCCGGATCGTGCGGCCCCATCATTACGTCTTTCAGAATCTGTGCTTTATCGGCGCCGCCAATGAGAAAGAAGACGCTCGCCGCCCGGTTGATCACCGGCCACGTAAGCGTGATCCGCCAGGTGTCCATCTGCGGAACATGGTTGGCCACCGCCAGCCGCCCTGTCTCGTGCAGCGCCGCGGTGTGGGGGAAAAGAGAGGCAGTGTGTCCATCCGGCCCCATCCCCAGCGCGATCAGGTCGAACCGCGGCCGATCCCCGCCTTCCAGCCGAAAGCCGCTCCTCAACTCCTGCTCATACCGAGCCGCGGCAACCTCCGGCGCCAGTTCGCCCTCCATCCGGTGAATCTGCTCCGGCGCCATCGGCACCTGGTTCAGCATCGCCTGGCGCGTCATGCGATAGTTGCTGTCCGCGTGGTCCGGAGGCACCGCGCGCTCGTCCACCCAGTAGAGCTCGAGATGGTCCCAAGGCATGCACGCCCGCCACGGCTGCGAAGGATCGGCCAGCAGCCCAAACGCCGCCTTGGGCGTGGATCCGCCGCTGATGGCAAAGCGCGCAGTACCGTTTTCGGCCACTGCTTCGTCCGCCATCTCTACGAAATACTGCGCCGCCCGGCGCGCCAATGCCGCCGCGTCCGGCTCCACGTAGTAGACGATTCTGAGCTTTCTGGACATGCGGAACGAAAAACCCCTCCACTTCTACGTTACACGCGTGGGAAGGCAAGCGAGTGACTTACGGATGAGTTGGTGCGTTGTGACAAAAGCCTCTACCGCCCCAGGTACTCCCGGTACTGCTGCTCCAGCACGCCGCAAGACCGCGCCAGCGCCAGCTTCGACACGTTGTACTGGTAAAGGCTCTGCACCAGGTTGCTCTGGGCTGAGGCCAGCTCAGCCTGCGCGGTCACCAGTGGCAAATTGTCGTCCACGCCGGCGTTCACGCGGTCTGTCTCGTCGCTCAGCGCCCGCGTAGCCAGCTCCACATTCGACCGCGCCACTTCCACCAGCTTGGTATTGGCCGCCACGTCCAGCAGCGCCGAGCGCACCTGCTCGTCGATGTGCGTCCGCAAATCGTCCAGTTGCGCGTTCACCGCCTGCATCTGCGCCCGTGACGCGTCTTCATCGCCGCGCAGCCCCGCCTCGCGGAAGATGGGAAAGCTCAAGGCGCCGAAGGCCGCAAAGTTGCCGCGCGTCCCTGCCCCGTCCACCGTGCTGGTGCCGTAGTAACTTGAGAATTTCAGCGTCGGCAGCCGCTGGCTTCGATAGGCCGCGTGAACAGCCTTGAATTCCACCGCCTGGTTCTGCAGGTTCTGGTAATCCTGGCGATCTTTCAACGCAATAGCCAACGCTTCCTCCGGCGTCTGCGCGGCCAGTTCGCTGTAGGGCGCCGGGTCGGTCAACTCGATCTTCTGTCCCGGATCGACGCCGATCTCCCGCTTCAACAGGATCAGGTCTTTCTCCAACTGGTTTTGCGCCCCAATCAGGGACTGCTGTTGCGCCTGCAACTCCACCCGCGCCCGCAACTCGTCGAGATTGGCCGCGGTTCCAGCCTCGTGCGCCTGGTGCGCGTGATCCAACTGCACCTTCGCCTCGGCCACCTGCGACTGCGCGTTCTCCACATTGCTCCCGTCCGCAATGGAGCGCAGATAAATCGTGGCCACCTGCTGCACCACCTCGCCCCGCGCCGTCATCTTCGCAAAATAAGCGGCCCGCTCCGCTGCTCCCGCCGCTTTCCACCCGGCAATCACCGGGCCTGAAAACAGCGTCTGGTCAAGGTGAAGCTGCGCTTCGGTCAGATCGTCGCGCGTGATGGCAGAGAATCCAGCCGGCAGCTTGCCCCCCGGAAACAGCGGCGCAAACTTCGAAATCAGCGCCGGGTTGAATCCCAGGGCTACAAGATTGTGCTGGTAGTAGCCGGTGTCTCCGGTGAACGTAATTGTGGGCAAAAACATCTGCAGAGCCTGGTTCTTCTCGCCCTCCAGCGTCTTTTGCCCGTTCTCGGCCTCTTTCAGGCCCAGGTTGTTTTCGAAGCCCCGCCGCACGGCGTCGTCCAGCGAGAGCTTGAGCGTCGCATCGCTCACCGGCTGCGCCGTCACGCTGCCCCAAAAAGGATTGGCAGCCGAGCTCGGATTCGCCGTCTGCGCCAGCACCGCCGTTCCCGTCCCGGCCACAGCCGCAATGGACAGAAAAACCAGCGCGGCAACCGGAGCGCCGGGCCGCCGGAATAGAGATTTTTGCCTCAGATTCACCTTCACTATTCTCTCAGATGAATCCAGGGGCGGCGAGATTCAGACATTCCCGCCGGTCGGATCGGCCGCCGCCTCCTCAGCCGGGTCAAACTCAGCTGCAACCACTCGATTCCGTCCAGTCCGTTTGGCTTTGTAGAGCGCCTGATCCGCCGCGGCGATCAGTTTCTCGGGTGTAATCCATCTGCCCACAGACGCCGTTGCGACTCCAACGCTGACAGTCAGGAACGCAGCGACGAGCGACGCGGGATGGGGCATCTTCCAACCTGCTATCGCCGCCCGGACAGTTTCCGCGATTTGCACCGCGCTGGCAGCATTGGTTTCCGGAAGGATCAAGGCGAACTCTTCGCCGCCGATACGCGCAGCCACGTCTATCCGGCGTTTGGCAATCCGCGTCAGCTCCTTGCCAAGCAGCACCAGGCATTCATCGCCGCGCTGGTGTCCTTCGGAGTCGTTGAGCGCTTTGAATGAATCCACATCGATCATCACCAGCGATAACTTCGAATGTGTTCTCGGCATGCGAGCACATTCTTTTTCAAGTGTCTGGTCGAAGACGCGCCGATTTGCCAGGCTGGTGAGCGGATCGGTGAACGAGAGCAGCGAAAGTTCCTCATTGGCGCGCTTCAAGTCCGCCGTCTTTTCTTCCACCAACCGCACCAGTTCGCGTTCCCTGTCCCGCGCGCTAATCGTCCGCAGCCGGACCACAATCAAGGCCACGGCGGGAGGAATCATTGCGCAAAAGGTGACAAACCACCACGTCCAATACCATGGCGCCCGGATCTTGAATGGGAATGCAGCTTGACGCCCGCTCCACAGGCCAACGCCGTCCTCCACCTCCACTTCCAACCGGTAATTCCCGGGAGCGAGCCGCGCAAACTGCAGTTCCCGCTGGGCCGTCTCCGTCCAGCCGGAATCCGCTCCCTTGAGCCGATAGCGAAACGTGACGCCATTTTCCCGGGGCGCATTGGGCGCTGAGAATCGCGCCGTTAGAGAGTTTGAGGAACTGGCCAACGATGGATTATGCAGCCCGGAGACATCTGTCGGTCCCATAATGAGGCGGGTGAAAACCACCTCAAGCGGAGCATCGGGCGAGGTGCTGGGCCGCGGGCTGAAACGAGAAAGGCCACCGCTGGTTCCAATCCAGATCGCACCTGCGGCATCTTCGGCAAAAGCGTTCAGGTTACAATCGTTCCACACTAGCCCGTCACTCATGTCGAAGTGGCTCCAGCGTGAGCCATTCCACATGTCCACGCCTCGCTCCGTGCCCACCCACAGCCTCCGCTGCGCATCGAAGTCGAGAAAGTAAACCAACCCGTCGCTTCCGGGCCGCTGGACGCCTTTCTCGATTCTCACCCCCCCAAAGTCGGACCCGCTTGATCCTGGATGAATGCGGTCGATTCCGCCGCCGAAGCGATAGCCAACCCAAATCGTGCCATCTGTTCCTGCGCCCAGCGAAAGTACTTCCTCATTGCTCAAACCATCGGCGTGCTTCCAATTCTTCCAGCGCCCGCCGCTGAACTGGTAGAGGCCGCCGGCGCCGCCTGCCCAGATCGTGCCATCGCTCCCCTCCACAACCGCCCAGATACGACCTTGAGGAATCTGCTCGATGCGCGAGAACTCTCGATACGGAGGCCGGGATACAAAAAGACCTGTCTCAGTTGCGGCCCACAGCCGGTGTTCCCGATCGAAGCGCAGAGTGTATGCCGCCTTTCCGGCCAGGCCCTGCTTCTCGCCGAACCACTCCACGCTGCCGCTGCCAGGGGAAACGCGGGCCACACCGCGGGTTTCGGTTCCAATCCAAAGATCACCGCCCGGATCCATTTGGAGGCTGTGCACCGGGATGTTGCCCAGTCCCGCGAAGCGTTTCCAGCGGAAAGCGAAATTCCGGCGTTCTCCNNCCGGCCATGCCAATCCATAGCGAGTGCTGGCGGTCCTCGAACGCAGCGTAGACTGTTCCGCGCAGGCCCGCGGTCCGGTCAACCTTTTGCCAGCTCTTCCCTTCCTGGATAAATAGACCGTCCGCTGAAGGAATCAGAATCCGCCCATCGGCATCCACGGCGGGAACTCCGGCGGGAGCGGTGCCAGGAATGGACAGATTCGGTTTCTTGAATCCGGACTGGCCGTTCTCCATCTCGTACACGCCCAGATTTCTTCCCCGCGCCCAGAGGTTCCCGTCACGATCTTTCCTGATTGCTTGCCATTCCGAACCAGGGAGTCCATTTTGCTTTCCGAGAACCATAATTCCATGAGAATCCACGCGGCAAATCTCCTCGCCGCATCCGTACCAGACGATGTCACCATCCAACAGCACCCCGTACACGGCAGGGCCTGAGGTACCCAGCGGCTGGGGATACCGCCGCTCGGCGAATCGATCCTGTCCTGGTTGAGAATAGAGCTCGACAAGGCCGGTGTCGGTGCCGAGAAAGGTGTGACCTTCGCCGTCCGATTGGATGCTCTGCAACCAACTGACCGCCTTAAAAGCCACTGAAAGCTTTTCGAAACGATTGCCCGACAGACGGTAGAGTCCAAAATTTCCGCCGGCTAACAACGAATGGTCCGGAGCGTCGCCGAATGCAGCCCCCGCAGTAGTCGGAATCCCCTGCGCCGGCCCGAAGGCTTCAAACCGCTCTCCGTCGTAACGAAAGATGCCGTTTTCCGTGCTCACCCAGATAAAGCCCGCGTGGTCCTGATAGATACTCCGAACGGCGAGGTTTTTGAGCCCATCCGTGGTTCCGAAGTAACTGAAACTATATTCCTGAGCGCACAGCACTGCAGATGCCAGCGCCAAGATCAGAAACGCCCACGCCATTGCTCTGTGGACCATTGGGAATACCATCGGCACCGCGATTGGATTTCAGCAGTTCGGACTCTCCCGGCCAAGGCTCGATGCCCCGAATGCCAAATCTGGCTTGTCTGTCCAGGATGATATATCCTTTTGTCCGGTTGGGGAGTTAGAGTTTGATCGACACCCTGGATTCAACCTGCGTTGCCGAGCGGCTACTTCCTGCAGATCGATCCATAAGAGCCGCAATCGAATTTCGAAAGGTCGTCTATGTCTCAGAAACCTCTGTCTACCCTGGTTAAGTTGAGCGCCTTCGCATTGTGCGCGCTTGTCCCCGTGGCCGCGCTGAACGCCCAAACCGGAGCGGCAACGAGCGCGCCCGCGCCGCTCGGAATCTTCGAGGGCCAGCAGGACGTGGGCACCGTGCTCCACCCCGGCTCCGCCGATTATGACCGCGCCACCGGCACGTACACCCTCAGCGGAAGCGGCGAAAACATGTGGTGGGCCCTCGACGACTTCCACTATGTCTGGAAGAAAGTCTCCGGCGACTTCTCCCTCAGCGCCGACCCCGCCCTTCTCGGCACCGGCGGCGACGCGCATCGCAAGGCCGTTCTCATGATCCGCCAGACGCTCGACGGCAACTCAGTCACTGTCGATCTGGCCGTCCACGGCGACGGCCTCACCTCACTGCAGTGGCGCGAGAAAACCGGCGACAACATGCACGAGGTCCAGGCCAACGTAAAGGCGCCGGGAACCATTCGCATCGAGAAACACGGCGACTACTTCTACACCTTCGTCAAAGGCAAGGACGGCAAGGTCGGTCCCGCGGGCGACTCTACCCGCATCGTATTCACCGGCACGTTTTATGTCGGCATCGGCGTCTGCGCGCACGACAAAGACGCCATCCAGAAAGCCTCGTTCTCTCATGTCCGCTTCCAGCAGCTTGAGCCGTCGCAAAGCAAGCAGGTGCTGGTGAGCGCTCTTGAAACCGTCCCCATCGCCTCCACCGACCGCCATGTGGAGTACGTTGCCACCGCCCACTTCGAAGCGCCCAACTGGACCAGGGACGGATCGGCCCTGATCTTCAATCAGGACGGCACGCTTCGCCGCCTCACCATCGGAGGAGGCGCACCAACCATCATCGATACCGCTCCCGAGACGCATCTGAACAACGACCACGGCATCTCGCCCGACGGAACCATGCTGGCCTTCAGCGACTCGTCGGCGCCAGACAAGCACTCGCGCGTCTACGTTGTGCCCATCGCCGGAGGCACGCCGCGCCAGCTTACCAAAGACGGGCCATCCTACTGGCACGGCTGGTCGCCCGACGGCAAAACCCTCGCCTTTACCGGGGAGCGCGACGGCAACTTCGATATCTACACCATTCCCGTGGACGGCGGCGCGGAAACACGCCTCACCACTGACCCCGGCCTCGACGACGGCCCCGAATACTCGCCCGATGGCGCCTATATCTACTTCAACTCCGAGCGCACCGGACAGATGCAGATCTGGCGCATGAAGCCCGACGGAAGCGACCAGGAGCAGGTCATCACCGACCAAAGTAACGACTGGTTCCCGCACATCTCGCCCGACGGCCAATGGATGGTCTTTATCGCCTATGACAAAGACGTCACCGGCCATCCGGCGGAAAAAGATGTGGAACTCCGCCTCATGTCCATGGCCGACCGGAAGGTCCACGTCTTAACCAAGCTATTCGGAGGCCAGGGAACCATCAATGTTCCTTCCTGGTCGCCCGACAGCAAGAAAATCGCATTTGTAAGTTATGAGTTGCTCCCCGCGGAGAGCGTAGCCGCGCAGTAGCGCCTGGGTGCCCCATCCTTGCGACTTTTTTCTGTAGTAAGATTCTCTCTTTCAAGTCAAGCATTTTGGTTAGGGATGG
>PLSH01000445.1 GCA_003165095.1 Acidobacteriaceae bacterium
AAATGTCCTTCAAGATGGCCGGCCGTCTCGCCTTCCGCAAGGCCATGGAAACGGCCAAGCCCTGCCTGCTCGAGCCCGTCATGAAGGTCGAGATCGAGGCTCCCGACGAGTTTGCCGGAACCCTCATGGGCGACCTCAACAGCCGCCGTGGCCGCGTAGCTGGCATGGAGTCCAAAGGCCGTACCACGATCATCAACGCCCAGGTTCCCATGGCCGAGATGCTGACTTATGGCACGCTACTAACTTCCATGACCCAAGGCAAGGGCAGTTACCGCATGGAGATGGACCACTACGACATCGTCCCGCAGTTAGTAGCCGAGAAGATCCTCGCCAACGCCAAACGGCCCGTCGAAGAAGAGGAAGAATAACCGCCGTCCGTTGCTGTAATACCGAGCTAAATGTCCGAGATCGCCCAACTGCCACCTCGGACATTTGGCTATAATAGTCCAATGGACCCAATGATTTCCGATTGGAAAGGAAGCTGCCAGTGTCCACATCCACCCTTTACCAAGAGCTCGAAGCAATCGACCTACCCCTAAACGCAATCTATCTTGACCCGAATAACCCTCGCTTCGTTGCAGCTGACTCAAAGCCCGTGAGCGACGAGGAAATTGACGCTGCGCAAGTTCAGGAAGCTGCCCTGAGACTGCTAGTCCGCGACTACGATGTCGAGAAACTTCGGATGAATATGGAAGTAAATGGCTACCTACCAATAGATCGAATTGTTGTACGAAGTTTCAAGAAAGACAAATACGTTGTGCTTGAGGGAAACCGCCGCATCGCCGCTGCTAAGATGATCAGAAACATCGGCGTCGACGGTTCGGTTGTACCCGCCGGCGTCCTTCATTCGCTTGACTCAATACCCTGTCTTCAGTATGTGGGGAGCGAGCAAGAGGCCGCATGGATATTTCAAGGGCTACGCCATATCACAGGCATAAGGGAGTGGTCCGCATACAACAAAGCCAGACTTCTCGTGGAACAGATGGAAGAATACAACCTAAAGCTCGGCGAAGTCGGTAAGCGCTTTGGGCTGTCTCCCTTCGGGGCAGGCCAATGGGTAAGAGGGTATTATGCATTCAAGCAGGCTAGAGAGGAATCCGACTACCTCACAGAAGTAGACGAGAGATCATATCCCTACTTCCAGGAATTGTTCGGCCGTAGCAGCGCGTCAATTAGAGATTGGATGGGCTGGGACGGAGACAAATTTAAATTCAAGGATACTCTCAAATTCAACGAGTTCGTGGGGTGGCTATACCCGAGAGCCCAAAGCGAAGACACGCAAAGCGAGACGAAGGGAGATTTCGACAAGAGGCGAATTGTGCGTCGAGACGATTTAAGAACGCTAGCGTCATTACTTACGAACTCACCGAAGTATTTTGAACAGTTCAGAACTGGAAGCTCAGACCTTGAAGTAATCCGTGCGATGGCAAGCGCCGAGGCAATTCAGGAGCAATCCGCAGAGGGAACAGACCGCGTAAAGGAGGTGCTTGACGCCCTCTCGCGCGCGATCAAAGCTCTCGATAATGTTCCGCATAAGATGACGAAGCTGCCAGAACTAAAATCCCAGCTTTCAGAGAGAACTCTGCGGCTTAAGCAGCTGATCTCAGATTTGGAAGATCCAAGCTAATGCCAAGGGCAGAGAAACCTGAGATCCTCAGATGGATTTGCAGGCAGACGTTTGACCGGCCCTTGCAGATCAAGCACCTGCTGACTCGCGGTGCAACCGAGGCACTCGGAAAGTCATCCGAAGATGCAGAGGCATACGCCGAAGCCAACGCACACGTGTTTTGGAGGTATCTCCTGACACGTGAACCGGAATTTGGCAAGCGCGGACTAACGAGATGCTTCGAGGTCATTGACGAGTCCGCTATGACCCTCTCCTGGCTCGGGGCAGGCGTCCTTCCAACCTCGCATCCTCGACTGCAAAAGAGAGATCTGCTTCGCCTAAGGCATCGACCCGCGTTTCTCAAGATGATTGATGGGCTATCCGACAGGGAATATGAGGCCCTCGGCTGCATCGTAAGCCAGCTTGGCGGCGCGACTGAGACTTCGCTGACTCCAGGGGGAGGCGACGGCGGGGTTGACTTTTTCGCTCATGTGCAGAATCCAAGCCATTGCCACCTGTTCGGTGGAGGGGTTCACCCCCTGAGAATTATTGGCCAGTGCAAGAAATATAATTCGGCAATTCCAGTTGAAAAGGTAGACGCCTTTATCACGGCAATGCAAAAAATCAAGTTCCGGACCCCGAGAAAGGACGAGTCACAGATTCCAACTTGGTTCCACTCCGCCAAGGGCCCGATCATCGGGCTGATTATCTCGCACTCGGGATTTCAATCAGGAGCGGAAGACACAGCCAAGAATCATGGAATACTAACGGCTGACACTATGGATTTGGCAGAAATCGCTGCGAGATCGAGGAGGATTCCAGAAAGTCTCGGAGCAGAAGACAGGGCGCAGTTGTGCCGGAAAAGGACAATCGATCTCCTTCAGCGGCCGGTGAAGGAAGAGGAAGAGTAGCCACCGGCAGTGCGGTCAGCCCATCCATGCGCCAGAAAAACGGCGCGTGAATCGAATTCGGCCTCGTAACAGTGCGGTAGGATATCCGAATTGAAAGGAGAGAACATGTCGTCAAGCAGAGTTTGTGCTTCGTGCGGTAAAGATAAGCCTCTAGCCGGTGGAAAGATCTGCGCCAAAGATCACTTCACTTGCAAGGATTGTGCATACGGCCACTCACACTGCAAGCTTTGCGGCCATACGCTGAGATAACGGTCCGTGGCGTTCAAGAGGGCCAGGTGGCCCAGGTCTGACCGCCAAGATTGGGCGCCCAGATCCGAATTTTCAGATCTGAGCCGCCTTCAACAATGAGATGTTCCATTGAAACGGCGCGGGCACACAGGGAGAGTTGTCAAGTCAAGGAGAGACCTGCCGGTTCAACCTGAGAGCTCAGGCCGACCGCTCANNNNGCCATAATTCTCCTTCGCCGGTCCACTTGGCGTCATGCTGTCACAGGGTTCCCCCTAATACGATGCCAAAACCGGCGCAAAAGATGGTAGCTCACGAGATCCTCGACCTCGCCCCTACTTCCCCGACCCCGTTTCGAGCGGCGCCGGATCCTTATGCATCGCATCGGAGAAAAACTTCCCCTGGTCGGTCAATTCAAACGTGTCCCAGGAAGTAATCATGGTCGGACCCCATTGCGGGTCGAAGCACCACACAATCCAGCCGATGCCCTTCGATTCCAAATACTTCGTAATCTCCGCGCCGTACTCCAGGCCCTCGTTCTTCGGGCCGTAGCGCGTGCTGAATCCAATCTCGGTTGCAATCATCGGGTAAGTCGCGGCGGCAAATCCAAAGTCCTCTTCCCACTTCGGCGGCCACGGCTGCGGCCTCTTGTTGGGGTAGGGATGCGTCACGTATCCGATGTTCTCCGCCCGTATGGGGCTGATGCGCAGCGGAGTCAGGTCATACGCCCAGTCGAGCCCGGCAACCAGCGGAATGGTGTCCTTGTCGTAAGCGCGGATCAGCGAAATCATGTCCTCGTTGATCTCCCGCCACTGTTCCCAGGTCATGGTTCCAAGCCGCCCGCGAAACAGCGTCGGCTCGTTAAACAGCTCGAAGAACGCCACGGTGTGGTTTCCGTTGTAGTGCGCGGCCATCGTGCGCCAGAAGTTCATTGTCTCCGTCAGGCTGGTCTCATACATCGGGTCCTGAAACAGGCCTGCGTGCAGATTGCCGATCGAGTGCCAGTCGATGTCGACATACATGCCCAGGTCGGTCGACCACTGCACAGCCTGGTCCAGCAGCACCAGGTAATCCTTGGCTCCGCGCCCGCGCCACGCCGCCGGGTGAACGGGAATGCGAACCACCGTCGCGCCCGTATCCTTCACCTTGACGAAAAAGTCCTTGCTCCAGTGCCCCTGGCTCTCGATCTTGTCGGGATCGGCGATGTTCACCCCGCGAAACAGCATCGGCTTTCCCGTGGGATCGACAAACCGATCTCCGCTCACCGAGATGAGAGGCAGCTTCTTTCCGTCCGGGCTGTTCAGTGGCCGCTGCAGATAGGCTCCGTGCCACCAATCCCCCAATTTTCCCGCTGCCGGCGGCGCCGCAGTTGTGGGAGCCCCCGTTTGTGCCGATACCGGCGTAACCGTAGTTGCTGGAGCCGCCGTTGGTGCGGTTGCGGGCGGCGTCGTTTGCGCATGTGCGCTCAAGACAAGAAAGATTGCGATGAATGCAAAAGCAAGACTGAATCGCTTCATGGTGTCAGTTCCCCTCAGGCAAATTTTGCTAATTGCGGACCGATGCAATCCGTGGAAGCATTGGCGAGTCGTCTAATCCTATCCAAGGGCAAGAACCCTTGTCGATCTGACGCCCCGCAATCCTCGCCCTGAGAGTGAAAAATACACAGAAAAAGGGTGTCCCATTTCCGGATTCCTGGACTTGGGATTCACCCTTCTCTTTGCAACGATTTCATGGCTGATTCTGGATGCGCGGCAAGTTTACGCCTGACGGCGCAGCAGCATCCACAACGCCCAAAGACAAATCTCGCTCAGTCAGCCGTCAAGCCCGTTCACACCATCAGCGGCTCGATCCGCTCCACGTGGATCAGCTTCGCATCCGTGTCCAGCTTCCCGGTCACCTTCACCGTTTTGCCCTCAAACGGCTGCACATGCTGGGGATCGTCGAGGCGGTAAATCTGGCCCGAAGACTCGCGCAGCAAAAACTGCTCCCCGTTCCGCATCACGGTTCCACAATAAACTGCGCTTTGAGACTGGCTTTGTTGCGCCTGCACCGGCGTCGCTCCTGTGCCTGCCCCGATGAAGGGACCGCCCCACGCCAGCGCGCCCAAAAATACTAGCGCGCTCAGGCAAATGCCGAAAATTATATCGCGCTTGATGGAATGCATAAGTAAATCCCTCAACTCTCTTCTTTTCTCGACGTTCCTGTTGAGATGGCGCCTTCACTTGAAGGGTTGCCGGCTGGAGCGAATTAGATTTGCTCCTGTCAACACAGACGAAATACCAGAAAAAACGTGCATGAAAAATGCGTAAATGCTGCCTTCGCTTGGTTTCGATTCCCGGATAACAGAGAAACATTCGCGGCAATCTTCGTTTCACGCGGCCGGCAGCCAAATGGCAATCGACCTTTATGGCGTCACATGGTTCACGGACGGGATCCTGGCCGGTTCCTCAAGCACGAATTTGGGGTTGATGCGGGCGTCATGCCAGCGGACGCCAAACCACAAGTGTGGTCCCGTGGCGCGGCCCGTCGCTCCTTCGCGGCCGAGTGTCTCGCCCTTCCTCACTTCCTGGCCGGCCTGGACTTTGATCTCGGAGAGGTGGAAGTACATGCTGATCAGGCCGTCGCCGTGGTCGATAAACACGGCGTTGCCCTCGAAGAACATTTCCTTGGCGAAGACTACCGTGCCGGGGGCAACGGCCAGGATGGCTGAGCCCACCGGCGAATCGTAGTCGGACCCCATGTGAGCCTGCTCCGCCAGTTTGCCGTTGTAAACCCGCTTGACACCGAACGACTTGCCCACAGGCAGTGGCCGCACCGGTGGCCCAAGAGGCAGCGTAAACTTCGCCGGCCCCTCTTTGCGCGCCCAGATCCTGGCCAGCGCAGCCTGGTCCACCGCGTCGCGCCTGAGGTCCTCCCGCGAGGGGTTGGCCTGCGGAATGTCGGGGAGCGTGACCTCCTCGGTGCCGTAATCGTTGGGCTCGACAGAGATGTGGGCAAATTGCTTTGGGCCGGAGCCCAGCAGCGCAATGACGATCGGACCCGGCTTATCCAACAAGTCGATTGGGTAATAGCAGGCTCCCTGCAACGCGGCCCAGGAGCGGCCTCTCATGGTGCAGCGCTCGGTGCCCGGCGCTACCCAGCGGACCAGCGTGCCGGGATTCGCTGAGATTGTGGCCTCATGACTTTGTGCCGTGGAGAGCGGAGACGGAATAAAGCAGACCAGTGCCAACAACCCAGGAATGATGCCACGGAGATCTATGATTTTCATGATTTCCCCCCTTCAGAGAGAGCGCGAAGCTTGACCCGCATGGCGCGCCAATCGACCAAGCCTGGATCTCGATCTTCGAGTCCAGGGTGGCTGCACGTATGCGCGCACAGAGAATCGGGTCCGCTCAAAAAAGCTATCGGGTCAGGGGTTGGGCCTTCTGTTCAAAAAGACACAGGGGTCTGATCGAAAGGGAACGTACGTTGCTGGATTCACGGCTGATGCGCCGGCTTGCGACGGCCAGCTCTGCGCTACTTCTCGTCCTCTATGGGCCGCAGCCGCCGCGCGAGCGCCCATTTAAGCTCTTCGATGCCTTGGCCGGTTACAGCGGAGATGGCGTGGAACTCTAACTTCTTTCGCTTGATGTGGGCCGCTAACTTCTTGAGCTTGTCCGGGTTGGCGCTGTCGATCTTGGTGGCGCAGACGATCATGGCTTTGTGGGCCAGGGGGTGGTTCGGCTTGTCAGGCTTGCCGGCGTCGTCGGAGAAGGGGTCGGACCCGTTGTCGACGGCGCTGCTGGTAAAGCTGGCCAGCTCCTGGTTGATCACCTTGAAATCCTCCACCGGGTCGGGCCGCCCCGATGCGTCCGACACATCCACCAGGTGAACCAGCAGCCGCGTGCGCTCAATGTGGCGCAGAAACTGGACGCCCAGACCCGAGCCCAGGTGCGCGCCCTCGATGAGGCCGGGCATATCGGCAACCACAAACGATTCCTGGTCCGGCTCCTCGCCTACCGTCACCACGCCCAGGTTCGGCTCCAGCGTCGTGAACGGGTAATCCGCAATCTTGGGCCTGGCCGCCGAGATGCGCGAAATCAGCGTCGACTTGCCCGCATTGGGATAGCCCACCAGACCCACATCCGCCAGCAGCTTCAGCTCCAGCCGGTAGTTGCGCTCCTCGCCCGCCCGGCCCAGTTCGTGCTCGCGCGGAGCCTGGTGTGTGCTGGTCGCAAAATGCTGGTTGCCGCGCCCGCCGCGCCCGCCCTTGGCAATCACCAGTTCCTCGTCCGGCTCCTGGAAATCGTGCACCAGCTCGCCCGTCTCCTGGTCGTAAAGCGCCGTGCCCACCGGAACCTGCAGCGTGATCGAACGCCCATCGAGCCCGGTGCAGTTCGAGCCCATGCCGTGTTCGCCGCGCTGCGCCTTGTGCTCCGGGTTGTAGCGGAAGTGAATCAGCGTGTTGTGCCGCTGCGACGACTTCATCACCACGTCGCCGCCCCGCCCGCCGTCGCCGCCCGAGGGCCCGCCGCGGGGCACAAACTTCTCCCGCCGGAACGCCATGCAGCCGTTCCCGCCGTCGCCGGCCTTCACCCGAATTCTTGCTTCATCGATGAACATATTTTTCCAGTGGTCAGTGGTCAGTGGTCAGTGGTCAGTGATCGAAGCCTCTCCGGCACTCCCAGATCCGTAGTGCCGTCTTTCCAGTTTATCGGACTGTGCCACCCTGGCTTCGAATCCCCGCGCCAACCCCCGATTTCTTAACTATTTCTCAGAAATCGGCTGCTGTGTGACGCAGATTACGCATATCCGTCGCGCCGCAGCATAGAATCGTCTCCTAATTTCATTTTGGATCATCGCGGAAGTGTGCGGCGGACAAAGCCCGCCTTGCCCTTCAGTTCCATCCAGGACCCGCCGTCAGAGCGGGCCGGCAATGTTTTGCGTATTCTCCCTGGTTTTGCTCGGAAATCGGAATTGCCCGGAAATCGGTATTGAGATGGCGGAACGAAGGCGGAGTCCGGTTACGCCGCTTGTGCTTGCTGCGCTGTGCCTGGGCGCAGGTGCGGCTTTGTTCGCCCAACCTCCGCGTCCCGCCTCCACAGGCTCCCTCTCCGGCAAGCTGACCGATCTGCGCTCCTCCCCGCTGGGCGGCATTGCGGTGGTCCTGCGCAATGGGTCCACCGGCGCTGAGGCCCGGACCACCACCGCCAGAAACGGCGTCTTCCGCTTCACCGCGCTCGATGTCGGCGAGTACACCATCGAGGCTGACAGCCCCCAGCTCGGCAACGGCCATCTTGAAGGTATCTTCGTCTCCGCCGGGCATGAAGCGCATGTGCAGGCCGCAATCGAGTTCGAGCGTCCGCCGCCCGTGCTCGCCGCCGTCCCAGCCCCAATTCCGGCTCCGCAGCTTCCGCTCGCAGTTGCAACTGCGCCTGCCCCCTCACTCGAAATCGCATCCGAGCCGGCAGCACTCAGTCAGCCGGCCCAGCCCGCTGCTGCCGCACCCAATCCCCCGTCCTCCGCATCCCAGCCCGTTGCGCCCGCGCGGCAACTCGCCGCCTTGATACCCATTCCACCAGCCATCCATCCGGCCGTTGCCGCTCCGATGCACCCTGCGCTTACGCCGCCCCCGCCTCTGGCGCCCGCTCTGGCAGCCGGCATCGCTCCCGCAACCGCTCTTCAGCCTGTCCTGCGCGTCCATCCGGTCCCCGTCCGTCCCATCGTCGCCGCCGCGCGGATTCCCGATCCGGTTTCCTCCGCCGTTACTACCACCATCACCGCGCAGGAGGTGCAGTCCTTACCCGTAAGCGGGCGCCGCTGGCAGGAGTTCGTGCTCGATACCCCCGCCTCCACCACCGCTGCCGCTTCTTCTCAGCCTTCGCTGCGCGGCGCAAGCCAGGAGCCCGCCGACATCACTGTGGATGGCGCAAGCATGCGGCTGGCCTTTGGCGCTGCCGCCGGCTCAGAGCCCCGCGCGCCAGACTCCGGCTCCTCTGCGCAATCCGCAAGCACGCAAAGCGGGATGGCACAGGCCTGGAATGGCGGCCGCGGATTTTCGATCAGCGAGTCAGGCATCCGCGAGGTGCAGGCCGTTGCCGGCAACGTTGAGGCCGAGGGCGCGCGCGGCGCAGGCGGCCGCGTCAACCTCAAAACCGAGAGCGGCACAAACCAGTTCCACGGCCAGGCATTCCTCTTCGACCGCCAGAACACCTGGGGCGCNNTTCGGACTGGGCAGTCGCATCCGCCGCGACAAGCTCTTCTGGTTTGCCGCCCTCGACAGCTATCACCGCAACGATCCCGGCGTGGCCACGGTAAAAAATCCCGCCGAGTTCTTTTATTTGCCCACCCCCAACGACCCGCAGATCCAGTTGCTCGGCGCGCAACTCGGCGAGAACGATAACCAGGCCTACAACGACTACCTCGGCGTTCCCAATTCCGCCTACGCGGCCGCCGGCCTCGAGCAGTTGGACCAGTTGCTGGGCCTCGCTCCGCGCGCCACCGCGCAATGGGTTGGCTTTGCCCGTGTCGACTGGCAGGCCGCGGAGCGCCATCGCTTCACCGTGGAAGGAATCGGAGCCAACTCGAATGCGCCCGGCGGCGGCCTCACCCGCACCTCCGAATCGTTTGGGAACCACAGCTTTGGCTCCAGCTCTGCCGGCGAACAATGGCTGCTGGCCCGTTGGGAAGCCTACCTGACGCCCAACCTGCTCGCCACCACCCAGCTCTCCGCCGGGCGCGACATCCTCACCGCGCGGCCCGACGCGCCCTCCCCATTCGAGCAAGGTCTTTTAAAAGGCAACGCCTGGGGACAGCTCCCGCAGATCGTGGTCGACTCGCGCTACGGGTTCACCATCGGCAATCCCTCGCGATTCGGCCAGGGCAGCTATCCCGACGAACGTCTCCTCCACGCCCAGGAAAATGTGGACTGGGTGCGCAACACCCTGCTGCTCAAGGCCGGCTTCGAACTCGACCACAATGCCGACGCCACCAGCCTGCTGCGCAACGAGACCGGCACTTATTACTACTCAAAAATCCAGAACTTCATCGGCGACGCGCTGGCCTTTGAAAAATTCGGCCTGACAAACCTCTTTAATTACGAGAACCCGCACAACTGCAACCCCACCGCGACTGCTCTCGGCGCGCTGCCCTGCTACTCCTACTATTCGCAGACCATGGGCCCCACCAACTGGCGTCTCAGCACCAGCGACCTGGCCGGCTACGTCACCGCGCAATGGCAGCCGGCCAAACTCGCCGTGTTTTCCGTCGGACTGCGCTGGGACCGCGAGCAGATGCCGCCGCCGCTCCCCGCGCTCTTGAATCCCGATCTGCCGCTGACTCAAAAGCTGCCCAGCCTGGGCAACAACTGGGGACCGCGCATCAGCCTCGCCATCGGTGGCGCGGAGAACCACTGGCCCGTGCTCCGCCTCGGCTACGGCATGTACTACGGCCGCACTGAAAACGCCACCATCGAAACCGCGCTCACCCAGACCGGCTCCGCCAAAGGCGATCAAAGCTTCTTCATTCGTTCCACCGATGGCCTCAACCCCATCACTCTCACCAGCGGCGCGCCTCCGTTTCCCTCTGTGCTGACCGGGCCCCCGGCCAGCGTGGTCGCGCCCGGCGCGGTCCAGTTCGCGCCCAACTTCCGCAACCCTGAGGTTCACCAGGCCGTGGTCTCAGTTGAAGAAGCTCTGCCCGGACACCTCCTCGTCACCGCCGCCGCGCTGGCCAGCCTCGGCCGCCGCCTGCCCATCTCCATCGACACCAATCTTCCTTCCCTCTCCAGCACCCAGACCATCACCTACGGCGTCGTCGACGCCTCCGGCCTCGGCCCCATCAAATCCTCCCAGATCACGGTTCCCTTTTACGCCTCCTGGCCCTCCCCCACCGGCGCTCTCGGCCGCCCCAATCCGAGCTACCAGCAAATCTCCGAGATCATGAGCCGCGCCAACTCCACTTATGAAGCGGCCATGGTCAAAGTCACCCGCTACGGCCGCCGCGGCCTCACCCTGCACGCTCACTACACCTACGCGCACGCCATGGACTGGAATCCCAACGAGACCACCACGGTAGCCGGCAGCGATGTCCTCGACCCCGCCAGCTTCAGCCAGGAGTACGGCACCAGCAACCTCGACGTCCGCCACTCCGCCGCCGCCATGGTTATCTATGAATCGCCCTGGAAACTGCATGGCTTGGCCGGCTACCTCGCCAATGGCTGGATGCTCTCCGGAATCGGCCAGTTCCGCGGCGGCCTGCCATACACCATGCGCACCTCTGGCTCGCTCGCCGAGGAGCACCAGTCAAACGGAACCGCCATCGTCGGCCTCGCCCCCGGCATGAACGGCTCCGGAGGCGACAACCGCGTCTACGGTCTCGGCGCAGGCGGACGCATCTACAACATCGGCCGCAACACCTATCGCTATCCATATACGTGGAAGGCCGATCTACGCCTCGGCAAGAGCTTCGACCTCGGCCAGATGCGCCGCCTCGAGCTGCTGGCCGAGTCTTTCAACCTATTCAACCACCAGAACGTCACGGAACTAGAAACCACCGGCTATTATCTCGATTCCGGCAGCGTTTCGACCTTCCCCACCCTGAATTTCCTGACCGGCCTGAAGGCCAATACCACCGCCTTCGGCCAGCCCTTGAACATCAACGCCACAGACTTCTACCGCGAACGCCAAATCCAAATCGGCCTGCGCATGAGATTCTGAGTCACTGCTTGAGCGATCGGGAAAACCCCATGCCTGACTGAACTGCCGGGTGCCCCACCTAGGCGCCCTCTGGGCACCACGTCTTTGTTTTTGTGGCTAGGGTGGGACAGCACGAACCCCAACCAACCGTCCCAAATCCACCCCAAATCCCCTCCCGTTGACATCCCCGCCACGCCCTCCATCCTCGTGTGAGGCCGCGCACAGACTATGCCCTTTCTGAGGTCGAATATTCACCGGCGGCCCGAGAAATCGAACCCGGATGCGTCCTATGTTCCGCTCCCCGTTCGCCTTCCCGGCCTGCTTGCGCAAGTCTTCTGATTTCAATGAAGTGAAAGGAATTCTCATGCTCCATCTAGACACCGGCAATACCGGGTTCATGCTGCTATGCACCAGCCTCGTGATGCTGATGACTCCCGGTCTCGCCTTCTTCTACGGCGGCCTCGTAGGCCGCAAAAATGTGCTTGCCATCATGATCCAGAGCTTCGTCTCCATGGGCTGGACCACCGTGATCTGGTACGCATACGGCTACTCCCTCTGCTTCAGCGGCGACTGGCACGGCGTGATCGGCAATCTGCACTACGCCTTTTTGCGTAACATCTCGCTCAGCACTCCCTCGCCCGCCAACGACAGCATTCCGCTCTTTGTATATGTCGCCTACCAGATGATGTTTGCCATCATCACCCCGGCGCTCATCTCCGGCGCATTCGCAAACCGTGTCACCTTCAAGGCCTACATGCTGTTCCTAACCGGATGGCTCACCTTTGTCTACTTCCCGTTCGTGCACATGATCTGGGGCGGAGGCTTTCTGCAAAGGTGGGGCGTGCTCGACTTTGCCGGCGGCATCGTGGTCCACAACATCGCCGGCGTGGCCGCGCTGGCCAGCGTGCTCTACGTGGGCCGGCGGCGCGTGCTCGACCGCGGTCCGCACAGCGTTCCCCT
>PLSH01000090.1:0-3654 GCA_003165095.1 Acidobacteriaceae bacterium
GCGCGGAATCCACGTTTTCCTGCTGGGTGCTCATCACCTGGCTGATGGAGTTGAGCGGGTTGATCTGCGCGCCGATGTAGCCATCCTGCGAGGCCACGTCGCTGATGGCCAGGTTGAGATCGTTGAGGGCGGTTTCAGCGTTGTTCTGGTCGACCAGGTCGGTACCGCTGAGGGTCACTCCGGCGCTGTCGGAGTAGCTGATGGTGGCCGTGCCGCTGGCAGTTGTGGCCGTGCCGCTATCCACCGGGGAGGTGGCGGTCTGGGTATCCAGCGCCACTCCTCCGATGAGCGAATCTTTCACCGTGCTCGAGCTCAATCCGTCTGCGTATGCTGCCGTCGCGGTGTAGGCCAGCGGCTTGCCGAGAGAGCTGTCAATCAGATTGGATGTGACGGCCAGCGCGTTGGACGAGCCGGCAGTGCTCGAAAGCCTCAATACGCCCGCGGTGTCAACTACCGACACGCCCAGGCCGGTATCGGCGGTGATGTAGGCGGCAAGGTCGGCTACCGTTACGCCGTTCTCGGCGGCATTCACGGCGGTCATGTTGACCGTTTGCGCCGAACCGTTGCCAACTTTGAAAGAGATGGTTCCGCTCAGATCGTCCGTGTCCTGGATTCCGGTCTGAGAAAGGACCCCCGTGTAACTTGAAGCGCTCGGAGAAGTGCCCGACCCGACCGAACCGGCGATCATGATGCCGGTGTCGGTCGACAGGGCCGCGGAGGAATCTCCAGCCACCGCCGCATTGGTAAAGCTGGCTGACAGGCCCAGTCCCGAGCCGTTGATGGCCTCGATCATTCCCTCGACGGTGTTGGCGTATGCAGTGCCGGTGCCGGCCGTAATCGTGGTGCTCTCCACGCCGCCCGAGCCATTCAGGGTGTCGATTTTGATGGACGAACTTGCGCCGGTGAGAGCATCGCTGCTGGCCGCCTTGGTAACGCCGGCGGTTGGATTCTGGGTCAGGTCGATGAACACGCTGCCCGAGGTCTGGCTGGTGCTATAGGACATGCCGCCGCCGGTGTCGCCCACGCTGCTCTCAGAGAGCGTGCGGATGTTCAGGTCGTCTATCGACGCTCCCGCCTGCGACGAGTCGCCGGTATAAATCGCCACCTCGGAGCCATTGAAAACCGTTTGCTGGTTATAGGTGGTGGTGGATCCGATATTCGTGATTTCGGCCAGGATCGACTGGTATTCCTGGTTTGCCGCGCTTTCCTGAGTGCTGTTGAGGGTGCCGTTCGAAGCCTCGGTAGACAGCGTAATGGCGCGGTTCAACAGGCTTGTCACCTGCGACAGGGCGCCATCGGCCACCTGCAGCAGCCCCACTCCTTCAGTGGCGTTGGTCTCCGACTGGGTGAGCGCCGCCGAGTTGGCCGCCAGCCCGTTCACCAGGGAGAGCCCGGCCGCGTCGTCCGCGCCAGAGTTGATCTTGGACCCTGACGACAACTGCTGCAACACAGTCTGCAAACTGTTGTTTGTGTTGTTCAGGTTGTTCTCTGCGTAGATTGCTGAGAGGTTGTTCAAAACTCCGAGGGCCATGGGACTCAACTCCTTCTTGGATGCTCTGCGAAGCGCCCTGTCCCCGATGCATCTTCGCCGGGGCTTTTACTTCTTTTTGGGCCTTCCTGCTTCCACCCATTTCATCGGTGCGGGCGAAAATAACTTTAGTCATTTTTTCTGCACTCTTCGGGTACACCACTGTCGCGGCCCGATTCAACTTGTCTCGACATGATGCAAACTCTGTCCCGATGCGCTCCAGCCGCTGTTTCAATCTGCTCCAGCCTTTTGTCCCGCATTGAGTCAGACCCGCGCGCCTTGCCGGCTGCCAAACTCATTGATTGCTTTCTGCTCGACGCTCTCAATCCGGCTGCGCACCAAAAAAAGGCGGCATAGGGATCGCCCCATGCCGCCAACGGTCTCTGGAGAGACCGCATTTGCTCTCTGCCCTGAGAGATTGCTCAGAAATTTTGACTTGCGCCGCTTGAATCAACTCAACGCGCGCAAGCCGGTCCTGGTTATTGCTGGTCGCCGGGCCCCGGCGCCTGAGGCGCAGGTACAGCCGGCTGACCCTGGGGAGGTGGGGGAGGGCCCTGGCGCCGGAACTGGCCGCCCTGGCCGTGCATGCCCTGACCGTGCATGCCCTGACCGTCGTGTCCCCAGCCGCCGCGCTTATCTTCACCGCGGTTGGCGCGATCGGCCTGCATCTGCTTCCACTGCTCCGGCGTCAGCTTGCTTCTCAACGCAAGCAGAAAACGCGCGTTTGCCTTTTCAAGCTCCGCCCGGGCCTGAGCAATCTTGTCGATCTGCGCCAGAATCGCGGCCTCGTTCGGCTCGTCGGCCTTCATCAGGGGCTGCATTTCCAATTCTGCCTTCTCCACGCTGCCCTGCAGGTCAACCAGCTTCTCCCGGTGCTCGAGCAGGATGGCATCCATTGCCTTTCGCTGATCGTCGGTGAGCTTAAGCTCCGCGACAATTCGCGGGTGGTTCCAGAATTGTCCTCTTTCACCGTCAAATCGGAACGCTCTCTCCATTGGAGGCCGATGCTGCCCGAATCCGGGTCCCATCCCCGACCCGCCGCCGGGGCCCTGCGCGCCCGCCAGCCCGGCGGCCATCAAAATTCCCGCCAAAGCCAAAACAAACCGTCCTGCATTCGTACCCTTCATAAATGCTCCTTGTCTGGTGGTTTCATATCTCTTCGTCGTACTTACTGGTTGTCGTCGCCGTCCATCAGCTGGGCCAGCGGCTCCATCGCGGCCGGTACGGCGCGCGATACATCGCTGTCCACTGTTGCAAGCAGATCCTCATCCGATTCGCGGGCGCGCTGGGCCGCCAACTGCTGCTCTCGAGCCGCCTCAGCCTGGGCGGCCAGCCGGGCCACCACCTGCCGGTGATGGTGCTCGTAAATCCCACTCGCCAGGCTTCCCGCAGCCAGCACGCATCCCAGCGCCCAACCCGTAGCAAGCCGCCAACTCCGATGCACTGAAACCCGCACCGCTTTCCGCGGCCGGCTCGCGGCTGCCTCGCTCCAGGCATGCACGCTTTGCCGGAAATGCGTGAGCGCGTGGCCCAGCATTGGGTCCGATATTGGATTCAGCATTGGGTCCGGCATTGGGTCCAGGATCGGATCCGGCATTGGATTCAGCATTGAGTCCGTGGCGTCACCCGCCGTGGCTGCGTTGCCCATTTTGTTCTTCAGCAAACTCATCTCTTTCCTCCCAGCTCCGTGCGCACTTTGCCAACAGCCCGTGACAGGTGCGCCTTCACCGTGCCCTCGCTCAATCCCGTGGCCTGCGCGATTTCGCTCAACTCCTGCTCCTCCACGTAGCGAAGGAGAAAAACCGTCCGTTGCCGCTCGCTCAAACCTTCGACCGCTTTCCAAACCTGCTTTACCCGCTCCCGCGCCAGCATCTGCTGCTCGACGGTTCGCTCTCCGCTCGGCAGCCATTCGCTGGCCTCGTCCAGATCCACCGCGTTGGTGCGCGCATGACGCCAGAACTGCATCCGCCGGTTGCGCCAGTGATCCTTCTGCAGGTTGATCGCAATCCGCATCAGCCATGTCATCGCGCTTGAATCGCCGCGAAAATGCCGCCAGTTCCGATGCGCCTTGAGGAAACACTCCTGCGTCAGCGTCTCCGACAGATCCATGTCGCGCGTTGACGCCA
>PLSH01000090.1:3740-10845 GCA_003165095.1 Acidobacteriaceae bacterium
TGGCGTTGGCAGGGATATAATTTCATCCGGCAACCCAGTGGCGCTTCGGCAGCACTGAAAAAACGAATCGCCCGGCAAAGGCCGCAAGGGACGTTTTGCGGGCCTTGGATGGTTTTACGCGTTTGCCGGCAGCCGCGGACGAGGTTCGATGCCGAGGGCGTGCCGGACGATCTTTTCAATCGAGTAAAGGGAAATGGAGACAGGGATGATTTCTCGGCGAACCTTTGTCAACGGCCTGGCGGCGGGCGTGGCCGGCTCGGCACTCGCGTCCACGGCGAAAAGTTATGCGCAGATCATGGGCGCCAACGACCGTATCAACTTTGCCATCAATGGTCTGAACGGCCGCGGCCACGCGCATCTGTCGGCGCTCAAAAACCTGAGCAAGATCGCCCGCGTGGCTTACATCTGCGATGTGGACGCGAACATCCGAGCCAAGTTCGCCGCCGATGCCCAGCAGGCCCTGGGCTATGCGCCCAAGGCCGAAGCCGACTTCCGCCACGCGCTGGCCTCGAGCGAAGTGGATGCCATCAGCATCGCCACTCCCGATCACTGGCACACCCCGCTCGCCGTTCTCGGCCTCAAGGCCGGCAAGCACGTCTACGTTGAAAAGCCTTCGAGCCAGAACGCCCGCGAAGGCGAACTGCTGGTGGAGGCGCAGAAGAAGTACGGCAAGCTGGTCCAGGTCGGCGACCAGCAGCGCTCCTCGGCTTACACCATCAAGATGATCCAACAGATCCACGATGGCTACATTGGCAATGCTTATCTGGCTCGGAGCTGGTATGTGAATACGCGCGGCACGATGGGCATAGGAAAGCCGGTTCCGGTTCCCTCCACTCTCGACTGGGATCTCTGGCAGGGTCCGGCGCCGCGCAGCGATTACAAAGACAATATCCACCCTTACAACTGGCACTGGCTGCGCCGCTACGGAACCGGCGAGTCCCTCAACAACGGCACCCACGAGGTGGATGTCTGCCGCTGGGCACTGCAGGCCGAAATCCCTCAGACCGTCTCCTCCACCGGAGGCCGTTACCAATATAAGGACGACTGGCAGTTCTACGACACGCTGATCACCGACTTCGGATACGCCGACAAGACCATCTCCTGGGAGGGCCGCAGTTGCCAGGGAATGAGGGAATACGGGCGCGAACGCGGCTCGGCCATCTTCGGAACCAAGGGGACGGTGGTAATCGACCGCGACGGCTACGACGTCTTCGACTGGAAGGGCAAGCAGATCGACCAGTTCCGCACCGGTAGCCAGACCTCGACCAGCGATCTGCTTGGCCAGGACTCCATGACCGACGCCCACTTCGCCAACTTCATCGCCGCCATCCACGGCCAGGAAAAGCTCAACTCGCCGATCCCTGTAGCCAACGTGACGGTCACCATGCTGTTGCTTTCAAACATCGCCTGGTTCGTCGATCGCCAACTCCATCTGAACACCGAGAACGCGCATATTCTCAATGACCCGGAGGCCATGAAGTACTGGGGACGCGAGTATGAAAAAGGCTGGGAAGTGACGGTGTAAGAACAGGTTTCAGGTTTCAGGTTTCAGGTTTCAGGTTTCAGGTTTCAGGTTTCAGGTTTCAGGTTTCAGGTTTCAGGTTTCAGGTTTCAGGTGGGATGCAGGGAGCCTCACCTTCGCAGATTCGCGTTTTTGGGAATCGGTTAAGGTGGAATGGCGCAAACCTCAAACAGCCACGGACCGATTCACCTGGAACTCCATCCAAACACAAGAGGAGACAACCGCATGTCTGCCGGAACCGAAACGCTGCCNNGCTGCCCTGGCTACGCTGCGCCGCGCCGTCGAACTGGGCGTCAACTTCATCGACACCGCCGACTCCTACGGCCCTGAAGTCTCAGAAGAACTCATCGCCGAGGCTCTTGCGCCTTATCCTGCCGGCCTGGTCATCACCACCAAGGCCGGATGGGTGCGCCACGGCCCCGGAGTCTGGCAGCACAACGCCAGTCCCGCCCACATTGAAGAAGCCATTGAGGGCAGTCTCAAGCGCCTGCGCCTGGAACGCATCGACGTCTACCAGTTGCACGTTCCCGACCCGGCCGTATCTTTCGACGCGTCCGTGGAGACGCTGGCGAGGCTGCGCGAGCAGGGCAAGATTCGCCACGTGGGGCTCTCCAACGTGACCCTGGAGCACGTGGAGCGCGCGCGCAGGATCGTGCCCATCGTTTCGGTGCAGAACCGCTACAGCTATTCCGACCGCGAGTGGGATTACCTGCTCGACTACTGCGAAGCCAATGGCATCGCCTTTCTGCCGTGGGGTCCAATGGCCCAGGGCCGCAAGGCCAACGACGCCGTGGAGAAAATTGCCCTGGCGCGCCAGGTTTCAACGGCCGTCGTCTCCCTGGCCTGGCTGCTGCGCCGTTCGCGGGCCGTGCTGCCCATTCCGGGAACCGGCTCAGTGAAGCACCTCGAAGAGAATGTCGGCGCGGCGGCCTTCCGGCTGACGGACGCTGAGTTCGCCGAGTTGGGCGCGGTGGTCCCAATACCCTACTGGCTGCGCTGAATCCGGCGAGGAGGCACATAGTGGAAGCGGACCAAGTAGATCTTCTCGCCTCTCCCGTGTTTGGCGACCTTGAGAAGATCCAGAACGCCCAGGAACCCCGACTCCCGCGCCAGCTCCGGAGTGATATCCAGAAAGCCGATCATCTCGATTGAGTCCACCTCGATCTCGCCGTCGTCCATGCGGTAGCGCCCACCGACGCGCACCTGCGCCCGCATCCATATCCGCACGCTGCAGGTAATCTCCCCGCGCCGAACCCCCTCCCGCAGCCGCTTGGTGAACACCATGCAGAGAGTCTACCCCGGTCCGCTGCTAAACTGTATCCGGTAAACGCTTCCCAGCGCCGCTTGCCCAGACAGGGAAACACGCCATGCTGCTCGAATCGCTTCGCAACGAAGTCCTGCACGCCAACCGGGAGATCGCGCGCCGCGGCCTCGCCCCGCACACCTTCGGCAACGCCAGCGGGATCGACCGCGGCGGCCAACAGCCGCTCGTCGTCATCAAGCCCAGCGGCGTGGACTACGCCTCGCTCACCGCCGCCGACATGGTGATCACCGACCTCGACGGCAAAATCGTCGAAGGGTCACTGCGCCCATCGAGCGATCTCGACACCCACACCCTGCTCTACCGCGAATTTTCCCAGATCGGCGGCATCGTGCACACTCATTCCGAGTTCGCTACTTCCTGGGCCCAGGCCTGCCGCCCCATTCCCTGCCTCGGCACCACCCACGCCGACTACTTCCACGGCCCCGTTCCGGTCACCGAAGCACTTACCGCCGCCGAGGTCGCCGAAGGCTACGTCCGCTCGACCGGCGCGGTGATCGTGCGCCGCTTCCGCCAGGACAACCTGGACCCCATTGCCATTCCCGGAGTTCTTGTAGCCGGCCACGCTCCCTTTGCCTGGGGCAAGTCCGCTTCTGAAGCCGTGGAGCACGCCGACGTCCTCGAGTACATCGCCCGCCTGGCCTACCGCAGCATCCTATTGGAGGCGCCCGAATCCGGAATTCCGGCATACGTTTCAGAACACCACTACCTGCGCAAACACGGTTCGAAAGCCACTTATGGGCAGTTTTGACGTTGCATCCTCGACGGACTTAGATGGCTCTAACCTGCTTCTCACCAAAGGTCTACCGATTCCAGTAGATTGATCCCTTTCTTTGTAAGCGCCCTACTGTTTTCTGCATTCGGAGGGCATTTTCCTCCGCGCGCGGTTGACGTTTTCAGGGATCGATGGTCAATATCTCGTGTGTTCTCTGTCGATTGCAGGTCAGGCGCCGCACATGCCGCGCGCCGCCGGCTCATGGCAACTGACGTGCAACAGAAGATTATGATGTAGAAAGATCCCCATGGAGACAGGCCTCCTCAACCGTACACGCGCAACGCTGCTGGCTTTGGCTACAGCGGCCCTCTTCGTGCTGGCAATTTTGAATCTCCATCAGGAGCGCCAATCCCAGCAGCCCGATGACGGCGTCTGGTGGCGCGAGGCCGCGGGCGGTTTGCAGGCGGAGCGCGTGTTGGCCAACATGCCTGGCGAGCGCGCCGGCATCCAGGCCGAGGATCTGCTCACCGCGGTCAACGATGCCCCGGTCACGCGCCAGTCCGATCTCGAACGCGCCCTTTACGGCACCGGGCCCTACGGGCTGGCTTACTACACCATCACCCGCGACGGCATTCCTCTGGATACCCCGGTCAAGGTCATTCCGGTGCCGCTCGACCGCAGCCTGGCCCTGGGACTGCGGGTCATCGGCCTCATCTATCTGATCATCGGGTTTTACGTCCTGTTTCGCCGCTGGGGCGCGCCACGCGCCACGCATTTTTACCTCTTCTGCCTGGTCTCGTTCGCGTGGTACGCCCTCAGGTACACAGGCCAGTTCGACGGGCTTGACTGGACGGTTTTCTGGACCAATACGGTGGCCGAAGCGCTGCAGCCGGCTCTCTTCCTGCACTTCGCCCTCAGCTTCCCTGAGGAGCGCTTCAAGAGCCTGCGCCGCCGCTGGCTGCTTCCGCTGGTTTACGCGCCCGGCGCCGCTCTTTTCGGCCTCTGGCTGTGGGCCATTGAGACGCGCGAAGCCACCGGCCTGCTCAAACACCGCCTGGACCAGACCGCGACCGGCTACGACGCCGCGTTTTACGTCCTGGCCGCCCTGCTTTTCCTGCGCAGCTACAGCCGCGCCAACTCGCCATTGCTGCGCCAGCAACTGAAGTGGGTCACTCGCGGCACGCTGCTCGCCGTATTGCCCTTCACGCTCTTTTACGCCGTACCGTTTCTCCTCGACCTGAACCCGCCCCAACTGCTCACCAACCTTGCCGGCCTGTCGCTGGTGTTTTTGCCGTTGACCTTCAGCTGGGCCATCGTCCGCTACCGGCTGATGGATACCGACCTGATCTTCAAGCGCGGCGTGGCNNTCGTTTGTGGCCTTCGCCATGATCTTCGATCCCCTCAAGCGCCGCATCCAGGGCTGGGTCGATCGCGCGTTCGATCGCCATCGCTACGACTATCGCAAGGCCCTGGTGGAATTCGGGCGCGGCCTGAGTTCTGAAACCGATCTCCAGGCCCTGCTCGAGTCCATCGTCGACCAGTTGCCGCGCACGCTCCTGGTGGCGCGTGTCGCCATCTTCCTTGACCAGGATTCACGCCTGCAACTGGCCGCCTCGCATGGGTTGCCTGAAGAGCTGGGAAAAGGCCGCCAAAGCGCGCAGCGTCTCAACCTGGGCTTCCTCGACTTCGATCGCGCCCCCGGCCACTCCCACATCTTCTTTGAGAACGCCCAGCAGGCCCTCCATCTTCCTGAGGACCAGCAGCGCGCCGCCGCCCTGCTCGACCTGAACTACTATCTTCCGTGCCGCGTGGCCACCGGCGAACTGCCTGACGGGCAGGCCGCTTCGCGCACCATCGCCGTAATCGGACTCGGCCGCACGCTGGGCGGCGACTTCCTCTCCAGCGAGGATGTCGAGCTGCTCGAATCCCTGGCCAGCTACATCGGCATCGCCCTCCAGAACGCCAGCCTCTACGCCCGCCTGGAAGAAAAGATCGTCGAGTTCGAGCGCCTCAAGGAGTTCAACGAAAACATCGTCGAATCCATCAACGTTGGCATCCTGGCCATCGATCTCGACGACCGCATCGAAAGCTGGAACGCCCAGATGGAGGCCATGTACGCGCTCAGCCGCGCTGAAGCCCTCGGCCAGGAACTTCGTTCCGTATTCCCTTTGGAGTTCGTGGAGGCATTGGAAGAGTTTCGCAACGAGCAGGGCGTCCATCACCTCTACAAGTTCCCGCTGACCACGCGCGCCGGCGAGCAGCGGACCACCAACATCGCCATCGCGCCGCTGCTCTCGCGGGACTTTGTGTCAGTGGGCCGCATCATCCTGGTCGACGACATCACCGAGCGCGTGACTCTGGAAGCCCAGCTCACGCAAGCCGACAAGCTCAGCTCCATCGGCCTGCTGGCCGCAGGCGTGGCCCACGAGATCAACACTCCGCTGGCTGTGATCTCGAACTACGCGCAGATCCTCTCAAAGCAACTGCGCGGGGATGCGCGTCTTGGACCGGTGCTGGACAAAATTACCCAGCAGAGCTTCCGCGCCGCCGAGATTGCCAACGGACTGCTCAATTTCTCCCGCACTTCCACTACCGAGTTCCGCGACACAAACCTCAACCAGGTGATTCGCGACACTCTTTCCCTGCTCGAACATCAGTTCAAGACCGCGCAGATCCAAGTCGATCTCGACCTGGCCGATGAACTGCCATCCATCCACGGCAATCCCGGCAAACTGCAGCAGGTGTTTCTCAATCTGCTGCTGAACGCCAAGGATGCCATGCCCGGCGGCGGCCGCCTGCGCGTGGCCACGGCTTGCAACGGGCGCGTCGAAGCGCTGGTCTCCGACTCCGGCAGCGGCATTGCGCCCGAGCATCTGAAGCGCATTTACGATCCGTTCTTCACCACCAAGACCACGCCCAGGTCCGGCGACCGGCGCGGCACCGGCCTGGGACTTTCCGTCTCATACGGCATCATCCAGGAACACGCCGGCAAGATTCACGTCGAGAGCGCCATCGGCGCCGGCACAACCTTTCAACTTGAGTTTCCCCCCCTGAGGAATTCCGTTCATGCCTGAGGTCGATCTGCCGTTCAATCCGTCCGCATCCGCCGCCGGCAACTCCGGCCAGGCCGCAGGCGCAGCCAGCATCCTGGTCATCGACGACGAAGCGGCCATCCGCGAATCGCTCGAAGTGCTTCTTACGCTCGAAGGGTACACGGTCAAAATGGCCGCCGATGGCGAACAGGGGCTGCGTGTCCTCGATATGGAAAGCTTTGACCTGCTGCTGCTGGATCTGGCCCTGCCCGGACAAAGCGGCATGGAGCTGCTGCCTCAGATCAAGGAGCGTCTTCCCGATCTGCCCATCATCATGATCACCGCCTACGGCACCGTCGATAATGTGGTGGAGGCCATCCGCAACGGCGCCGAGAACTTCGTTCAGAAGCCCTGGGACAACGAGAAGCTGCTGGCCGACATCCGCTCCGCCATCGCCCGCCACAAAGCCGAAGAAGAAAACCTGCAACTGAAGCGCACCCTCAAGCAGCGCTACA
>PLSH01000446.1 GCA_003165095.1 Acidobacteriaceae bacterium
TTTCCGAAGGACTGGGTCAAGCTGTACCACAATGACGCGGAAGTGGACGCCTGCCTCGACCACCTGCCGGATACTGGATTCAACGTGCTCAATTGGGGCAAGCAGAGGCACATCACCGAGGTGAAACGGCGCGTGGGCGACAGGATGTGCCTGATGGGCAATGTGAACCCGCTGGAGGTTGGAGTTCGCGGGACGCCGGAGGAAGTGAAGGACGAAACCCTGGAGGTGCTGGAGGGATCCGGCGGCGAGGGAATCATTCTCTCGGTAGGTGGCGGCACCAGTCCGGGAATGCCGCGCGAGAATATCCTGGCCATGCTTGAAGCTCTTGAGGAATTCAATTCGAAACGCGCCGTTTCCGCTGTTGCGGGCAGCCGCTAAGGAGAGGATTGATGCCTGATTACGCCCTGATGAACCAGTTTCTCTACGAGGGGAACGCCGGCGAGGTGGGACGGCTCACCGAGGCAGCGCTGGCCGAGGGACGGTCCCCGCAGGAAGTGCTGAACGAGGGGCTGATCGCGGGCATGAGCGTGGTCGGGGAGGATTTCAAGCACAACGTGCTGTACGTTCCTGAAGTCCTAATCGCGGCACGGGCAATGAAGGCGGGTATGGCAGTGCTGAAGCCGCTGCTGACCTCGAAAGATGGCGGCGCCAGGCCCAAGGGTGTATTGCTCATGGGCACGGTCCGCGGCGATTTGCACGATATCGGCAAGAACCTGGTGGGCATGATGGCGGAGGGCGCCGGATTTGAGCTGCACGACATCGGCGTGGATCAGAGTGTTGAGAAATTCATGGCCGCGGCCGAACGATGCAAACCAACCATCATCGGCATGAGCGCGCTGTTGACAACGACCATGATGTACATGAAGACCGTGATCGACGGCTTTGACGCGGCCGGCCTGACTCATATCAAGATGGCGGTAGGCGGAGCACCGATCAGCCAGATGTTTGCCGATGAAATCGGCGCCGACGGATACGGCGCCAACGCCTCCGCCGCAGTGGATTTGTTTTTGCGGCTCGCCGCACAGGAGTAGCCCCGAGTGACCACTTACAAGATCCTGTATTGGCAGGAAATCCCTACCCAAATCAAGGCCGAGGATGAGTCGGATGATGTGACTGTGATGCTGAACGACAAATTCATGCAGCAGGTTGATATTCTCGCCGCCAAACGGGGACTGCAGGACGCCGACGATTACCTGGCTCAATGGAAATGGAGCGAGGAAGAAGAGCGCGAGGGTTCTGCGAGCGAAGTGGCTGAAGCAGTAAGGGCCGAACTCGAAGCGAAAGGCTGGTAGGAGTTTTAGAGCCATGCCCGTTACCCTTACCATCAACGGACAATCAATTGAGGCGGGGGCCGGCCAATCGCTGTTCGATCACGCCGAGGCCCTGGGCATCGACGTGCCCACGTCCTGCCGCAAGCAAGGCAAATGCAAAGAGTGCATGGTTGAAGTGGTTGAAGGGATGGATGCCCTCTCGGCGATTGCCGAGCCGGAACGCCATCTGAAGAGCAATTTTCGCCTGTCGTGCCAAACCTTCATAACTGGCGCAGAGGGCCAGGTTCGCTGCCACACCATGCGGCGTGGACACATGCGCATCGAGCGCCAGTCGTTCGGGCTGCCGGTGAGCAATGGNNGAACTGATCGCGGACACCTCGTTTGAGAATCCGCAACGATTCGGCGGATCGGAAGTGATGTCGCGCATCGCGTACGACACCGAGCACCCCGGAAGGCTGCTGATGCGCACGCTGGCGGGCTACCTGACCCACGCGATCGAGGCTTTTCCCGTCGACCCTAAAACCATCTATGAAATGGTGGTGGTCGGCAACTCGACCATGCGGGATCTTTTCTTCCGCCAGAATGTGTATTCGATCGGGCAGACTCCGTACCGGTCAATCACAGAAATCGAAATGGCCGAAGGGAAGCGCACCACAACCAGTCTGATCCAGACCGGTCAGCAGAGCCTTTTGCCTATTCATCCCAGGGCGCGGGTGTATGGCGCTCCCATCATCAGCGGCCATGTTGGGGCCGACGCTGCCGCCTGCATGTTAGCGGTGGACCTGGCACACGAAGAGCGCCTGGTCGCGATCATGGATATTGGAACCAACACTGAGCTGATCGTAGGCAACAAGCAACGCATTCTGGCGGCATCCTGTCCGGCAGGCCCGGCTTTCGAGGGCGGCGCCATCTCTTGCGGCATGCCTGCATTGGATGGGGCAATCGAAACCGTGGCGATCGATGACGACGGGGCCTTTCGGATTGGTGTGATCGGCGACGTGCCGCCGGAGGGTATCTGCGGTTCCGGTTTAGTGGACGCACTGAGCGAACTGCTCCGCACCGGGCGCATGAACGATATGGGCCGCTTTGAGGATGACGTGCATCGCGTCACGCTCTATCGCGGCGAAGACAAGGAGATTTTTCTGCTGGAGAGCGACGTGAACGAGTTGGCTCAGGCCAAAGGCGCAAACGTCGCGGGATTGCAGACCGTCTTCTCAAGCTATGGCATCGACTTCGACGACATTGATGTTTTCTATCTGGCGGGAGGATTCGGACGGCATCTCAACGTGGAAGCTTCGAAGCGCATCGGCCTTGTGCCCAGTCTCGATTCCACAAAAATCGTTCAGGCCGGCAATACCGCAATTGAAGGGGCAACGATCGCCTTGCTATCAAAATCGAAGCGTCAGGAATTGGAAGAACTGGTTAAGAGGGTCGAGCATTGCCGCCTGGAAACTCACCCGAACTTTTTCGAGTTTTTTGTTGAGGGCTGTCAGTTCAAACCCGTGGAGCCAATTCCATGCGCGAAGTAGCCAAAACCCTCGAATTGGCCGGCACGCTCTCCGATCTGCAGGTGTTGCCGGAGGAGTATGTTCGGCTGCTTGGATATCCGCGCGGCTGGGTGCTCGAGGGCCGGGCCCGTGAATTGGCAGATTGGGCGCGGGACTGGTTCGCCAGCAACGGTCGGCCATGGTTCTATGCACGCCAGGCGGAGAGCTTCGAAATCGCAGGCGACTCAATTCACGTCGATGGAACGACGTTCATCAGCAAACGGTTGCGGAATACCCTCCAGCAAGCGGATGCCCACAGCGTGATTCTGGTTGCGGTTGGCGCGGGTCCGGAGGCTGAGGAAGAGGCCCGCCGTCTCTGGGCGGATGAAAAGCCCGATGAATATTTTTTCCTTGAGGTATTCGGTTCCGCGGTTGTCGAGCATCTGACCATGGCGACTGGAGCACGACTCTGTGACTGGGCAGAACGACGCGGCATGGCTGTGCTACCCCACTCGAGCCCTGGGTATTCCGAATGGGACATCGCGGAGCAACCACGGTTGCTGGAACTATTAAAGCAGACGCGACGGGAGCCTCTTCCCTCCCCTCTGGAAGTGTTTGACACCGGCATGTTGCGTCCCAAGAAAACTTTGTTGGGAGTATTCGGATTGACGCGCCACACTGACCGGTTGCGCAGGCTCACCGATCTGGTTCCATGCGAGAGCTGCTCCTTTGGCCGCTGTCAATACAGGCGCGCGCCTTACCGGCGGGCTCCGCGCGCGTCGGGCGAGCAAATGCCTATTCGCGTCGCGGTGCTGGACCAGGACGCCGAGTACAGTGTTAATCGAAAGGCTCTGAAGCGCTGGGCAGAGGAGCGTCTTTCAATGCGCGTCGAGAAGGATGGCTCTATCGACATCGTGTTCCGCTACGAAGGAACCACTTGCACCAACATGGGCCGGCCGCTGGATTTTGACTACAACGTGAAGCTGGGTCCGCGCACGGAAGGGTATCCTATCTGGGAGCAGCGCTGCGTACCGGCGGAAGGCGATGCAGGCCACACGGCCATGTGCCAGTATCTGGAAAACCCGGTGAGCCTGATGGCCGCAATTGACGGCGAGAAACCGCTCAGCGGAGAACGATTGAATGCTGTGCTGCAATGGCGGCGCAAATCCTGTGCCGCGGGTTGTTATTGTGACGTTTCCAGCCGCGATCACAAGTGGGGCCTGGTTCTGGAGACGATTCATTACGCTCTGGCACAACAAGAACGAGCGCAAGACATGGAGCAGTTATGAAGCAGCTTTTGCAGGATGCGGTACTGGAGCGGCCCTTGCTCGGCGACGGAGCGATGGGCACGCAACTCATGATAGCCGGGCTGGAACAGGGCAATTGCGGCGAAGCGTGGAATCTCACCCATCCGGAACGGGTGCTGGCCATTCAGCGCCGCTACGTTGAGGCCGGGTCGGACTGCCTTATCACCAACACATTTGGCGGATCGCGCATCATGCTCACCCGCCATTCCGAAGCGGACCACGTGGTTGAGGTGAACAAGGCAGGCGTTGAGATCGCCCGCCGGGCATTCGGCGATAAAGAAGGATACGTGCTGGGCGACATTGGGCCGTTCGGCGGCTTGCTTCAGCCCTTCGGCGAATTCACCGAAGCGCAGGTTCAAAGCGCGTTTGAGGAGCAGGCTGCGGCCCTGGTCGAGGCGGGTGCGGACGCCATTATCATCGAAACGCAAACATCGCTCGAGGAACTCTTGATCGGCATCCATGCGGCCCAGACCGCGGGTGCGAAGTGCATCATCGGATCCATGGCCTACGACGTCACCCTGGATGGCTCGACCTTCCGTACCATGATGGGCATTGAACCCGAACGGGCTGCTGAATTCATGGAGGAGAACGGCGCGCACATTGTCGCCCTGAACTGCGGCACCGGAATGGAAATGGAGCGCGCGCGCCAGGCTGTGGAGCGTTACAAGAGCGTAACCAGTTTGCCGGTGATGGTTCAGCCGAATGCCGGAAAGCCGCGGTTGGTGAACATGAAAGTGGTTTACGACGAAACGCCGGAACAGATGGTGAAAGACCTGCCGCCACTGCTGGAGGCGGGCGCAAATATCGTGGGCGTCTGCTGCGGCAGCACTCCGGAACACATCCGGGCGTTCAGAAAGGTGATGGACGAATTCCTGGAATCGAGAGGAAACGCATCCCGCGGAGGCCAACGTGAAAGTTAAGATATGTGACGTGAATCCGGCTGCAACGGAGAAGCTTCCCGAG
>PLSH01000130.1:0-8909 GCA_003165095.1 Acidobacteriaceae bacterium
CCTGGATGCCCCATCCCTTCCGCGCCTCATGCGGAAAAGGTGGGAGACCAACACACCATTCTCTTTGCCGGCCAGCTTTCCGGCGTCGAGGGCTACACGGAGTCGATCGCCACCGGAATGCTCGCCGGAATCTACGCAGCTGCAATCGCGCGCGACCACCAGCCTGTGCCCGTTCCGCGGGCCACCGCGCTCGGTTCCCTGGTCCACTACATCACCCACGCCGACCCAAAAAACTTCCAGCCCGCCAACATCACCTTCGATCTGCTCGAGCCCCTCGAAGAATCGCTGCGCAAAAAGATTCGCGACAAGAAGGAACGGCACCGGTTGGTTTGCGAGCGTTCGCTGGCGGCATTCGATGCCTGGTGGAGCGCGATGCCGCATACGGCTGCGGAACTTCGCAGGTAGAATTCGCGTACTTCTGTGTTACGCTGTGCCTTCATCGGAAAGGTCTCATATGCGCGCTATCTCTGCCGTGGATTCCGTTTCGCTTGCCATTCAACGCACCAGGGAGTTCCTCTTCAGGCCGTTCATTTGGAGCACCTACCTGAAGCTTGGCCTGGTCGCGATTATCACCGAAGGTCTTGGGAGCAATTTTCAATCCTCGACGCATGGCGGCACCTCGTCGGGACAAGGATCGACCGTCCAATCCCCCTTCAGCCTCACGCCGGAATGGGTCGCGATCATTGTGGCGGCCGTGCTGGTCGCGATGGTTCTGTCGATTGTGATTTTCTATCTGATCACGCGGCTGCGGTTTGCCTACTTTCATTGTCTGATCCACAACACCAAGGAGATTCGGCCTGGTTGGCGGCTCTATCGGACGCAGGCGACTCGCTTTTTCTGGCTGAACATCGTGGTGGGATTTTGCTTTCTGCTGCTGGTGGCGCTGGTGGCGCTTCCATTCGCAGCCGGGTTTTGGCGGCTGTTTCGTGAGACGTCGCAAGGCGGCCATACCGATCTCGGGCTGCTGCTTTCCCTCGTATTGCCCTTGATTCCGATCGTTCTTATGCTGGTGCTGGCTGGAATCGTGACCGATCTGGTTTTGCGCGATTGGATTCTACCCCATTTCGCGCTGGATAACGCCACGGCAGGCGAAGCATGGACTCGGGTGTGGGCCCGCATCAAGGCCGAGAAGAAGGATTTCTTTGTTTATGCGCTGTTGCGCGTGGTGATGCCGCTCATTGCGATTGTCGCTTTGTTCTTGGTGCTGGCCATTCCGGGGCTTGCCCTGGCTGGTTCGTTGGCGGCGGTTGAGTTAGGTCTTCACTCGACCTTCGCTGATGCCACTGGTGGCGCCGCGGTTGCCGGCGTTCTTATCGAGGTCTTTTTTGGACTGGTTGCATTCGGCCTCGCGGTATTGGCCGGCATCTGCGTTGGAGGGCCTGTCAGCACGGGGCTGCGGGAGTATGCGCTGATTTTCTACGGCGGCCGCTATCAGGCACTGGGAGACATGCTCTACCCGCCGCCGCCGGCCGTCGTGGGTACGCTGGAAATAGTCTGACCTTGCCCGCCTGTCACCGCAACATCGCCGCTCCAGGCGTTGTATGCTTCGCTGTCTGCCGTGACTCGCGCTCCGGCAGGGGAGCGAAAACCGCCTCCCAGGAACCTTTCCGCCTTGGCCAGTGTCAAACATAGAAGAGGCGCGCGGCCCAGAAGCGCTTCACTTGACCGTGTACCCTGAAGGAGCGGAGCTTTTTGAGGGGGCGGAAGATTTTGCGGGGAACTTTATTGACGCGTCGGATTGCAATTCTCGTTGTTTCGATTGTGCTTGCCGGTTGCGCAACATTTGCCGCCGCGCAAGCGGCGCCGCCCAAGCCCGCGATCAAAGCCCCGGTCAAGCAAGTTGCCACGCCCATCCTGCTCCCGCCGTCGCCCAAGGCTCTGTTGCCCGACGAATTTGACGGCTGGGAACCGGCGGAGCCGGCAAAGACGGTAACCGACCTTGCCCAGGTTGACCCCGCAAACGCAGCGGCCCTCAGGGAGTATGACTTCAACTTCGCCGTGCTGGCCAGCTACAAGCGTGAGGGCCAGACGCTGACCATCCACGCGCTGGGGTTTGACGACACCAGCGGGGCATACGGAGCCTATACGTACTACCGTCAGAATGGCTGGCCGAAAGAGGCGATCGGCGCCGGAGCCACCTCGAACCACAATCGCGTCCTGTTCTGGCGCGGCGCCACCGTGGTAGACGCGACGTTTTCTCAAATCGGGCCCATGTCCGCCGGCGAACTTCGTGAAATTGCCAACCATCTGCCACTTCCCGATGGGAACAAGGCGATTGCGCCGCCCATCCTCGCGTTTCTGCCTCCAGCCGAGTTGGATGGCCAAACCACGCACTACGCCGAGGGGCCGGCTGGCTATCAAGGCTCCGGCGGAGTGCTGCCCCCTGGCCTAGTGGGCTTCGATCGCAGCGCCGAGACCGTCACGGCAAACTACTCCCTTACTTCCGGTCTGGCTACACTCACGCTCATTGAATACCCGACGCCGCAGATTGCCCAATCGCAGGAAGCCTCGATTCGCGCCTACATCAAGGCCGGCAGTCAGGCGCAGCCACCCTGGCCCAAGCCTCTCACGGACTCCGACCTGTCCTCGCTCGAGGTTCGCCGCAGCGGCGTGCTGGTGGTTCTCGTCAGTGGCGATGCCATTCCCGAGGAAAGCCACAGGCTGCTCGAATCTGTTCATTACGAGGCCAACCTCACCTCGGTCTCCCAGCCGGTCGATTCGGAGATCCTGAAGACCAGCCGCCTGCTCATCGGCATCGCTACCCTGGTGGTTGTGGGGTCGATTGCCGCCATCCTGCTGGGCTTCTTCCTGGGCGGGGGCAGGGCGCTCTACCGCATGGCGCGCGGCCGACCGGTTTCCTCGGTCTACGACGAGGAGTTCATCCATCTCGATCTCCAGGAAAAATGGAAGGAAAGTCCGGTGGTGGTGAAGGGGCCGCATTCACAGGGTTAAAGGGGCTTAAGCCTGTGGAAAAGTGGGCATAAACCCCAAGAAACACCCCTAAATAACGGGAAATGACGGATAAATAAAGGCGAAGAAGAACCGAAGATCCATTGTCCCTCCGATTGAAACTCCGTTCTATAAGATACTGAAAATAAATGCTTTATTTTCACCTACATTTCTCCTTGACACCGCCCCCCCCCGCTCCTACTATGCAGCCAGAAAGTTCTGATGGNNGGTTTTGCCTCCGTTGGAACTATTCTCCCTAAGGAAAAAGCCGCCCTGTTGCCGGGCGGCTTTTTCCGTTTCCAGACCGTCGCAATTTCATCACCCGGACGTCTGCGTTTCCTCGGCCTGGACCTCCGCCGCATCGCTCCATTGCCGGCCGCACGACTCGCAACGCCACGCGTTGACAGGATCGGCGCTTTCCAGCACCGGGTCCCCGGCACCGCATTCCGGACATTTGGGCGCCACGAACTCCGGTATGCTCTGTCGGGATTCCTCGATGATTTCCCTCGGGATCGGCCTGGAGAGAACAGCGCGCGCCTGCTCAAGCTGATCTGCGGCTACCATCACGCGGGGGCTGGTCATGCTCATCACATATCTCGAGCGCGGGCCGTCGATCCAGCTCTCAATGCCCGATTGCTTCAATGTGGCGGAGATTTGCCAGGCCTCTTCGTGATCGTTGCACTCGCACAGCATGGTCTTCCATGTGTATTCGACAGGAGCGTCGCTTTCGCCCTCTGCGCTTTCTGACTCTAATGGAGCGGTGATGCTGTCCAGTGGTTGCGCAGCCAGGGCCGCAGCGGGATATGTTCTCCCCGTTGCCTCCGCCGCGGCTTGGGGCTCGCCCATGCCGCGATGCCTCAACTCGTCGCGCAGAACCTGTTGCGCGGTTTCAGTCAGGTCGCTGAAGCCGGCAGCCAATTCGCGCAATTCCTCGTCGCCTATTTCTCGATAGTGTTCGCTCAGCCTGCGCCATTCCAACACGTGATCGGGTTGCATGAGCAGCAGTATAGACGCATTATGGCTCGCGCGGAGCACGATAAACCGCAGAAATGAAAGACCAAAACAAAACCACGGAGGAATTGAACCTGGATCGAAGCATGGATCGTGCCGGGCGCGCAGCGCGTTTGGCTCGGCTTTACCTTCTACCGGCCGAACGATACAATCTGAGCAGCAGGCCGACGTAGCTCAGTTGGTAGAGCAGCTGATTCGTAATCAGCAGGTCGTCAGTTCAAGTCTGACCGTCGGCTCCAGTTTGCTTTCAGTACCCAGCGCGCCGGCGCTTTGAAAAAAATCGGGCTGAATCGTTTCCCTCCAACCTCCGCACCCAGCCCAATTCTTCCCCATCGCTCCATCAACCATCGGTTGGCAACCCTCGGTTGGCATTGCAGCAATCAGTCCCTGAAGGCGTCCAACTGCTTCAGGAACTCGTCGCGAAGATATTTCAGCTCGTTCAAACGCGCCAATCCCTCCGCTTTGTGGCCTTGCGCCTGGGATGTGAAAATCTCCGTGGCCAGGGCATGGAACTGCCGATGCAAGATTTGGATGGCCTTGAAAGCTGGCAGCGAGCCCCGTTCGAGCTGACCTTCTGCGTCGAGCCACACACCGAACCGGCAGTGACGGGGATCGAGGGTCGGCGGGGAGTGCCGCTTGCCCAGTAGATAGGCTTCAAGGGCAGCGTGCCATGCGCGGTGCTCCACGCTGGCATAGAGTACCTGGCGGTTACCTGAATTGACTGACGGTACATTTGCCCAGCGGGGATCGGCGCGCCAGCCAGCCGCCCAGGCCGGCAAATTGCGTGCCGGCATGGGTCGGGCAATGCCAAATCCCTGGGCCAGCTCGCAGCCAAGTTGCAGCAGCATCAGCCCGTGCCCCACCGTCTCCACTCCCTCGGCGATTACCTGCAGCCGGAATGCCGACGCAAGCCCCAGCACCCCTTCCAGAATGGTCAGGTTCTCCGGGTTTTCCAGCATGTCGCTGACGAAACTCTGGTCGATTTTGAGAACATCGGCGGGCAGCCGCTTGAGATAAGTCAACGAGGAATATCCGGTCCCGAAGTCGTCCAGAGCAAACGATACCCCAAGCTCATGGCAGGCATTCAACACCTGGGAAGTCTGGGCCACATCCTGCAGGGCGCTGGTCTCGATCACCTCAATTTCCAGGTTGCCCGGCTTGGCCATCGGGTGGGCCGCGAGCAATGCGCACAGTCGATCGACGAAGTTGGCCTGCTGCAACTGCAGGGCGCCCACGTTCACGCTGACCGGCATATCCAGTCCTTCGGCACGCCAGGCTTCCATCTGCGCGAGCGCGCTGTCGATCACCCACTCGCCCACTTCTACAGCCAGCGGATGACCTTCGATGACCGGAAGGAACATCGCCGGCGGCAGCAGGCCGCGCTGCGGGTGCTGCCACCGGATGAGCGCCTCCACGCCTATCACCTTGCCGGTCCGCATGTTCACCTTGGGCTGGTAGAACAACACGAACTCTCGCGCCGCCGTGGCTCGTCGAATGTGCTCCAGGTTTTCATGGTGACCGCGGGCACTTAAATCGTGAGTAGGATCGAACCGTTGGTATTGGTTTCTTCCCGCCAGTTTGGCTTGATACATAGCCTGGTCGGCCTGCCGCACCAGCCGGTCTTCATCCACATCTTCCGGCTGCGGATAAAACGTGATGCCGATGCTGGCGGAAACGCGCACGGCCTCGCCGTCGATCTGCAGCTCTTGTGAGGCGGCTTCCAGCAGCTTGTCGAGCATCGGAACGCTGGCCGCGGCGTCATCGAGGTCGAGCAACACGGCCACGAACTCGTCTCCGCCCAGGCGCGCCAGTGTGTCGCCTTCGCGAATTGCGGTCTTCAACCGTCCCGCCAGAGTGGTCAGTGCGATGTCGCCTGCCGTGTGTCCGTAGCGGTCGTTGATTACTTTAAAGGCATCGATATCGAGATACGCCACGGCCAGCAACTGCTTGCGGCGGTGAGCCTGGCTCATCGCTTGGCGCAGCCGGTCGGCAAGCAGAACCCGGTTGGGCAGCCCGGTCAGCATATCGTAATGAACAACATGTTCGAGCTGTTGCTCGTGTTCCTTGACGTCCGTTACATCTGAAAATAGCGCCACGTACTGCGCCACGCTGCCGTTTGCATCGCGGATCGCGTTGATGACCAGCCTCTCGGCGAAGATATCGCCGCTCTTGGCCCGATTCCAGATTTCACCGGACCACTCGCCATTTTCAAGCAGACAGCGCCACATGTTGGCATAGAACTCCCGGTTCTGGAGGCCGGAATTGAGGATGCGCGGGTTGCGGCCTAACACTTCCTCGCGGCTGTACCCGGTGATTCGCGTGAAGGCATCGTTGACGTCGAGGATAGTTCCCGAAGGATCGGTGATGGTGATGCCTTCGCGAGCGTGGGTAAACACAGTGGCGGCAAGGCCCAGCCGCTCTTGGTTGAGCTTCTGTTTGGTTATGTCCTCGGTAAAAATGACGATGCCGCCCACCGCGCCATCGGCTGCACGCCATGGCATCAGCTCCCTGCGAAGCCATTGGACGGTGCCGTCTGCCCGCTCAAACCTGTCCTCTGCGGGAGGCAACGCCTTACCGGCCAGGACGCGGCGATACTCCTTCCTCCAGCGTTGCGGAATCTCGGGTAGGACCTCATATTGCGAATGCCCGATGAGCTCGCGGCCCTCCAGGGAGTAATTCTCGATCCAGCGGCGGCTGACGGCCACATAGCGCATTTCGCGGTCAAACATTGCCAGTGCCGCCGGTGCATGTTCGATGAACAGCCGCAATAACTCCTTGTTCTCGCGCAGCGCCGATTCGGCCCGCTTGCTTTCAGTAATGTTCTGAATAGTGCCGCGGAGCAAAGCGGGCCGGCCGTCTGCGTCGTAATCCAGTTTTCCCCGGCCCAGCACCCAGCGCACCTCCCCGTTCGCTAACCGGACGACGCGGTACTCCCTGTCGAAGTTCCCGCCCTGGCGAATTACGTCGTCCGCCAGATGGGCGCTCATCATTGCGCGGTCATCCGGGTGGACCAGCTCAAGCCATGTCGAAACGGTGCGCACAGATTTCTCGTCGATTCCCAGCAGGTCGTCCAGCACGCTTGAGCTTGTCCATTTTCCGGAGGGAATATCCAGCACATAGCTGCCCAGGCCGGCGATGCTCTGGGCCTCTCTAAGCGACTCCTCGCTCTGGCGCATTTTCAATTCTGCTTCAACGTACACAGTGATGTCCGGAGCGATGCCCAAAATGCCCACAATCTCGCCGCGCCGATTGTTGATCGGGTATTTGCGGTTATCGATCCAATACAGTTTCCCGTCCTGCCCGGTCAACCGCTGGATCTCATTCGTGCGCTGTCCTTGGGCCAGCACCTGCCTTTCGAGCCTGTAACCTGTGTCGGCAATCTCTTCCGAGTGGATGTCGTAATCCGTCTTCCCCACCAACTCGCTCCCGTCCTTCATCGAATCGGCAAGCCGTGACAGCGGAAGGCTTGCGGCGAGGATGACGTGGTTGCGATTCTTGATATAGATGAAATCCTCGGCATGTCCGATCAAGGTCTTGAAGTTCGCGGCCAGGGATCGATCGCCGGTCTCCCTGACGCACCTGGCATCGGTAAGGACCAGGTCGAGGACCACATGACCTCCGGCCAAATCAAGCTCTTTCTTGTAGTGTCCTTTGATGCAGCGAATCCGGCCGTCTGAGTGGCGAAGACGGATGTTGAAGGCGCCGGATGGCGGCTGAATTTGCGGAGAGAAAAGAACCGCGGCAACGTCGGCGTCGTCCGGGTGAACGCGGTCTTTCAGAGTGACTTTGGACGCAAGGAATTCCTCTCGGTGAAATCCGAGAAGTGACTTGATCCCGTCGCTGACAGACTGCGCCGGATACTCGCCAGTGAGCGCAATCCTTAAATTTGCCTGAATCAGCGGCCCAGCCATGTTTTGCAACCGACCTCGCACACGGCCAACTGTTGCACCGGCTGAAAATATAACATCGTCATATAAATAAAGTACAAGAGAGGCCGCCGTCACCCCATCCAATTCAAAGAACAGACTGCTTCAGAATGCAAAATGTACCGTTCCCAGCACCCGCCGTGGAACCAAATCAGGCACGGGTTATCCACGTATTTTTTTGTTCCGGGGATAGTTCCGGCCTGCTTATCCACCCATACTCTTGGCATAATCGCAGCTGTAGCGTTTTTTTGAGCTGAAGTCCTCGCAAGACGATATGCCGGGGCGGTGTTGGCCGCGGTCAACGCCTTCCGGTACGGCATAACCGGCTTGGCAGAATGTGGAGAAATGCCACAGGGAAGTTCCTCCGTAACTGTTCCAAGAGCTGCTACGGGAGCAACGAAGAGTGACCAGCTATAGCCGTCAGGACGTGTTGCGCATCATGCAGATCAGTTCCCGCCAGTTGCAGGGGTGGGAGCGAGCCGGACTGATTCCTCAACAGCAGGTTTATACCTTCCAGGATCTTGGCCAGTTGCGCACGCTGCGCGTTCTGCGCGAGGAAGCCGTGCCTGCCGCTTCCATCCGCGATTCCATCCTGGCCATGAAGGCGGTAGCCGGCATGGCCAATCCGCTGCTCGAAGCCTGCGTGGTGCGTACCGGCACGCGGATTGCCTTTCGCCATCACGGCGCCATGGTTGACCCTATCCGCCGCCAGTTGCTGTTTGACTTCGAGCGTGCCGACGGATTGGAACGCCCGTCGGCTGTTTCCGATCCGGCGCCGCTGCGTCCTGCGGGCCGCGACACGCACGACCGATTCCTCGAGGCGGTGCAGGCTGAGGAAGCCGCCGAAAAGCAACGCGCCATTGCGCTCTATGAGGAGATTCTGGCCATCGATCCCGGTTACGCGGCAGCCTGCATCAACCTTGGCACCGTGCACTTCCACCTGCGCCAGTACGGCCGGGCAGAAGAACTCTACCGCCGCGCTACCGAGATCGATCCCGGCTACGTTCTGGCCTACTTCGACCT
>PLSH01000130.1:8966-22268 GCA_003165095.1 Acidobacteriaceae bacterium
ATCGCCTGGCGCGCCGACCGCTTCATTCCGCCCCACAAAGGGACCGCCGCGCTGGAGTTGGTTTAGGAGCGAAGCGCGGAATCGGCATCTGCTGCCTCAGCCCCGATGCTTCTCTTTATTTGCGTGCCGCCCGACCGGTGCCAGACCGGTGATTGACGCTGGCCCGAGGCGATTCCCCGCTCCCCTGGCTATTAGCTGGCTGGATCCTTCTGACGCGTGGCCTTCACCGCCGACAGAATTCCCACGCCGACCATGATCACCGCGCCCACCACAATCCATTGAGCGGGCAAGCGCAACAGGTGCGCGGCATAAACCAGTCCGCCAATCAAAATGGCAAACCCGGCTGCATAAATTCCAAATGACATAATTCCTCCCTGGCGACTTGTCGCGCGAGTTTGCTTTCCGTGTTGCCGGCAAGAGATGGGTCAGGCCGTTAACGCCGGCTGGGCTCGTTTGGCGCTTCGCGCTCGCCGTGGCGGAGGATCGAACAGGTTGGGCTTCGACGCGCCCCCCTCCGGCAGCGCATCGTGCAGAACCACGTCGAGCAGCGATGCATTGACCCGAATGCGGCCGTCGTAGTTGATATAGCCGTGCTTTCTGAAGCGATTCATGAAGAAACTGACGCGCGAGCGCGTGGTTCCAATCATCTCCGCCAGGGTCTCCTGCGTTATGTGCGGAATCAGTGGCGCCGGCTCACCTGAACTTCCAAAGTCCGCCATCAGCAGCAGAGTCCGCGCCAGCCGCCCTTCGCTGGAACTGAAGAGCTGATCGACGAGATCGGCCTGGGTCCGGATGCCTCGCGACAGGATGAACTGCATGAAAAAATCGGAGAACACATGCTCATCGTGCACGGTCCGGAGCATTTGGTCTTTCTCGATCCTGAGCACCATGCAGAGAGAAACGGCTGTTACCGTCCCGGTTCGGGGCATTCCGGTCTCAACCATCGATTCCTCGCCAAAAAAATCGCCTGCGGCGAGCAGGGTAACGGTCGCTTTCTTTCCTCTCCGGGATACGACTGTGAGCTTCGCGCTGCCGCTCTGAAGGTAGAAGACAGCATCGGCCACCCCTCCCTGAGAGAAGACGTCCTTCCTTGCCGGTTGGCGGAGGATGGTTCGTCCCGGCCCCTCAGTCGAGAGATAAACCGCTGTATCAAATAGCTTTCTGGCTTTGCCCACCACTGAAGGGACCTCCTTCTGTTTCGCGTTTCAGTTACGGATAGAGCCCCGCAATGAAGGGCAGCCCGCATGCGGGTCCATAGCGCAAGATGAACGCACACCAGAGTAGGGTGCCATCACAGCCGCCAGTTGTCTGATCTATTTAGCTCTATTTAGCTCTATCGAGCCGCCTGCGGCAGGGAGAGTTCGGCGCAGGATTTAGGCAAATCCGGTACACACTCCGGACCAATTACAACTTTTGCGTCCTCTGCACGGCGCGCACGCCGTTCACCCTGCGCAGGCCCAAAACCATGCGGTTCAAATGGCGCACGTCTTCGGCTTCGACGACGAATTCGATGATGGCTTCGCCATCGTCGTCGCGGCCGATACCCACGCTGCGGATGTTGGTATTCTCGTCGGAGATCACGGCGGTAAGCTCCTTCAACATGCCGGTGCGGTCGTCGCAGAAAATGGTCATCTTGACCGGATAGCGCTGGGCGCGGCCAGGGGAATCGTCACCGACCCGCGACCACTCGACGGCAATGCGGCGGTCGCTCTCGTAGAGCAGGTTCTGAATGTTGGGGCAACTGCGGGCATGGACGGCCACCCCCTTGCCGCGCGTCACGTAACCCACAATCTCTTCGCCGCGGATCGGGTTGCAACATCGCGCGCGATAGACGAGCAGATCGTTCTGACCCTCCACCTGAAGCGAATCGGAACCGGTCAGGTGCAGCTTGCGCACTGCGTCAGACATGCCCGCTTCGCCGCTGCCGGGCTTGGTTTCCGGCGTGGACTCGGTCTCTGCAGGAGTGGCGCAGCCCGGCGCGAGCTTGAGCAGAACCTGGTGGGCCGAGTGTTTGCCCTGGCCAAGCGTAGCCAGCAGATCCGCGGCCGTGGCCACGCCGTAATCGCCCGCGATGCGGCCCAGGTCCTGGTCGTCGATCTGGTTCATGGGTACTTTGAATTTGCGCGCCTCGCGCTCCAGCAGCTTGCGGCCAATTTCCACCGCGCGCACCCGCTGGTCCTCGTTNNAGCCAGTGCTTGATCTTGTTGCGCGCCCGCGGGCTTTTTACAAAGCTGAGCCAGTCGCGGCTTGGCTTGTGGTCCTTCTGCGTGACAATCTCAATAATGTCGCCCGTCCGCAGCTTGCTGCGCAGCGGCACCATGCGTCCATTCACTTTGGCGCCCACGCAGGTGTGGCCCACTTCGGTGTGAATCGTATAGGCAAAATCGATCGGTGTCGCGCCGGCAGGAACCACTACCACCTTCCCCTTGGGCGTGAAGGTGTACACCTCGTCCGGATACAGGTCCATCTTCAGGCTGGAGAGAAATTCGTTGGGGTCCGTCATCTCCTTCTGCCACTCGACCAGTTGGCGAATCCAGTTCAGACGCTCCTCGTCGCGGGCAGTGACCCTGCTGTCGCCGGCCTTGTACTTCCAGTGCGCGGCAATGCCTTCTTCGGCGATGCGATGCATCTCTTCAGTTCGGATCTGCACCTCGAACTGGTGACCGGTGGCGCCCATCACCGTGGTGTGCAGAGACTGGTAGCGGTTGGCGCGCGGAATGGCAATGAAGTCCTTGATGCGGCCCGGCACCGGCCGCCAAAGCGTATGGATGAGCCCGAAGACGGCATAGCAGGCGGTCACGTCCTGGGTGATCACGCGGACCGCCAGCAGATCGTACACCTGGTCGAACGAAACCTTTGACCGATCGATCTTCTGGAAGATCGAATAGAGCCGCTTGATCCTCCACTCCACGCGAGCCTCAATGCCGTTCTCGCGCAGTTGTTCCGTCAGCGTGTCTTCCACGCCGCGCAAAAACTGCTCGCCCTCGATGCGCCGGGATTCGACGGCCGCTGAAACCCGCTCGTAACTCACAGGATCGGTGTAACGGAACGCCAGATCCTCAAGTTCGCCCCGCACTTTGCCCATCCCCAGCCGGTGCGCCAATGGAGCGTAGATGTCCAACGTCTCTCTTGCGATCGCCTCCTGGCGGTCGGGCTTGAGATGTTCGAGCGTGCGCATGTTGTGCAATCGGTCGGCCAGCTTGATGAGCACCACCCGCACATCGGAAACCATGGCCAGCAGCATCTTGCGNNCGCGGTTGGCGAACTGAATCTTGTCAATCTTGGTCACGCCCTCAACGATGTGCGCCACCTGATCGCCAAACTCGGCCGCAATCTCCTCATTGGTGGCCGGCGTGTCCTCGACTGAATCGTGCAGCAGGCCGGCGGCAATGGCCGATGCGTCCAGTTTCATCTCCGCCAGCACCTCGGCCACTTCCAGCGGATGGATGATGTACGGCTCGCCGGAAGCGCGCGTCTGCCCTTCGTGATGCTTGACGCAGAACTCCCACGCTTTGCGGATCAGAGAAACGTCTTCATTGGGGCGATTGGACTGGACATGGCGCAACAGCGCGTCAAATCGCGCATCCACTTGGCGGTCGCCACCCGGGCGCTCCGCCACCGGCGTCTCCTTCGCGGGAGACGAGCCGGTAACGCCTGCCGGTATGGCCTGTCTCGCTGTCGCCATGATTTATTATAGGCCGCTTGCGATTTCAAAACATCAAGGCGTCCGTCGGCCGCGCCGGGAATGCTCCGCCGTCGGCTTGGACTGGATCCGCTTCGCGCCCGCTTGGGCTCCAAACTTCCGCATGCGTTTCACGGTTCCAGACGCGTCCGGGAGGAGTTTAAACCACGCTTCCCACATTGGATTAACTAGCATACAAGTTCTTCCGTTGCCGGAACGCGGAGAGCAGTGTGTTTTTCATCACATCCTGCCCTGTGGAAAAAGGCGCGTAATGTCTGATTGGATAAGAGGTCCAAAACGGAGGAATTTTATGCTGAAAAGCCTCTTCCTTATCGCACTGGCCGCGGCTCTTGCCGCTGGAGCCGGATATGCGGATCAATCGAAGGTAGTTATCGCGCTGAAAACAACGACACCGGTCAGCGGCAAACAGATGTTTGCCAACTATTGCGCGCCATGCCATGGCGTTGACGCTAGAGGCCGCGGTCCAGTGGCGCCCGCGCTCAAACAGCAACCGGCTGATTTGACCGTATTGACCAGAAACAATGGCGGGAAATTCCCGGCGAGCCACATCACGACCGTGATGGAGTACGGCACGGAGATTCCCTCCCACGGCACCGCTGAAATGCCGGTTTGGGGACCTGTGCTTGGTAAGATGGACAAGACCTACCCTCAGGAAGGCCTGCTCAGGATCAATAATCTGAGCCAGTTTCTGCGGACGATTCAGGCTCAGTAGCGGCCGCCGGGCCAAGGTGCTCCCGGCCCCGTCAATTGAGGGACCTTAAAGGGAGCTTATGGCAAAGCCGAGCGAACCTCGCAAGAACAAGCCTCGGCCTGACAGGAAGCAAGATGCGCCCACGGCCGACCCGCGGGCAGCCGGCAGCGGAGCCCTGATCAATCGCCGCGCCGCCGACCGCCTGCGCGCTGGCCAGGTTTGGGTGTACGCCTCTGAGATCGAGTCGATCGCGCTGCCCGAAGCTGACTTGGCGAACCCGCCCGCGTTGCTGCCGGTAGCCGACAGCCGTGGGCTGCTGCTGGGCACTGCGCTTTATAGCCCTTCGTCGCAGATTGCTCTGCGGCTGGTTTCGCGCGCGGCTCTCGATGAGGCTGCATGGCTCCGCTTGCTCGCCCTCCGGCTGCGGCAGGCCATTGCCCGGCGCAAACCGCTCCTCGACGCCGGCAACGATGCCTGCCGCCTTTGCTTCAGCGAGGCCGACGAGCTGCCCGGCGTGGTCGTGGACAAGTACGGGCCCCTGATCATCGTCCAACTGCTGGTCAAAGGGCTGGACTCCGCAGGCGTGCGGCAGGCGTGTGTGCGCATTCTGCGCGAAGAGTTGGCGCCCACGGCGATTCTGGAGCGCCCAGACCCACGTTTCCGTGAGCTCGAAGGCCTGGCCGCACCCGGTACCGATCCACTATGGCTCGCCGGTGCGGATACACCGCTGGCGGACACCCGGTTTCACCTCAACGGACTGGTGTTTCATTACGACGCCAATGCCGGCCAGAAAACCGGCGCGTTTCTCGACCAGCGCACCAACTACGCCGCCACCCGGGATTGGGCTCAAAAACTCTCCGCCGGCCGGGCTCTCGACGTGTGCTGCTACCAGGGCGGTTTCGCGCTGCATCTGGCCCAGGTCTGCCACCAGGTTACCGGGATCGACACTTCCCGCGCCTCGCTCGAAGTGGCGGAGCAGAACCTACAGGCTAATCGCGACCGTCTTGCTGCCGACGTGGATTGGATTGAGGCCGACGCCTTCGAGATCCTGCGTGATTGGTCGAGCGCCGGCCAGCGTTTTGACGCCATCGTCCTCGACCCCCCTGCATTTGCAAAAAGCAAGCGGGCTCTGGAGGGCGCGCTGCGCGGCTACAAGGAGTTGAACCTCCGTGCTCTGCGCATGGTGCGCGCTGGCGGCCTGCTGGTCACCTGCTCCTGCTCGCACCACGTGGGCTGGTCCGATCTCGAAGCTGCCGTTGCATCAGCCGCGGCTGATGCGTCACGGCGTGTGCGTCTATTGGAGCGCCGCGGCGCCGCTCTCGACCACCCCGTCGTGCTCAATCTGCCGGAGACGGAATACCTGAAGTGCCTGGTGCTCGAAGTGGAGTAACGCTCCGCGCCGGCGCGGAGCGGGGACTTGCGCGCAGCCGGAACTGCCACCAGCGCCGCACAAGTTGCACGGCAGGAACCGGCGCGGGCTGCTTTCCGTCCGATGCGGCTGCGCGCAACTCGGCCAGCGCCTTCTTTACCTGCGCCCGCAGAGCTTCAGCTTCGAACGTGCAGGAACGCAGGTACGCCGAGATGGTGAGGCCGGCCTCCGCCGCGCGCTTCCTGAGCTGAGCACATTCCGCCTTGCTGAGGCGGATGGTGATGCTGGCCGATTTCAAACCCCTCTCGAACGCCGTGGCCGCGCTTTGAGCCTGCGGAGTCTCTTCGTCCACAATTGCATCCGGCCCCGCTGCTTCGCCGCCGCCAACACCGGTCTGAAGGACCGGCCAATCGGCCGGCTTGTAGCCAGCGTGAGCGCGTAGCACCCGTTCATAGCTGAGAGTTGCCACGTCGTCCGCCAGATCGCCGTCGTCCCACGTGGGCGCCCGGTCTTCGGCCCCTGATGCACGCGAAGATTGCGCGGCCAGCGCGCTCGCAAAGCTCGAAAATATGGGAAGGGATGGCGGTGAGGTTACGGGAGAAACTGCGGATTCAGCCCAGTTCTGCATGGTTTCGAGCATACGGGGAAAGCGAGCGTGGACATGAGGAGATTCCGGTGTGAATAGCGTGTAGATTTCAAACGGGGAAAAACGGTCCGACGCTCCCGAAATGGAAACGGCCCGGCCACGGAGCGCCTTGAACGCAGCCACGGAATGAGCGCCTAGCACAGTTCAGAACTGGGAAGAATCCGTCCCGGCAGCCGCAGCAACTGGGTGATGGTTTCTGTGCTCATGGGACGCGCATACAGAAAGCCCTGGCCGTAGCGGCAGCCCATTTCCCGCAGCAGCCGATGCTGCTCAGGGGTTTCGATGCCCTCCGCCACCACGTCCATCCCCATCACCCGCGCCAGTTCAATAATCGTCCGCACAATCTGTAGCGGCTGTTCGCCGTGGGTCATTCGGCCCACAAAAGAGCGATCGATTTTGAGAACGTCGAAGGGGAACGAGTGCAGGTGGTTGAGTGAGCTGTATCCGGTGCCGAAATCGTCAATCAGCAGCGAGACGCCCAGCCGGCGCAAGCTGCCCAGTACATCCAGGGTCGTGCGCGGGTCAGAAATCAGGCTGGACTCGGTCATCTCCAGGCCGAGTTGCCGGCTCGATATGTGAAATCGCGACAGCAGCGCCTCCACATGATCGGCCAGACCCTCGCGGGAAAACTGGTGGGCGGATAGATTCACGCACACGCGCAAGGCGCTGTGGCCGGGATCCTCGCGGTTCCACTCCTGAATCTGATTGCAGGCTTCGGAGAGTCCCCAATCCCCAATGGGCAGGATCTGCCCGGTTTCTTCGGCCTGGGGAATGAAATCCATGGGCGGAATCAGCCCGCGTTCGGGATGCTGCCATCGGATCAACGCCTCAAGTCCTACGACCCTGTGGGTGGTGAGCTCGACCTCCGGCTGATAATAGAGCACGAATTGGCGCTGTTCGAGGGCGGTTCGCAGGTCCGGTACCCCGGGCCAGTTATGGGTCGCCCGCCGGGTTTCACCCTGGGCCGAAAGAACCGGCCGCAATCCACGGTCCTGATAGTTGTTGCGAAGCCTGCGCAATTCCAGCTGGCTGGCTGCCATATCGGCCAGGCTCTCCAGCATCCGCAACTCGTCGAGAGCCATGCTGCGTCGCGGCCGGCAACCAAAAATGCTGAGCGCGCCGAGTACCTTTCCGTCGAAGGAACGCACCGGAACGCTGGCGAACGAGCGCAGGTCAAGCCGCCTGAGCGGAAGCCCGCATCCCCGGAATTTCGGGTGTCTCGAGATGTCCGGAACCACCACCGGGCCATCCAGGGACAGCACCATATCAAAGATAGACCCGTATCGCGGCAACTCGCGGACCGGCTCGCCCCAGTACGACTTGATCCAGAATCGGCTTTCGTCGGCAAAGCCGAGCAGCACTGAGTCCGCCTGGAAGTACTCGGCAGAGAGCCGGGTAATCGCATCGAAACTTGGCTCCGGCTCCGTGTCCAGAATTCCCGTTGCAGCCAGTGCAGCCAGACGCGCATCCTCCTGCGGCCACTCCGTGTTGCGGATTACCTGTTCTGCCTGGGCCATTGTGGCTCCGGTTGCGCCCCGAGGCGTCAACTTGAATTCAGTCGCGGACAGGCCGGGTTGAGCGTGCTGGATGCAGTTTCACCCGTCGAGCAGAGCTGCGTCCGGCTGTCAACCTTCAATTCTCCTGCGTTTGCGGCCAATAAAGCGCACCGCATCGGACCTGATTTTTCGGTCCCGCACCTTCTTTATCGGAGTCCTTTACCAGGCGCATCAGGTTACGCTGGACCACCGCCTTGGGTACTCATATGGAAGTATTTGTGAAGTTACTTGCGATCGGCCGACTGTCCGGTTTCGGTCCACAGGAAGGTGAGCTGGTCCGTGCTGTCCTGGATCAACTGCTCCAGGCTCACCCCGGCCGAGTGCCCGCCGTTCACGCTATAGTGCAGCAGCACCGGGCGGCCGCTCTTTGAAGCCGCTTGCAGCAGCGCGGTCATCTTGCGCGCATGAAGCGGGTCAACGCGCGTATCGCTGTCGCCGGTAAAGAACATCACCGCCGGATAATCCGTGCGCACCTTCACGTTTTGATATGGAGAGTACTTGAGCAGGTACTCAAACTGCTTTTGGTTGTCCGCCGACCCGTACTCCGTCACCCAGTGGGGACCCTGAAGAAACTTATGGTAACGCAGCATGTCGAGCAGAGGATAACCGCACAGCACGGCTGAAAACAGCTCCGGCCGCTGGGTAATGGAAGCGCCCATCAGCAGCCCGCCATTCGACCGGCCCGTGATGGCGAAATGCTCCGGTGAGGTGTACTTTTCTGCGATCAAGTACTCAGCCGCCGCAAACCAATCGTCGAAAACGTTCTGCTTCTTCTCAAACATGGCCTGTTCATGCCAATGCTCGCCATATTCGCTGCCGCCGCGCAGATTGGGCAGGGCGAACCATCCTCCCTGCTCCATCCACCATGCATAGACAGGGTTCCAAACCGGAAGCTCGCTCAGATCGAACCCCCCGTATCCGGTCATCAGCAGCCTTGTGGAGCCGTCCCGTTTGAGGCCCTTTTTCCCGGCGATAAACATGGGAACCCGCGTACCGTCCTTCGACTTGAAAAAGACCTGAGTGAGCTCGTACTGGCTGGAATCGAACGGAATTCGCGGCTGGGCGAAAACCTCGCGCTGGCCGGTCGTGGTGTCGAGCCGGTAAATGGTGGGGGGTACAATGAACGACTCGAAGCTGAAAAATCCGTAGCGATCCGCCGCGCGCCCATACACGGCAGAGGCCGAGCCGATGCCGTCCATCGCAATCGCTCCAGCCGGCTTGCCGTCCAGTGTGTAGGCTGTGACCTCTGTTTTCACATCTTTCAGCCGCCTCAAATAGATCTTGCCGCCGATGATGGAGAAACCGTCGATCACGTCCGGACCTTCCGGCACTACGGTTGCCCACTGGTCGGGCAAAACGCCGGGATCGGCTTTCATAATCCGCCCATTGGGAGACTGGTAATCGGTTCGCACATACCACGCGCCCCTGGCGTAGATGGCGGAAAAATGCGCGTCGAGACCCCACACCAGCACGTCAAACGGCGCGCCTGGCTTGGTCAAATCCTGGAAGACGATGTCTACGCGCTTGGCGGGCACGCCGCGGTTCACCTCCACCACCAGGTAGCGTCCGTCATCGGTTACGTTCGACTGGATCATGTCGATCGGGCCCAGTTCCTCGCCGCGAAACTCATTCCCGAACAGCAGTGTGTCGTGCGAGGGGCGCGTGCCCAGCACGTGCTGAAACAGCAGTGCATGCAGCCGGTCGGTGCGCGTGTAAAAGAGACCGCTGCCGTCGGGCGTGAAGTTCACCGACCAGTGAATTGCGGCAGGCAGCTCATCTTCCAGCTTCTTGCGTGTTTTTACGTTGAACACGCAGATCGTGGTCTCATCGGCTCCGCCCGCGCGAACTCTGTACGCCACCAGCGTGCCGTCGCGCGACACATCTGCCAGGTCGACCGATGTGTTGGGATCGCGGCTGAACTGAGCCGGATCGATCAACCGCTCGTCCTTTCCCGTCCAGCCGTGGCGCTCGTAGATTGAGGATTGATCCTCGCCGCTCAGCCGCTTTTCGAAAAAATAATCGTTGCCACGCTCGATCGGCATCGACCATTGCGTTACGCGCTCCAGGGACTCCAGATCGTCGGTCACCTGCGAGCGGATCGGCGCCTGCTTCAGATAGCGGTCGGTGTAGGCATTCTCTGCGTCGATAAACGCCCTCGTCTCAGGGCTCTTCGCATCCTCAAGCCAGCGGTAGCTGTCCACTACCTTGGTCCCGAAATAATCGTCGCTGACCGGGACAGCCTGCGCATCGGGCGGAGGGGGAAGCGTAATGCCGCTGCGCCCGTGAATCGTCTGCGCTGCGACCGTGAATCCGAGCAAAAAAAACACTCCTGAACCAATGAGACGCCGCTGCATGCAATATCCTCTGGGACAGAATACACGCGCGCCGGACCATCTTCCGCATACCTTGTGGCTGGGTATTGACCGCGGGGTGCCCGCTCCATGGTTAATAACAGACTGTGAGGCACGCAGACCGGTAAAATCGACTCCAGTGGCAGGCTCATCCTCAACCCAACCCTCCCCGCGCGCGCGTTCGTGGTGGGCGCGCGGCCTGGGACTCTTTCACCCCTCCCATGCGCACAGTGTTTTTTCGGCCACCGTGGTGCTCATGGTGTCCACATTCTTGTCGCGCATCATCGCGCTGGTGCGGGTCAAATACATCGTGTGGCTCTTCGGCAGTGGCGTTGCCGCCGACGCCTTCAACGCCGCCTTCGTCCTGCCCGACATGATCTCCTACTTCCTGGTCGGCGGCGCGGCCTCCATCACCTTCGTCACCATCCTTACGCGCTATCGCGAAGCCGGACGCGAGGCTGAGGGCGAGCGCTCGCTATCCGTCATCCTCACCACCATGTACCTGGTTCTGGGCGCGGCCATCGTGCTGGCCGAGATATTTGCCCCATGGTACGTTCGCTGGTGGTTCAACGGATTCGATCCGCAAAAAGCCGCGCTCTGCGTCAAGCTCACCCGCATCCTGCTGCCCGCGCAGTTGTGTTTCTTCGCCGGCGGCGTCTTTGGCGCGGTGCTCATGGTGCGCAAGCAGTTCAGCGCGCAGGCGGTGGCGCCCCTCATCTACGGTTTGGGCACCATCGTCGGCGGCTTGCTGCTGGTCAAGCACATCGGTGTTTCCTCGCTGGCAGTGGGCACCGTGGGCGGCGCAATTCTGGGCCCGTTCCTCCTCAACGCAATCTTCGCTCGCCGCGCCGGCACGCGTTACCGCGTGATTCTCGATTGGCACGACGAGGGATTGCGCGAGTGGGTGCGGCTCTCGCTGCCCCTGATGGCCGGTGTTTCCCTGGTCACCGCCGACAACTGGATCATCGCCCACTTTGCCTCAAGAGTCGGCGGCGCCGTCTCGCTCATGAGCTATGCCAAACAGCTCTTTTCCGCGCCCATGGCCATACTTGCCCAGGCTGCCGGCGCGGCCTCCATGCCGTTTTTCGCCATACTCTGGACGCAACAGCGCCGCTACGAGTTCGCCGTCAGAGTGGCTGACTCGGTTTCGCGCGTGGCCTCGCTCGGCCTGCTCGTGGCTTCGGGAATGATCGCGCTTGGCCGGCCCGCCATCGACCTGGTCTTCACTGGCGGACGCTTTACGCCGGCCGACGCGCGCCAGTGCGCCGCCTACTTCGCCGTTTTCTCCGTCTCCATGTTTCTCTGGGCAGCGCAGGCTATCTACGCGCGCGCGTTTTACGCGGCGGGAAACACCTTCGTCCCCATGGTGGCGGGAACCATCATCACCGTCATCTCGCTGCCGATTTATTCCGCGCTGTATAACGCGCAGGGAGCCATCGGCCTGGCCTACGCCTCTAATATCGGCATCGCCATGCAGACCCTGGTCATCGCCATTCTGCTGCACCGGCGCCGCATGGTGTCGCTGGCCAGCCTCGATTACGCTGAAATGGGCCGCTGCCTTCTGGCCGCTCTCGCCGGCGGCGGCGCAGTGGCGCTTCTCTCCTGGGCCATTGGCAGCGCGCTTGGCTATTTTTCCAGCCATCTCCATGGTGCGCACCTGCTCCGCCAGGCGCACACGGCGGACCTGGCAATCCTCATCGCCGGAATCATGCTCTGGCTGGCAGTGGTAAAGGTCATCCTCGACAAAACCGGATCGGCCCTGCCCAAGGTCGCTCTGAAGCGATTACGGCTCCAATAGACACAAACGCCCCCGCCAGGGCGGGAGCGCCTGGAAACAAGCAGTCTTAGAGCGGCGCTACGACTGTGCCGCTTTCACTGCTTCCGGCGTACCGTTCGCCGCCACCGGCTTCGAGTCGGGCTTGCGGATGTCGATTCCGCCCTTGAAGAATGCGCCGTCTTCAATGCTGATGCGCGCCGCCGCCACGTCGCCGCTCAGTGAGCCCTCGGCGCGGATGTCAACGCGATCCGTGGCTGAGACGTTGCCGCGGACCTTGCCCAGAACCACAATCTCTCGCGCGGTAATATTGGCCGACACCTGGCCGTTACGGCCAATGGTCACGCGGTTTCCAGGCAGATTCACTGTGCCTTCCACTTTGCCGTCGATATACAACGACTCCGAGCCGGTAATCTCGCCCTTGATCACCAGGCCTTTGCCGATCGTGGCTTGCTCGCCCGAGATGGCTGTCTGGGCGCGGCTGGGCGGTTCAACCGGGGCGGCCTGCGGCGTGGGGCGAGGAGGCTCCGGGACGGGGTTGAGATTCATCGATCCGGTCTGATTTGGTTTCCACATAGCGCTAAGTGATTCCTTTTCTGTCCCAGGGGGACGGGGAAATGCCAAGGCAGCGGCCAATGGCTTGATTCCAAAAAAATAAGAGTGCGGCCTGCCGTATTTTCTCCCTTTCAGCAAACCCGCCGGCAACCAGGGCTTGGTGCGATTCCATCTTGGTCCGCCCCAAATTGGTGCATCCCCGCTATTCTAAGCCTCACCACCGCAGTTGCACGAATCGGCGCACCAACAACTTCTCCGGTAGCCAACTCTGACAATAATCCTTTCATCAATATTCTGTTTGCGCCCCGCCTGCGCGTCCCTTGCACGATAGCCTTACTCTTGAACTATGACCGACAAGGACCTGCTGGCGCGGATCGCCCGCTCCGCCGGCGGCAAAGCCGGATACAAGCAACTGGTGCGCGAGCTGGGCCTGGGCGGCGGACGCGAGCGGAGACTGCTCCTTGAACAGCTTGCCCGGCTCACGGCGCGCGGCCAACTGGCCAAGCTGGAGCGCGAAATCTGGAGCATTCCCCGGCCCGTTTCCAGTGCTGGGACAGGCGGACGCGAGAATTACGCCGGGAGAGACAATTTAGCCGCCGGGCGGCTCGATCTCCATCGCGACGGCTTCGGCTTTGTCCGCCCCAACTCCAGGCAGGC
>PLSH01000354.1:0-5995 GCA_003165095.1 Acidobacteriaceae bacterium
CTCCTTGTCGTCGACTTTGCGGAAGGAGACGCCGGAGTCGTCCGCGTCGGCGGTTGCGGACGGAGTTTTTACGGCGTAGGGAGCGCGCTCGACGGGCGAGGGCGCGTAGACCTTGATGAAGTCGAGAAGATGGTCGAGGGCCATGTTGGCCAGGCCGCTGGAAAAGAGCATGGGGAAGATGCGGTCATCGCGGATGGCCTCGTGGAGCGCGGCGATGAGGTGGTCTTCAGCGATTGTGCCTTTCTCGAAATACTCTTCCATGAGCTCGTCTTTGCCTTCGGCTACCAGTTCGACGAGAGCCTCGTGGCGGGTTTTGGCTTCAGCAACGAGCGAGGCGGGAATTTCGCCTGAGACTTTTCCGCGGCCGTCGCCGCCGGGGATATAGGTAAAGGCCTGCATGGTGACGAGATCGACTACGCCGTGAAATCCCTGGGCGTCGGAGATGGGCAACTGGACGGGAACACAGTTGCGTCCCCAGCGCTCGTGAATGTCGTCAATGAGGGCGCTCAATCCGCTTCCGCCGCCGGCCTTGGGGTGGTCCATCTGGTTGACGAGCACGATGCGGGGAATGTTGGCTTCCTCAGCGAACCGCCAAACGCGCTCGGTGACGGCCTCGACGCCATTCTGGGCGTTGACGAGGACGACGGCGGATTCGACGGGGAGCAGCGCGGCGCGGGCTTCGTGGGTAAACATGTGGAAGCCGGGGGTGTCGATGAGATTGATTTTTACGCCCTGCCACTCGACAAAGGCGACGGCGTTCTGCATGGTGACGCCGCGGGCAACTTCTTCTTCGTCGTAGGCGGTAACGGCCGAGCCGTCTTCGACGCGGCCCTGGGTGGGAGTCATTTTGGCGGCATGCAGCATGGCGGCGATCAAGGTGGTTTTACCGCTGTGCGCATGCCCCACTACAGNNCACTTCCCTGGTACGTTTTCATTTGGTTCTCCTGGTTTGGTTCATTTAATTGGGTCCGGACTGGGGATTTGATCTCCCAGACGCGTTGATTTGGATGGAGATTGAGGGCTCGAAAGAGAGTGGAACAGAGGTTTTGCGGGGACGCCCGCGGGGGCGTTCAAGGGGCCGAATTGCCGGGCTCGAGGTCCGGTTCTGCCGTCTTCCTCATCCATTCGGATGGTCTCAGCTGCGCCGGGCGGAGCAGTTGGAGGGATTTCCGCCGGGCGACTTGGTCGAAAAACGGATGCTATCACAGGCGGAGTGTGAACGTCCTGTGACGGGGAACAGGGAGCAGTTGTCAGTGGTCAGTGATCAGTGATCAGGGAAAAGGGACGCAGGGAACAGGTTGGCTTGTGGTAGACTCCATTGATTTGGGAGGGGTGGGGATGAGGAAGGTGTTGCGAATGGCTGGGTTGGTGGCGTTGTTGGTGGGGCTGGCGCCTTGCGTGCGGGCCGCGGACCTGAGCGGGACGTGGAAGGGAGCATTCGACTTTCAGGGCAGCAGCGTGCCGCTGACCCTTCATCTGACGGTTGCGGGGAATGCGGTGACGGGGACGGTGGAGGGGTTGGAGACGTCGCCCGCGGAGATTCACGACGGGAAACTGGACGGGACGACGGTGAGCTTCTGGTTGAACACGGTTTACCAGGGCGATATGTACAAGCTGGTGTACCGCGGGACGGTGTCGGCCGCGGGAGACGAGATTGCGTTCACGTTCGGGACCGAGGACGGAAGCTGGGGCACGCAGTTGACGGCAAAAAGGAGTGTGGATGCGGTCGCGACGCCGGCCGTGCCGGATGTAAACGGGAACTGGAAGGGCGCATTCGAGTTCAACGGCAACAGCGTGCCGGTGGCGTTTCATTTGAAGAGCGCGGGCAGGGTGGTGACCGGAACGGTGGATGGGATGGCTGCCGGGTCGATCGAGATTCATGAGGGCAAGATCGACGGCGATACGGTGACGTTCTGGTTGAACACTGTTTACCAGGGCGACACTTACAAGCTGGTGTACAAGGGGAAGGTTGCGGCGGACCAGATCGCGTTTAGCTTCGGGACCGAAGACGGGAGTTGGAGCGCGGAGGTGAAGGCGGGGAAGAGCATTTAGAGACAGGGAACAGGGAATAGGGAATCGGGAACGAGTGAAGAAGTGAATAAGTGAATAAGTGAATACGCGAGCAGGGAATAGGGGTCAGTGATCAGGGACTGAGCCGGGCACGCGATAGTAGTTGCTTCAAGCGGCTTTGAGAGGATGTGGTTGTGATTTTGCGGATTCGATTTGGGTTTTTTGTTGCCGCTGTTTATCTGATTGTTGCTTGCGCGGGGTTTGCGCAGGCTCCGGGTGCTCCTGCTCCGGCGGCTCCTGCTGCTGCGCGGACGCTGCCGGGATTCGTAATGCCTGCGCCCCATGTGAACGCGCCGCTCAAGGAGATCAAACCCATGCCGGGAGATGGGCAGGGGGCCTACAAGACGCATCGTTACCGCGATCTGTTTGCGGAGCAGGGGCACACGGCGGCGGAGAGCCGGGCGAAGATCGAGAAGGCGTTCCAGCAACTGTTTCACGGCGACGGGCAGGAAGAGTGCATCTACTTTGAGACGGGAGCGAACGCGAACGGCACGTTGGCTTACATGACGGACTGGGCCAACAACGATGCGCGGACAGAGGGGATGAGCTACGGCATGATGATTGCCGTGGAACTCGGCAAGAAGCGGGAGTTTGACGCGCTGTGGAACTGGGCCAATACTTACATGCTGATTACCGATGCGAAGAATCCTTCAGCGGGCTACTTTGCGTGGTCAATGAACACGGACGGGACGCCGCGCTCGACGGGACCAGCGCCGGATGGGGAAGAGTACTTCACCATGGCGCTGTATTTTGCGGCGCACCGGTGGGGCAACGGAAAGGGGATTTACAACTACCAGGCTGAGGCGGACAAGATACTGCGCGGGATGCGGCACCATGCGGATTTGACGGGAACGAGCCCGTTCCGGGTTCATCCCGGCGATGCGCCGTTTACGCCGCCGGATCATCCGTGGCCAAGCCCCAATCAGCACCGGATGGAGGCGGAGGCGAAGGCCGGCGGCGCGAGTCCGCAGACGTTCCGGTTTAACCGCGGGCCGCACGCGGAAGAGATTGGGCCGATGGTGGAAGAGCCGCACTTCATGATCCGCTTTGTGCCTAATTTGCCGGGCGGCGTGACAGATGCGTCGTATCATCTGCCGGCGTTTTATGAGTTGTGGGCGCGATGGGGCCCGGTGGAGGATCGCGCGTTCTGGGCGAAGGCGGCGGACGTGAGCCGGGACTTTTTCAATCGCGTGACGGGGCCGGAGACGGGATTGACGCCGGANNTCGTGGCGGAGCGTGAGCAACTGGAGCGTGGATTACTCGTGGTGGGGGAAGGACGATCGGGAGACGGCGCTGAGCGACCGTATCCAGAAATTTCTCTATGGCCAGGGCATCGACAAATTTGCGGACACGTACACGCTGGACGGCAAGCCGACGTCGACGCGGCACTCGACGGGGATCGTGTCGACGACCGCGGTGGGCAGCCTGGCGGCGACGGATGGGCCGGTTGCCAAGGCGTTTGTGGATGCGCTTTGGAAGACGCCGGTTCCGTCGGGCGAGCAGCGTTATTACGACGGGCTGCTCTACCTGATGAGCCTGATGCATTGCAGCGGGAANNAAACCTGGATTCCTACCAGATGAGTTACCGCGGAAAGCGCCGCTGGTTCGCTTTTGTGCGGTTACGAGTGACTATGCCGGAATAAATTGAGCCGGCGGAGGACTGAAGCGTGAACGCTGTGCGCATCGGAATCGTCGCGGGATTTGTCGCCTGCCTGACCTATCCGCTAGCTGCCTTTGTTCCGCTTCCCATGCTGGCGACGGCTGCCGTTGCCGCCTGTTTCGGTCCTGCGCTGGCCGTGGCGTGCTTTGGGCTGAAAGCGCTGCTCGACGTGGAGAAGCCAGCTGCCTCAAGCGCGCTGGGTTTGCTGCTGAATGCGTTGGGCGGNNATCTGGCTCGGCCTCGATAAGGCATTTGATGTTTACATAGGCCTGGGGACCATCTTTTTCGCAGTCGCCATGTGGCGGCATCCCCGGTTTGGGAGAGTATTTGCAGTAACCGGGCTGGTGATCGGGGCAGGCCTGATTTTTCTGAATTTCTATACATTCCCTTCGTCGCCTGCGGACGCGGGCCTGTTCGATCCCGGCCCGGCTATCGGTCTGTGGTATCTTGCCGTCACGATTCAGATGAGCCGCTCTGTATCCTGGGCGAAGCGCGGTGGGTCTCGGGCCGTTGCGGAACCGCCTGGCTAATCGGCTGCGGGCGACGGCGTTCTGGCAGAGGCCGGAGCGGCCGGCAAAACGGGTTATATGTTGGCTGTGATACATTGTGCTCACGGCTTCCCCTTTCCGTATTCCCCATTTTTCTGTTGAAATTGCGATCCGTTCGAGGTAAGCGCCCATGGCTGCTGCCGATCCCGCACACGACGTGCATCTGCCGCCGGGAAAGATCCTGGACGCGGAGGCGCGCCTGGCGGCGATTGGCAAGTCAGCGCAGCGCAAGGCAAGCCTGCGGCTGATCCCGGTGATCGGAATCGGCTATGGGCTGGCCTTCATGGATCGCATCAACATCAGCTTTGCCTCTCTGCAGATGAATCGGGACCTGCACTTCAGCGCGTCGGTCTACGGGTTCGGCGCGGGACTTTTCTTTATCGGGTACGCGCTGTGCGAGGTGCCGTCGAACCTGCTGCTGCTTCGCTTCGGCGCGAGGCGCTGGCTGGCGCGGATCATGTTCACCTGGGGATTGCTGGCTGCGGCGATGCTGTTTGTGAGGACGCCGCTCGAATTCAACGTATTGCGATTCCTGCTGGGCGTGGCGGAGGCAGGATTCTTTCCCGGAGTGATTTTCTACCTGACGCTGTGGTTTCCGGCGCAGATGAGAGCGCGTGCGGTGAGCCGGTTTTATGTTGCGCTTCCGCTGAGCTCGGTGGTGATGGGCTCGGTGGCCGGATGGCTGCTGGGGCTGGGCGGCAAGATGGGACTGGCGGGATGGCAATGGCTTTTCCTGGTGGAAGGATTGCCGGCGGCGGCATTCAGCCTGGTGATCCTGAAGATGCTGCCGGACGGTCCGGCAAAGGCCGCGTGGCTGACGGCGGATGAAAAGGCGTGGCTGGAAAACCGGCTCGATGCCGACAGCGCGACGGCGCTGTTGGGACACAGTGCCGGAGTGATGCAGGCGTTGCTTTCGCCGAAGGTGTGGCTGATCGGCGCCTACTTCTTTTTCGCGCTGACCGCGAACTACGCTTACAACTTTTCCGGGCCGGCAATTTTGCAGGCGGCGACCGGGTGGAGCATCACCAAAGTCGGGATCCTGGTGGCGTGCTTTGGGTTGGCGGGAGCGGCCGGGATGCTGTTGAACGGCGCGCACTCCGACCGCACAGGCGAGCGGGCGCTGCATTGCATTGTGCCATGTTTAATAATGGCTGCGGGATACCTGGTGGCGGGCTATGCGAAGACGCCGTGGATGCTGGTGGCGGGGCTGGCAGCGGGTTATATCGCGTTCGTGTCGATGCTGGGGCCGGCGGTGGCGGTGCCGACGCAGTTTCTTGCCGGGCGCGCGGCGGCGGCAGGCATTGCCGCGATGAATACGATCACCATGTTCGCCGGATTTGTAGGGCCGTATTGGATGGGCGTGATGAAGGACTACACGGGGAGCTACGAGACGGGGCTGAGGGGGCTGGTGCTGCCTTGCCTGCTGGCGGCGGGAACGATGTATGTGTTGACGCGGAGCCTGGCGCGGCGGCGGGTGGTTGTGGGCGCGGGGCTGGCTGAAGAGACGGCGTGATGAACGCGGCAGCGTGAAGTGGCGCGCGATGGGACGGCCCGTCAGCCGCTACCTCTACATATCGGTCTTCATCCATATCTGTTCTCCTGAATATCGGTTCCAAGGGGGGGTGCCCCCCCCTCCCCCATCTCTGCAAAGAAGCCGTTTGGTTTCATCGGCATACAAAATTTCCTTCGCCGCAGCTACCTCATTCTGCGGGAGTTG
>PLSH01000354.1:6050-7795 GCA_003165095.1 Acidobacteriaceae bacterium
GCTGTGGCGGAGGGACTCTGTGCCGGGAGCAGCCGCGTTGAGGTTCGTGCTTTCCCACCCCTGCGCCGGGAAAAAAGCGCAAGGATAGGGCACCCGGCGTATCAAATTAAGGAAATCCGCTCCAGTAACCGAAACACGATCTCGTCTATTACCTTGTTTTCCCAACCAGCCAGACTTGGGTCGAAGTTGAACTTTATTCCCGCGATATCTGACGGAATTCCAACAAATATCGTATCGTCAAGAAAGATAGGAATTACGTCTCCATTTGGAACCCGTGGCAGGAAGCACTCCCGCTCAAAGGTTGGCCAGATCTTTGTTTCGTAGCTCTTGTCGAGTAGGCAAATCACTAACCGGCATTTCTTCGCGAAAATTTCCCGGAACGTACTGCCCCAGGCCCTCCCGAGAAAATTGGTTTCGAAGTACTCGTCAAAAAAGATGCTTGCGTCGAGAGCTTCGATATTATCTGCGACGCATTTAGCCAGAGTTCGATTTTCTCCTGCAAAGGAAATCGCAAAGTCAAATTCGTAATCCTTCGTGCTGTCTCTGAACCCGCAGTCAACCCTTAGGGATTCCCAATTCAAATGCTTGATATAGTAGAAAACGGCCGGGTCCTCAATCGCGAAATTCTTCGTTTCCGCGCTGTAGTAGAAGAGTTTGTCACATTCCGGTTTCTCGGAGATTAACACCTTCAGGCGGTGTTCCTTGACATTGTTGACACTGCCGCGGACGTCTGGATTTGCATTCGCTAATTCATTCAAATCAACGATTGAACTGTCTTGCTGCCCGATTGCGCGCAAAAGCTTGTAGTATGGATCGTTGCTTGGCCTAAATCGACGCCCCCGGCAAAATTGTTTCACGCCCTCATGGTATGCGGATCGAAGTCTCTCCACGACTCTCGCACGTAAGGCTGACAGATCAATAGTCAATGTTACGGGGTCGTTCTGGGTAGCGAGTATGTCGTGTGCCGCACAGAGGGTCTGACAAAGGTGCTGGGTCAGCCAGTAATCGCCGCGGCTTTCCGCAAATAATGTGTTGTAATCTTCAATTAGGATGTTGAGTTCTTTGCAGCCACTAGAGATGAGCTTCTTAATATCCTCTTCGCGGCCTAGTTGGATTCGGTGGATGCCGACGCGCTTCGCAATGTCAGGGACCAAGTGAATTAGCTCGCTTCCGACTTGGTTAATTCCGACTAGGACAAGCTTTGGCAACTTGGCCATCCCATCGCCCTGCTCAGCAGCCATTTTGGCTAAATCGGCAAGTGCGCTCTGTAAATCGGGATGCAGGCGATGAAAGTCGTCAATTATGAATGTTCCAGAAGGTCGTTCTGTGATGATCTCTGTGATCGTGGTAATGTCTTCAGCCCTTCTTGCACTCAAGGACGTGACGCTGGTCGTGCCGCCGAGCTTTTCGATGGCCTTCGTTATGCACGTTGTCTTTCCCGTGCCGGATTGACCTTCGATGATGAGCGGCTTCCCCGATCTTCGAAGGTCTAAGAATATTTCGTTGAAATTAGGTGGTTGCACAAAAGTAAATTGTGGAACACCTTCCGTCACAAATACTTCTTCCAACAACCGCTTCATTATGATCCCTTCAAGAATCCGACCGTATGTTGCCAGCGCGATATGGCTGGCCTACAAGCAACCATGAACGGAGTGGGCGACATCGACGGTCGTCGACGGATGACGCCGCGCACCTTTGTCGCAGGTTCCCGATATCAATGGGTCGTACCAATCAGATATTAAATC
>PLSH01000203.1:0-5529 GCA_003165095.1 Acidobacteriaceae bacterium
GCTGCACGCTCTGGGAGGTGTACGTCGCCGGAAAGCTGGTGCCCGTCACCTGGATGCCCTGGGCGCCGGCTGGTCTTGCCGCGTTCAACAGCAGCATCGCAATCGCAGCCAACAGCAAGGCAATCCGAGATGCCGCACAAGGTCGACGGCGCGAGATACCGGCTCCGCAGGCAGTCCTCGAATTGTATTCGCGGTCCATCATCGCAGCTCTCCGTGCTTCCGAACGTTGAGTTTTTCCGAAGGATTTAGGAGAAGCTGATGGTGACGGTGGTCGTAATGATCTGGCCAGCAGTGACCGAAAGAGGGGTTGCTACTGCCGGTATCCCACTCGTGATCGTGGTAAACGTGAGGCTGACTAGAAACGATGTCTGGGGAGCCGTCATGGCGCTCTGACAACTCGCTGAAGGGACCGTTGAACCTTGGCCGGAGGAAGTACCTACGAAGTGATACCCGTGGTACCAATCCGGGCTGACGAAGCTCGCCGTGCTGTTATAGCAAGTCGGTACCAGACTTAGTACCGAATTAATCGTAGTAACTCCCGCAGGAACCGTAAAGTTGGTGCTCAAAACCCACGCGACAACGGGCGAAAACGTCACTTGGGCTGTAGGACTCACACTCGGCGTGTTGCACGTAAACGGTTCATTTGTTGCGGAAGTCGGCGCGTTCGGATACATGCAAATATCTGTTACTCTGTATCCATTTCCTATCGGGTCTCCCGAAACGAATCCAATCGTTGGTGCTCCCGCTACGAGGTTGCCCGACAGCAGACCGGCGAGTAGCTGGTCCCCTGATATGCTGTCCCCATCAAGAGTCACAAGCGAATTGTTGAACTCCCGGCGTTCGGCTACAGTCCCGTCAGGGTTCTTGACCTCCATCACCCAGTGGCCATGCACCTTGATGCCCTCGCCGCCCGGCTTTCCGGGCTTCTGCGACTCTTCCTGTTCTTCACCGGCAGGCTTCGCAGCCGGATGGGCCGCAACCACCCCCGGCATGAGCGCGGAAAACGGAGCAGGCTCATACGTGCTGACCGTCGGCAACGCCGCGGACGCCGCCACTGTTGAAGCCGCAGCCGGCTTGGCCACCGCGCTCTGCTGGGCGATCGCCGAACGCACTCCGCACAGCACCATCAATAAGCAGCACACGCCTGCCATCCAGCGACCAACATTCCCCTGTCCCATCGATTGCTTCATCGTCGTATCCTCCTGCCACAATTTGCGTTCGTTATCTAAAACCGTTCGTACTGCTTTACGAGAAGCTGATCGTCACGCTAACCTGGACGATCTGCCCCGGCGAGATATTCGTGATAGGCGTGATGTTGGTTCCAGTAAAGTTATCGGTGCCTAAAACGCTGGGCCCAAAATCCGACGATGTTGCGCAAACTGCAGGAGTGATGGTCGTGTCCGGAGCATTCAAGCCTCCGCAGTAGCCGAGCGAGACGGACACGTTCCCAATGCTTCCGGTCTGGGAAGCAGTCAGCTGGCCAGCGAGAATAAGAGCGTATGGCGTCGTGCCCTGATTCGCGTTGACCGTCTTGGTGAGTCCAACAACGCAGTTGGCGGTGCTACAGATTCCACCTGCCGCTATGCCTGTAAGCGACTGCACCATGACACAATCATTGGAGGGACAAATACCTGACCCGGTGAGTGGGGTTAAGCTGACGACAAAGTCCCCTGTTACGTAATTCCCGCCCAGCAACCCGACCAGGCTATAGCCGCTATCCTTCAATGAGTTCTCAAAAACTCGATGCTGCGCCAGAGTTCCGTCCGGGTTCTTCACATCGATGACCCAGTGTCCGTGGACCTTGATGCCCTCGCTGCCCGGCTTGGCCGGATTCGGGGATTCCGCCGCAACTGCGACCGGAGCCGCACTTACTGGCGCCTGTTGTGCGATACCCGCCACTGTGAGGCCGAGTAACATAACCAGGCCGCAAGCTGCAGGGGCCAGGCGGATCGGACTTACGTAATGCTGCTTCATCATTCGGTTCATTTCGGACCTCGCTGGAACTGATTTCGTGCTTCGATTTACTGGTTAGGCTGCACAGGGCAACCGTGCGGGAGTCGCGTGCGGCGTCACTCGCGCTTTGGCGGGGGCAGGCCCGTTGGCAACAGCAACCCCAATTCGCGCTGTCCATTCTCTGGCGTCTGCGAACTGCCGTCAGCCATCGTTCCGGCCGTTACCGAGATCCACTCGCGCTCGATGCAGATTTCGATCTCACGGTGCACGATCCTCTGTGCATCCTCTGCTGGGACCGCTTCCTCAGATCGAATCTTGCGATTTAGGAATTTCATGCCTCGTGCTCCCGTATACTGCTCGCAGCTATCTGACTTCTGCTTGACTACACCGCACTACGCATTGAAATGTCTTGAAATCGTTCTGGAATATTCTGGAGATTTCTAGGGATTGGGTAAGTACTTGTCCTTCAATGGGTTGTATCGATTCGACGAATTCGAGCTGGATCCCTCCCAGCGTTCCCTGACGCGAAACGGAGCTACTCTCTCCCTGTCTTCCAAGGGATTTCAGGTGCTCAGCTACCTCGTTGCCAACCCAGGACGGGTTGTGACCAAGGAAGAACTGCTGAAGGCGGTTTGGCCGGATTCGTTTGTGGAGGAAAGCAATCTGCCCGGATACATCTCCGGCCTGCGCAAAGTGCTCACCGACCGCGCCAGCTATATTGCGACGGTTCCCGGTCAGGGCTACCAGTTCACAGCGAGGGTGCAGGCTGAGACGCCCGCCGATCTACCACCCCAACCCCGGCCCGAAGATCTCCAACCCCAAAACGTACAGTTCATGCGAGAGCGATCGCGCATCGTCATCCGCGAGACTTCATCCCCGGCCGCGCTGACGCAATCAAAACCGCTGCTTCACCGCTGGACTGTCTGGGCCGGAATTGGCGTTGCAATCGTCGCCGGCGCCGCAACCTGGTATGGCTTTTACATTCACCAGCAGTCCCAGGAGCTGAGCAAAGTGATGGTGGGCGACTTTCTTAACCTTACCGGCGACCCCGCCTTCGACCACACCTTGAAGAGCTCGTTGGAACTCAGCTTGGCGCAATCTCCCTACATTCAGTTGATGGGCTCAGCAGAAGAGCAATCCGTCCTGAGCACTATGCAAAAGGCGCAGGACTCGCCACTGCTCGGCGACATCGCTCTCGAGGTCTGCAGGCGCAGCAACTACCAGGTGTTGCTGCGGGGCAAAATCGCTTCTGGCGACAAGTGGGGAAGCGACGCCATGTCGCTTGAGGCGGTGGACTGCCTGACCGGCAAGACTTTGACACTGCTTCGAGCAGATGCCTCCGATAAAGACTCTGTGCTGAGCACTCTCGATGGTCTCGCCGCCGGCGCTCGCAAAAAGGTCGGCGAATCCAGCCAGTCGGTCGAGCAATTCGACGTGCCCATCATGAACGAGAGCACCTTTTCCTTCGACGCTCTCCAGGCCTTCAACACCGGATCCAGTCTTGGCAGCCAAGGCAAGATTCTGGAGTGTATTCCCTACTTTCAAAAGGCGGTTGACCTTGATCCGAAGTTCGCCATGGCCCAGGCTAGCCTCGGCACGGCTTATCTCACCCTCGGCGACACAAAAAAAGCCGGCGGCTACTCCAAGGTGGCGTTCGACCTGAGTGGGGGCGTTAGTCAGTGGGAGAGGCTCTACATCCGCTACAACTACTACCTGATGACCCTTCACGATCTCGACAGCGCCGTGAGTGACACGGAAGAGTGGACCCGGATCTATCCACGGGACGAGACATCGTGGGAGGCTCTTTCATACCTCGAGATTCAGATTGGCAACTATCCGGCTGCCGTCCAAGCGGCCCGGCACGCGTTGCAGATGAGCCCCGTCAAATACGTAGTCGAGTATGAGAACATTGCGGACGCCTCCATGCGAGAGGGTCGGTTTGCTGACGCAAAACGCACGATTGCCGAGGCTCAGGCCCAGGGTAAGGACGGACCGGCGTTGCATCAGCTTCTGCTTCAGATCGCCTTCCTGGAGCACGATCCACAAGCCACGCAACGCGAAATTGCATGGGCCGGCGGCCATCCTGAGTTATGGTTGTCGTTGGAAATCCAGGCCATCCTCGCTGCTGACCTTGGGAAGGAGCAGGAGTCGGAGTCGCTCTTTCACAGCACCATGTCCGATGCCATCAAGGAAGGACAGCCCGCCCTGACCGATTCCATGATGCTCGGCGAGGCCGGGGTTGAGGTCGATCTGGGGCAAATGGCCAAGGCCACGCAGCTTCTCGCGCAAGTCAAGGACCACGGAAGCATCACTTGGGCTCTCCTTGCTACCAAAGCAGGTTCAACAACCGCTGCGGACCGTTACTTCAAGCTGCCCAATGAATATCCCAACGACACCCTTGCGAACAAAGTGTTGGTGCCGGAGCTCAAAGCCGTGTTGGCGCTACGGCGTAACGACCCGGTGGCAGCTATCGCACTTCTCGAAGCCAGCAGGCCTTATGAATTAGTGTCACCCGAGGTGATTGAGGTGCGGGGAGAAGCTTACCTCGCGGCAAAGCAGGGCGCGAAGGCCAGGGAAGAGTTCCAAAAGCTCATAGACCACCCAGCTGTCGAGGAACCGACGATGCCGAAGACCATCCTCGCGCATCTCGGCCTTGCACGCGCCGACCAATTGCAAGGCCAAAAGGAAGAGAGCCGGAAGGAATATCAAACCTTCTTTAGCCTATGGAAAGATGGTGACGCCGATCTTCCAGTCCTGAAACAAGCTCATCTTGAATGCGCCGCTCTCCAAAAATAGCAATACATAACTGCGCCACGCCAAAACTCTGTCCGACCCGGATCTTATGCGTCCTAACAGATAGTTACGGCTTCATCAAGTAGACGACACACCAACTTTCTCTGTACATCTACTTTTCCCAGCGCCGCAGCGGCTTCGTTCAAGTCGGCTTGTATTCATTGAAGCATCACACAGCATGATCTTTCGAAGAGGAGTCGGCGCTGGGATGGTCACGTTGTTTTTAAAGGTATAGGTTTTCAAACGGCCGAATTGATGAGATCCGGCCGATAATTCTGTTGGGTTTATGAGGCGTGCTTTTCGAACCATTTTTAAAGACATCTGAAAGCACCCCCTAGAGTCGCGTTCCGAGTGGTTGGTCGGCTAACCGGCAGTACTGGGTATCCATTTGACTCAGGTTCCCCCAACCGGTTGTGGTTTGGGTTATTTCCTTTTGATTGCCGAGTCAACAATCTGTCTGTAGGTAGTTGGTTCGATTACGACGGCCTGCTGCACCAGGCGGTAGAAGAGTTTGCCTCGGCTGCGCGATTTGCGGCGGTTGAAGCGGAACGTGAATTCGTTTAGGTAATCCTGAAGATGTTCCCCGGCGACAGATCCCTGGTGGGTTCCCAACAACCAGCGCTTCAGTAGCGAAAAGACCTGATGGACACGTGGCAGCAACTCGGCAGCTCGCTCCGAATGCCCCTTTTGATTGCTGATACGGTGTTGATAGGCGGCCTTGCGCAGCGGCACGTAGCCGGACCAGCCGTCCGTATGCACGGTGCTGCCGGGTTCGATGCTGTC
>PLSH01000203.1:5578-33028 GCA_003165095.1 Acidobacteriaceae bacterium
GCCTGACCATAGCGCGGCGTAGCTTATGCAAACACGTCCATGCCGTGTGATAACTGCCCCAGCCGAGCACACGCTGCAACGCTACCGCGCTCACACCGTTCTTCTGGCTGATCAGCAACCACATGGCGCGAAACCACACTGTCAGTGGCGTTCGCGTATCCTGAAACACCGTGCCCGCGGTCGTCGAAACCTGATACCCGCAGCCGGCGCACTGAACACGGCCCGACTGCAGCGCCCAACTCTTGCCTGCTTCACATCGAGGACAACGGAATCCGTCCGGCCAGCGGAGATCGAACAGGTACTCCCGGCAAGCCTGCTCCGTGCTGAAACGCCGCTCAAGCTCCAAAAGCGTCCGCGGATAATCCTCTTCCATGACCCCGAACACTACAGGTTGGGCCTACCTGAGTCAAATGGATACCCAGTACCGGCAGTTACTTTTCGGTAAACAGAAACCGTGGACTCGCCCTGCGATAGGTCGGCATACGAGTCTGCGCCGGCGTACAGGTACACCAAGATCGCTCAATAGTGATCCAAGCAGTTCGTATCCGTAACGGCAAACACCGCGGGGTCTAGGAAAGTGCAATGCACGGTCGCGAGCTCAGAAGTTGACCAGTTGCCCAGCTCCGTTGGCGGGCGGTCGCGATAATTGCTCCTCTGTGCGCTTCCTCCGCGCTCTGTTAGGGAGTGCAAAGAGCACCCGGGAAGACTGCCAAATCCCGTGTACTCGTAGCGTACTTGAGATCCGCGTATTGGCCGTCTTCAGCGTTTCTAGCGAGCCTTCAGAATCAATAAGTTGTTTATTTCCAACGCCAACCAATAATCCGACTCCCGCCGCCTCCACCATAACTAATTGATAATAAACTATTTACTTTGCGTGTTGCTTTTGGCACTTGGATTTATCCTTCCCATAATCAATATCTTAGGATTTTGGCTGTTCCGCCGCCCCCCCTATCAGCAGTCAGTGATGTCTCTATTGAGGTGCTTCGCATTTTCAGGCTCAGCTCAGAACCGAAGGGGAAGTTAGCCGAGACCATGGAGGACTTTGGTCAGGAAATTGACAATCAACTGCACAGAACCCCGCTCTTTCCCGGCTGGCGAGTCACGGTAGGCCTAAAACCGAGTTCTGTCCAGATGGCCGGATACAAGTGTTACCTGCAAACAGATAGAATTCCGTTACCATAGGCCGGACGCTTGGCTTCCATCCCGGGTGCGAAACAATCCTCTCCGCTTCCTCAATTGTCACGCCGTCCGGAAGAAGCCAGTTCCGTTACAGCGTCTGTGCGTCCGAATTGAACGCCTGGTTCGACCGGAATCAACGCCTCACGAACGAACGGCAAGAGTCCAGGAATCCAACGCTCAAATCGTCTTGGCGACAGCCTCCTCCGCGGGAGGTTCCTTGGCAGCCGGCTCCTCCACAGATGCTTTGTTGGCGAGAGCCTTCTTTGCGGGAGCTTTCTTGNNTCTTTGCGGGAGCTTTCTTGGCAACCGCCTTCTTCCTGGGAGCTTTCTTGGCGACAGCCTTCTTTGTGGGAGCTTTCTTGGCAACCGCCTTGTTCGCGGGAGCTTCCTTGGCCAGTGTTCTGTTAACAGCCGCTTTCTTCACCGCAACTTTCTCCGTGGCCACAATGATCGCCTGCCCTACGGTGTCTTCAATTGCTTTTTTGCTGACTCCCTTGCCCACGGCCTTCCTTACGGCAGTCTCAATCTTCTTGACCGCTTTTTCGCGCTTGCGCTCTTCGTTAGTCATGCTGAGGTCCCTCGGTAGACCATCTGCTCTGCAAGTCGGAATTCTACATCGTAACTCCGTGTCCTCACAGAAAATTCGTTTCGCCCAGCCCTGTGCGCCTCGCTTGCCGCTTGATGAGAACATCGGATTCAATCAGGAAAGAAGTCCGTCGTTGTTTTCTTCAGGGTTCCGAGACGCTTGTCGCCCATCCACGGTCTAGCTTTCACGGGATGGCCTGGTGCACCCTACCTGTTTATTGAAAAGAAACTGCCGGCTAGGCTTCCCGAGTCGCTGGTGACTCGCTCCGAAAAGCTATTGAAGCCAAGTCTCCTGGTTGGAGAGCCCTTCACCACTTGCAAGGACTTTCACTTCTGGCGGATGGTAAGAAACGACATCGATAAGGTGGTTAAGACAGATGAGTTTGTAATGCAGAATTTCTTGGATGTGACCGCCTGTGTCGCGCATAACGTGGTCGAGAAAGTGTGACTTTGTACAGACCCGCAGAATCTTGCCTGTGTAGACCTCATCGGCGTAGCCGTTCGGAGTGTTTGACCCTACGAGTTCCTCGGTTACTAGGTATGCCAGGTAGTGTTTCCACGATAGGAAAGCATCTTGCATCCCTCGACCGATTCTATGGGGTGGGCTCCGGCCAGCACACCGGCAAGCCCCGGTAGGTGGCTAACAGCTTGCGTTGCCTCGTTGACGATGGCTTCTTCCACGACGATTCCCACTGCGTTAAACACGCGCTTGTCTGGTTCGGAGATTTCGCGTAGGTCGATATATCGGACAGAGTTCAGCTGCCAAATTGCTTCTGATTCAGGGATTTGCAAGGGATCCTCTGAGATTCCAGTCAATATCGTAACTCCAGGCAGCGGTTCCGGGCGTATCACCGCCTACTCGGAAGTGTCGCCTACGATGGATGCGCGCGAACGGATTGCCGAGTTTCTGCGCACCGATGGCCGCAGAAGCGCCAATGGTGCAATCTGAACTGCATCTCCAGGACTTCAACGGATCAAGCCCAGCGCCGAGGTTGCTCTCAAGAATCCACGCGAGGCAAATCCGGCCGGGTGCAGGAGAACCCTTCTTGCGCACAACAAATCGCCGACCGGCCGGGTGCGGAAATGGCCGATGCGCCGTCATGGGCGAGCGCGAGTGCGACTGCGGGCGTGGTCAAGTGAAGCGCCGCAAAGCGCAGGGGTTGCGCTGAGCGGTGATTGCAGTCACAGCGCGGCCCGTTGCGCGGATCGACTATTCTGGGCGGCACCGAGGTGCAGGAATGCCGACGCTCACGATGGCACTGCGCGCGTTGACAAGCGAATGGCGTAATGGGGATGGGCCGAGGACGGCAGCGATCCCGGTGCACAGGCGCGCGGCGCAGCGCAGGGCCGCACAGCAGCGCAAGACGAAACAAGCGATGGCCACTGCCGCGACATTCGGCAGTGGCATTTTTCATGACCCGAAACCTTGATCAAACGCGCAGCGGCGGCGCGGAATCCGCCGGCAAAGGGAAAATCTCATGGCTATTCTCCTCGACAAGAGAGCCGATCTGGCGGGGCCGGGAATCGGCGATTACAAAGAACTGGAAACGGTGCTGCCGAGCGATTACCGTTCGCTGCTGACACCGAGAGAGACGGAGCAGGCTATCTTCCAGGTGAAGCGCTACATCGAAGACAACCTGTGCAAGGAACTGAACCTGATGATGGTGGAAGTGCCGCTGATTGTGGACGTGGAGAGCGGGGTGAACGACATGCTGGATCGCGACGGTTCGCGAACGCCGATCCAGTTCCATATTTCGAACGACCGGGAACTTCATCCGATCGACGCGCAGGTGGTGCAGGCGGCGACGAAGTGGAAGCGGGGCGCGCTGAAGCAGTTCGATTGCCGGGCCGGCGAGGGCATCTGCACGGACATGCGGGCGGTTCGCAAGGACTATTTTCTGGATCACGACCATTCCGCGTACGTGGATCAGTGGGACTGGGAGCGGGTGATGACGGCGGAAGAGCGCAACCTGGACTTCCTGAAGGGCGTGGTGGGCGGGATTTGGAAAGTGATGGTAGGAGCGGAGAGGTTTGCCCAATTCCTGTTCCCGCAATTGAAGGATCCGCGGTATCCGGATCTGCCCGAAACGCTGACGTTTCTGCATGCCGAGGAAATCCTTGACATGTATCCGACGCTGCCGCGCAAGCAGCGCGAGACGGCGGTGCTGCAGAAGTATCCGGCCATCTTCATTGTGGGGATCGGCTGGCCTCTGAAGGATGGCTATCCGCACGAGATGCGGGCCGCTGATTACGACGACTGGGTGACCGACACGAGCGCGGAGACGGGCCAGGACACGCACGGGCTGAATGGGGACATCCTGGTGTGGAACCCGGTGACGAAGCGGCGCCACGAGCTGATGTCGATGGGCATCCGGGTGACGGCCGAGACGCTGAAGGAGCAGCTTACCCTGTCAAAGCAGCTGGACTTCATGCGGCTGCCGTATCACCAGGCGATCCTGAACGAGCAGATTCCGCTGTCGATCGGCGGAGGGATCGGGCAGTCGCGCACGCTGATGCTGCTGCTGCGCAAAGCCCACCTGGGAGAAGTGAGCGTGACGGTGTGGCCGAAGGTGCTGAAGGAGATGTGCGCGGAGAAGAACATTTTCGTGCTGGAGTAAAGATGCGGCGGCGGCCCTCGATGATGACTTTGTGGCTGCCTCAGTGGAGCAGACCGGGAGAGCAGGAGATGTACATTTGAGGGCCTGCGGCTGTCATGGGGCGATGAATCCTGGCGAATCAGCCGTTGATTTTCCGCGGCAGGAGGGCGGAATGCGGCTTCACAACCGCGCGCTTTTCTAAACCACAGGCGTCTGAGGTCCGAAAGAGCCGGTCGAATCAGGGGTTGGCCTCATGGATGCGCCAGGGATGGTATGTTCCCCGGAATAGTCCTGGACAAACTCCGATGGGATTTGAGTGATTGCGTCCGACTGAACGATGGGGAGGGTGGCTGCATCGGGCTGGGTTGCCGGCTTGCAGAGGTGCAGTTCTCTGCGGTCGCGGAGGTAATCCGGGACATCGCGTTTTTTAATGAGGGTCATGGCCACTCCGGCCGTGCTGTTGCGTATCTGAAAAGGTGCTCGTCTGGAGCGAAGCCTGGAATGCCGAAGGCGAGAGAGGGAAAAACCTGCTACTGCTTCAAGCATACGCCTGCCTGGGGTTTGCGGGCGGGCGGCTCCGCGGTTGAGGTGCGAGATGGAAGGGGAAAAACATTTACTGGACAGCGGCGGGGAAAAAGGGTAAGTTTTGCATTATGACTGAGATGAACGCGGTTCATTGGAGTGAGAAGGGGCGGTTTGCGCCCGGCATTCCGAGCCATGGGATGGCCGCGTAAAGGCACTGACACACCCGTCAACCGGTTGGCAGCATTCGACTCCGGTTGCGATTTTGACATTCCCCGAAGAGCGACCTAAAACTTTGCGTTTTCAGGAGAGCCGATGAGCGGTTCCGATGCGTTGTTGACGTTTAACGGCATCAACGGCGCCACTGGCCGGTACGACATAGAGCCGATGACGGCTGCGGAGTTCTCTGAGGTTGCGCTGGGGACGACGCGGAAGAGAGCGGACGAGAAGGCGCACGTAGAGGAGCTGAAGCGGCGGCGACAGCGGGACACGGAAGCGCACTTTGCGGTGAAGGAAGGCGTGGATCCGAAGAATCTGGCCGAGACGGGCTGGGGGGTGATTTTTGCATTTGGCGCGGACGAGGCGATCTACGAAGCGCTTAGCCCGCTGCTGAAGCTGCGCAGGCAACAGGCCGGCGACCGGTATCGCGAATACGCGGGGCCGAAGGCGTACCGACTAGCAACGGCGGAGGGACCGGCGGAGAGCAAGCAGGATTTCTTGAAGCGCAACGGCGCTGGGCCGGGGCCTGTAGATCCGCAGATTGTGCCTTATTACCTGCTGATCGTGGGAGATCCGAACTCGATTCCGTTTCGTTTTCAGTATCAACTGGACGTGCAGTACGCGGTGGGGCGGATCCACTTTGAAACGGTGGCGGAGTATGCCGCCTACGCGGAGAGCGTGGTGGCGGCGGAGACCGGGACGCTGGCGCTGGGTAGGCGTGCGGCGGTGTTTGGGGTTTCAAACGAGGGCGATGCGGCGACGCGGCTGAGCCACGATGAGCTGGCGGTTCCGCTGGCGGAGTGGGCGGCGAGCCAGCCTGGCTGGCAGGTGGAGAAGTACTTCAACGGGGATGCGACGAAGGGGCGGCTTGCCGATCTTCTATCGAGGGACGCGCCGGCGTTTTTGTTCACGGCGAGTCACGGAATGTGTTACCCGAGGGGCGATCGACGTCAACTGGCGCAACAAGGAGCTCTGCTTTGCCAGGATTGGCCGGGGCCGGGTTATCAGCAGACGATTCCCGAAGATTTTTTCTTTTCCGGCGAGGACGTGGGCGGGGACGCGCGAGTTTTCGGGACGATCGCGATGCATTTTGCGTGTTTTGGAGCGGGCACACCGCAGCTCAGCGATTATTCGGTGTCGGGAACTCCGCCGGCGATTGCGCCGAAGAGCTTTCTGGGGCGGTTGCCGCAGCGGTTGATCGCTCATCCGCGGGGAGGGGCGCTGGCGGTGATTGGCCACGTGGAGCGGGCTTGGGGCTGCTCGTTTCACTGGGACCGGGCGGGCAGCCAGACCGAGGTTTTCAAGAGCACGATCAAGCGGCTGATGGATGGGCACCCGGTGGGATCGGCGCTCGAGTACTTCAATGGGCGGTATGCCGAGCTCGCGTCCGATCTATCGACTGCGCTCGAAGACATCAAGTTTGGCGCGGCGGTGGATCCGTACCTGATCTCGGGACTTTGGACTGCGAATAACGATGCGCGCAGCTACGCAGTGGTTGGGGATCCAGCCGTGCGGCTGATGCTGGCCAATGAATTGAAACCGGTCGACCGGCCGGTTCTGGAGGTGAAATCCGTGTCTGGTATAAACGATTCTCAATCAACCGTTCCGCAAACGCCGGCCTCTGCGCCGGTGAATTCCCTGCTGACCGATTACGGAGTTCTCGACTCGGTGAGGGGGGCGGCATCGTCACTGCAAGAGGCGGCGCAGAAGATCGGCGCGTGGCTTGCGGACTCATTTCAGACGGTTACGAGCGTGCAGGTGAGCACGTACGTGAGCGACAACATCAACGAGGTGAAGTACGAAAATGGCGCCTTTACCGGGGCGCAACTGCGGGCGATGACGATTGCAAGCCTGGACGGGAACACGATTGTGTGCGTTCCGGAGACGAACGGGCAGGTGGACGACGCGCTTTGGAAGGTACACTCCGACACGCTGGACAAGGCGCTCGCGAACCGGGTGGAGCTGCTGAAGACGGCGGCGGCGGCGATAGCGAGCCTGGTGCCGGGAGTGAAGACGCTTTGATGGCGGAAGACGCTCAACTGGCGTCTCTGCGCCAGGTGCGCGCGGAGATTGAGGGGATTGCCAGCGCCGCGGGCCGGGCGGAGCCGGACGGACCGCGCGATGCGGCGGTGAGTTATTCGTTCGGGATATTTTCAGGGCCGGAGGAGACATTCTCAGAGCTGGTGAGAACGGTGCAATCGCTACTGACGAAGCTGAAGCCAGTGGCAACTTTGCGGACCACGGTGGACGGGTTGAGCGCGACGACGGTGATCAATTACGGCGGTCGAGCGACGTCGGTGTGGAGCAATCCCGTGTCTTACGCATTGGCGGAGACGCACCTGTGCTCGCTGGAGCGGACGATTGAATTGCGAATGGCAGCGGCGGGAGCGGTTGGGGCGGCAGCGAGCGCGATGGCTGCGATTTCGATTTTGGCCGCCAATCCACTAACGGTGCTGCATGCGCTGCGGTCGGCCGAGGCGCTGAAGCAGGCGTTGGAGCGGCTGCTGGACGCGGCCGAGGCGGCATGAGACCGAAGCCACTGCGTGGAGCAAGGAGAGACGGATGAGCCGGTACGCCGATCTCGAGATCACATTCAGAAAGCGCGACGAGCGGTCGTATGCGGTGGGATTCCGCTTCAACAGCGGGGAGGACGCGGCGGAACAGCGCGCGCGGATGGAGCCGGCGATCAGGATCGATTTCGGAGAGCTTGCCGGAGACGATCCCAAGGCATACGCAGAGGCGCTGAGCGCGGCATTTTTCACGGCGGAGGTGCGCGCGGAATTTGGCAAATTCCGCGCCGCGGCGGCGATGCTGGGCTCGATTTTGAGGGTGCGGCTGTCAATCGATTCGAGCGCATCGGAGCTGCACGGGATTCACTGGGAGACGCTTCGGGATCCGGATCTGGAGAGCGCGGATGCGCATCTGTTTGCGGGCGAACAGACGGTGGTTTCGCGATTTCTGAACAGCGGCGACGATTGGCGTCCGATCCGGCTTCGCCCCAAGGCTCAGCTGCGGGCGCTGGTGGTGGTGGCAAATCCGGGGACGGCGAACAGCTACGGGCTGGAGGCGATCGACGTGGCGGGCGAGAGCGCACTGGCGACGCAGGCGATGGCCGGCACAAATGTGACGCAGTGGGCAGTGGGTGAAGCGGTCACCGTGAATGCGCTGGCGGCGAAGCTGAGAGAGGACTTCGACATTCTCTACCTGGTGTGCCACGGCAAGCTGGTGGAGCGCGAGCCCTATCTGTTTCTCGACGAGGGACGGCCGGTTGCGGGACAGGATCTGGTGCAGGCAATCCGGGAGCTGGATCATCGGCCGCGGATGGTGGTTCTGGCGTCGTGCCAGAGCGCGGGCAAGGGTGGCGTGGGGCTAGCCGGGCTGGGACCGAGGCTGGCCGAGGCCGGTGTGCCGGCGGTGATTGCGATGCAAGGGAACATCTTCATGAAGACGGCAGCGGCTTTCATGAAGCGATTTTTCGCGGAACTGCTGGTGGATGGGCAGATCGACCGGGCTATGGCGGTGGCGCGCGGCGAAGTGCGCAAGAACGACGACTATTGGATGCCGGTGCTGTTTTTGCGCCTGCGCAACGGCCGCATCTGGTACGAGCCGGGATTTGGCGGCGGGAGCAAGAACGAGTTCGACAAATGGAGATCGATCTGCAGTTCAGTGCGGGCGGGGCGTTTCATTCCGATTCTGGGCCCGGAGCTGGGAGAGGATCTGTTTGGAGGAACGCGGGAGCTGGCCGCGAACCTGGCGGAGAAGCATGCATTTCCGCTGGCCAGTCATGAACGCACGGACCTGGCGAAAGTGACGCAGTTTATCAGCGTGGAGCAGAAGCGGAGTTATGTGTGCGAGGCGGTGCAGAACCAGTTTCTGGAGCAGATGGCGCGGCGGGTGGGCGGCGGAGCGGACGCAGGCCAGAGGACGCTGGGGTCGCTGCTGGATGCCGCGGTTGGGCAATGCCGCGCCGACGCCGCACATCCTTATCGAATTTTGAGCGAGTTGCCGGCTTCAATCTATTTGAATGCCAGTTATGAGCCGATGTTGCTGCGGGTGCTGAAGGCGGAGGGCAAGAATCCCGAGGCGGTGTTTGCGTCGTGGCGGGGCGAAGAAGTTCCGCAGAAGCCGCAGCCTCGGGTTACGAATCCGACGCCGGAAGACCCGTGGGTTTATCACGTATTTGGAATGTTCGGAAAACCGAATTCGATGGTTCTGACGGAGGACGACTTTTTCGATTACCTGATTGCGGCTTCACGGCTGGATCTGCTGCTGCCGACGCTGGTGGGGCAGTTGATGCAGAGTTCGCTGCTGTTTCTTGGTTTCAGGCTGGACGACTGGCGGTTCCGGGTGCTGTTCAGGATGATTGTCACGCGGCAGGGGACGCGAACTTTGCGAGACCTGGCGCACGTGGGAGTGCAGGTGAATCCCGGCGAGCAGAACGTGGCCGACGTGAACAAGACGCGGAAGTATATCGAGAGCTACTTCCAGGGCGGCGAGGACGCTCCGGAGATTTCGATTTACTGGGGCGGCCCGACCGATTTTCTGAAGCAGTTGAAGGAGAACCTGGAGCGGACGGCAGGCGAGGCGGCAACGCCGGTGGCGCTGGGAGGCGGCGATGACTGGTATTGATCCAGCCGCCGAGAAGCGCGCCAATCCTTTTGTGGGGCCAAGGCCGCTGGAGAAGGGGCAGAGGATCTTCGGCCGCGACCGGGAGATCGACCAACTGTATTACCTGCTGAGCGCGGAGCGAGTTGTTCTGTTTCATTCTCCGTCGGGAGCCGGCAAGAGCTCGCTGCTGCAGGCGGGGCTGGTACCGCGGCTGACGCAGCAATTTGACGTGTGGATTCCGGCGCGGGTGAACCTGGAGCGGAATTCAAATGGGCGCGAGGGAGTGAACCGGTACGTGCGCAGTTGCAATTTGGGATTCGAGGCTGAGGTTCCGAAGTTACTGCAGCGCGATGAAGAGACGATTTCCACCATGACGCTGGTGGAGTATGTGGATGGGAGGCCGCGGCGGCGATCGGCACGGAAGAACGTGGTCTTGATCTTCGATCAGTTTGAAGAGGTGCTGACTGTCGATCCGTTGGCGTTGGACGCCAAACGGGAGTTCTTCGCACAGCTGGGCAAGCTGCTGCAGGAGCCGCACATCTGGGCGATTTTTGCGATCCGCGAAGACTATCTTGCACCGCTCGATCCGTATGCTGAACAGCTTCCGACGCATCTAAAAAACAGATTTCGGCTGGATCTTCTGGGCAGAGACGCGGCAGAGGAGGCGATCCGCAAAACGGTGGAGGGCGCCGGACGCAGCTTTGCGCCTGAGGCGCTTGGGCGGCTGGTTGCGGACCTGGCGACGATGCAGGTGCAGCAGCCGGGCGGGGAGTTCAAGAGCGAGCCGGGACCTTATATTGAGCCGCTCCATTTGCAGGTTGCGTGCCGCAATCTATGGGAGCGCATGGGGGCGGGGCGGGCGGTGATTGAAGCGAGCGACATCGACGCGTTCGGCGACGTGACGGGGGCGCTGGCGGAGTATTACGAGAGCGAAGTGGCGAAGGCCGCGGGGCACGACGAAAGCGTGGAACGGTCGATCCGCGAGTGGTTCGGAGAGAAGCTGATTACGCGCGGAACGGTGCGCGGGCAGGTGCTGCGCGAGGCAGGCAAGAGCGGCGGGCTGGACAACAGCTTGATTGAGAGGCTGATCGATACGCACCTGGTGCGTGGAGAGCAGCGCGCGGGCGCGACATGGTACGAGCTGGCGCACGATCGGCTGGTGGAACCTGTTTTGCGCAACAATGAGCGTTGGCTTGGAGCGCATCTGACCAACGTGCAGCGGCGGGCGCGGGAGTGGGAACGGGAGGGCGAGCCGGAGAGCCTGCTGGCAACGGGTGGCGAGTTGAGCGCGGCTTTGCGCTGGGCGGCTTTACCGGCCAGAGAGCTGACCGACGGAGAGCGGCGGTTTCTGGAGGCCTGCCGCAAGAAGCGCAGGCGGGTGATTCAGATTCGCGCGGCGGTTGCAACGCTGATCGCGTTCCTGATTGTGACTTCAGGACTGGGCGTGGTGGCGCGGCGGGCGCGGGATCGCGCGGAGGAGAACTTACAACTGGCTAAGAAGGCAGTGGATGAGAGCCTGTCGTCGGCGGGACGGGAGCAGGCGCGCGAATCGGCCGATTCGCCGGAGATTGAGGCATTCAGGAAGGAATTACTGGACAAGGCGGCTCCGTTTTATGCGGCGTTTACGCGCGAGAATTCGAGCAACCCGGAGTTACGCGCGGAAGCGGCCTGGGCGCACTCGCGGCTGGGCGACGTGAATCGGCTGCTCAACCGGCGCGAGGTTGCGGCGAGCGAATACAAGCAGGCGATTGCGGGATTTCAATCTTTGGCGGACCAATATCCCAACGCGTCAGAGTACCGGCAGGCGCTGGGATATTGCCATAACTGGCTGGGCGAGACTTACCGTGTTTGGCTGGAGCAAACAGAGCCGCATGATGCGCAGATTGGGGCCGAGGCAAGAACGGAATACGATTCGGCGCTGGGGCTGCAGGAGCAGATACATGCGAAGGCGCCGGCGAATGAGCAATACAGCCAGGAGCTCGCGAGGAGTTACTACAACCGAGGGATTCTGTCTTACGATCAGGGCGACCGCAAGGGGGCGGAGACCGATTTTCGTACGGCTATTGGATTGCTGGAAAAGATTGGGCAACGGCCGGAGGGGCAAAGGAAGGCGGAGCAACGCGAAGGATCTTCTCCGAGTCCTGCGCAGGACTTGGCGCGAGCGGAAAACAACCTGGCGGCGCTGGATGCGATGGAGGGCAGAAACGAAGAATCGCGCGCGTTGTATGAGCGGGCTATCGCGACTGCGAAGCAACTGATAAGCAGCGACAAGGAAAAGCGCGAATACCAGGCTGAACTGGCGCAGTATTCCGATAATGAGGCCAGACTGCTGGCTGATTTGAATGATTTTCCAGGTGCGGAGCGGCTGAATCACCAGGCGCTGGACCTGGTGGAGGGATTGGCAAATCCGGCGCCGTCTCTTTCGATCGAGGAGCTGGAGATGCTTGAATTGCGGAGCGAGATTCTCATGGCGCAAGGATCGAAAGACGCGCTGGAGGAGTCGGAGCGGGAGAGCGAACTGCTGACGCGGCTGAAGAGCGGAGAGACGCTTGAGCGCCATCCGCTGTTTCATGTGGTGTACAGAGATTTGGCCGCCAATTATGTGGCGCTTGCGGGAAAGGATTTGAAGGAGGGGGATGTGGAGGGCGCGCGGCTTTCACTCAAGGGGCTGGCGCTGATTATGCCGGAACTGACTTCGGAAGACAGGGAGACAGCGCAGGCGCAATACACGTATCTCGAGCGCCAATTGCGCCTGAAGGTGCAACGCGGGAGATAGAGCAGCAAGCTAAGTAACCTCATTTCTGCCATTAAAATGGGAGAGCAATGAAACAGGTTTCATGGGTGCTGGTGGTTCTTATCTCGAATTCGATTCTCGCTGCGCAGCGACCGGGTGCATCGGCCGGAGATGCGGCGACAAGCGGGAGCGCGGCGGTGTCGTGGCCGGCGCATTCCGATTCAGGATTTATCGGCCCAATGGCGTCGGGTGAGCAGGCAGCAAGCGGACAGCGCAAAGCAAAACCAGTTGCGGACGCTCCGCCGCCGCCGATGAAGCGCACCAGGATCGATCCCAGCATGGTGGGCTACATTGACGATTCAGCGGTGCGGAACGAGGTTCGTTTGCGGCTTGACGCAGGCTTTGACATGCCGCGGCCGGATCGCGCGGAATATTTTTATGCGGGCAGCAGCGCGCCGGCGGCCAATACCGTTGCGGTGCAGCGGACGCTGAATTTTCAGGAGCTGTATTTCAGCGGCGAGTATGCGCCCACAAAGTTTATGTCGGCATTCGTGATGGTTCCCTACCGGTGGATTGAGCCGTTCTTTGTTCCCAGCGCGACACGAGCTCCGGATCTCTTCAGCGGCGGCGGGATCAGCGATGTGCAGGCGGGGTTGAAGGCCGCGGCGATTCATTCCGATGCGCGCAACCTGACGTTTCAACTGCGCGCATATTTTCCCACTGGAAATGGAGTTGACGGATTCGGCACCAACCATTACAGCATCGAACCCATGGTGCTTTATTACCAGCGGGTTTCAGATCGTACGGCGCTGGAAGCGGAAGCGGGAGATACGCACCCGATTGGTGGAACGACTTATGCGGCGAATACTACGCCGACGACTTCGCAGAATTTTGCGGGGGATGTGGCCATGTACGGGGTGGGGCCGAGCTACCAGTTGATTACGCGGGACAGCTACCGGTTTGCACCGGTGTTCGAGCTGGTGAGCTGGCATGTATTTGGGGGATTGCAGACGGGCCAGAATAGCCAGGTTCAATCCGCGGCGGGAATTAATGTTCTGAACGCCAAGCTAGGAGGGCGGATCAGTTTTTCGAATGGCAGTTCGATTTACGCTGGGTACGGGCGTGGGTTGACGGCGGATATCTGGTACAGGAATCTATTCAGGATGGAGTACCGGCGAGAGTTTTGAATGAATGGGCGAGTGTGAGTGGTGAGTGTGAGTGCGGTGGCAGCGATTAGATTTATTTTGATGTAAGTAATATATTTATTAATAACTTACATGCAGTCTTGAGGCCGATTTGGTGACGGGTCTTTCGCTTGAGAACGGCCGGAGAAGGGTGAACCAGATCACATCCCTTGGTGGTTCCGCGAACCTAGAATGACAGGGATGCAGAGAGGGTAAACTGCGCAATGTGAGCGCGGGGGGCGCGGGGTTGTGCGCCAAGCGAGAAGGATGGGACTCCCCGGAGGGGCGCGAAAGCATGGCGCTCAGGAATGGCGGAGCGTCCTGATGCCGCGCCGGGAGCAGGAATGGCCAAGCAAGAAGAGATTCAAAACAAGAAGACGATCGGGGACCGGATAGCGGAGCTCGATGCGAAGCGCGCCGAGCTGGAGCTGGGCGGCGGCAAAGAGCGGATCGAGAGGCAGCACGCTTCAGGCAAGCTGTCGGCTCGTGAGCGGGTGGCGCGGCTGGTGGACAAGGGCAGCTTCGAGGAGATCGGGCTGTTTGCGCAGCATCGCGCGACCTACTTCGGAATGGCGGAGAAGGAACTGCCTGCGGATGGGGTGGTGACGGGATGCGCCACGATCGATGGCCGGCTGGTGCACCTGGCGAGCCAGGACTTTACTGTCGCGGGGGGCGCGGCGGGCGAGACGCACAGCAATAAAGTTGCCGACATGATGAGCATGTCACTGAAGACGGGGAGCCCGTTCATCTTCATCAACGATTCGGGCGGAGCGCGGGTTCAGGAAGGGATNNGCGGGCGGGGCGGCGTACAGTCCGGCGCTGACGGACTTCGTGATTCAGACCGAGCAGGCGCGCATGTTCATCACCGGACCACAGGTGATAAGGCAGGTGACGGGCGAAGAGGTGAGCGCGGAGGAGCTGGGCGGGGCGCAGTCGCAGATGCACTACTCGGGAGTGGTGCACCTGATTGCGCGCAACGATGAGGAAGCCATCCAGATTTGCAAAAGGCTGCTGAGCTTCATGCCTTCAAACAACGTGGAAGACCCGCCGCGGGCGGCATTCAACGCGAAACTGAAGACTGACGGGGACATGAACGGGATTGTGCCGGCGGACGCGAAGATCGCCTACGATGTGCGGGGCGTGATTGTGCGGATTGTGGACGGCGAGGATTTTCTGGAGATTCAGCCGGATTTTGCCGCGAATATCGTGATTGGATTCGGGCGGCTGCAGGGGCGTCCGGTGGGGATTGTGGCGAACCAGCCGTGCGTGCAGGCGGGCGCGCTGGACATTGATGCATCAGACAAATCGGCGCGGTTTGTGCGTTTCTGCAATGCATTCAACATTCCGCTACTGACGTTTGTGGATGTGCCGGGATTTTTACCGGGAGTGGAGCAGGAGCGGGGCGGGATTATCCGCCACGGGGCGAAGCTGCTGTTTGCGTACTCGGCGGCGACGGTGCCGAAGCTCACGGTGGTGCTGCGCAAGGCGTATGGCGGCGCGTACATCGCGATGTGTTCGAAGGGACTGGGCGCGGACCGCGTGGTGGCGTGGCCGACGGCGGAGATTGCGGTGATGGGCGCGGAGGGCGCGGCGGAGATTGTGTTCCGGCGGGAGATTGACGCGGCGGAAGACCAGGCGGCGCGGCGCAAGGAACTGGTGGACGAATACCGAGAGACGTTCTCGAATCCTTACGTGGCGGCGGGACGACGGCTGGTGGACGACATTATAGAGCCGGCGGAGACGCGCAGATACCTGGCGCGGGCGCTGGAGTCATTACACGCAAAGCGGGAGATACGGCCGCAGAAGAAGCATGGGCTGATTCCGCTGTGAGAGGAGGCCGGACATGAGGTCAAGAGAGACAGACGCAAACGTGATGGCGGCTCTGAAGGCGATGGCCGAGCGGCAGGATGCCGCGGAGCGCGAGTTGAGCGCGCTGCGGCAGACGGTAAAGGATCTTGAAACGCGGCTTGCGGAGGCGAGCGGGTTGCGCGGGACGGACAAGCAGGCGCCGGGGAGTGAGTTGACGGCGGCCGAAGCGGAGGTTGCGGCGGGCGAAAAAAGCGATGCCATTGCAGGAGAGACGATGGCGGTGATTGCCGCGGCAGCGACGGCGTTTGCGGGCGAGAATGTGCGGCTGCGTTCGGTTTCGATGCTGCCGGCTGCCCAGGAAGCGGTGAGCGCATGGTCGCAGCAGGGACGGGCAGTGGTGCAGACGTCGCACAATCTGCGCTCGAGGTGAGAGAAGTCCCGCAGAGCAGCGGCGGAAAGGAAGCGGCGCATTGAAGCTTCAAATCACGATTGACGGACGAGTTTACGTAGCGCAGGTGGAATTGCTGGAAGAGGAAGAGGAGAGCCCGCGACTGCCGAGCTATGCGCCGTATTCGACGCCGGCCCCGGCGGCTGGGACGCGCGGGTTGAGCCATGCAGGCTCCACGTTTGGCGACGACGCAAAGGTATGTCAAAGCCCGGTAACGGGACTGGTGATCAGGGTGAACGTTGAGGCGGGACAGGCGGTAGAGGCGAACCNNCGGCGCGGAGTTGCGGATTGGAAAAGGAACGAGAGGCTGGGGAGATGAGCGACGCCGCGCAAATGCTAAGGCAGGTTCCGGGGATCAAGTTTGTGGATCACGTGGCGATTGCCGTGAAACCGGGCGAACTTGAAGGCCAGGTGAAGGCGTACGAAATGATGGGATTTCGCGAGATTCATCGCGAAGATGTGGGCGGGACGGACCAGGTGCGCGAGTCACTGTTACAGATTGGCGAAGGGCCGAATCTGATTCAGTTGCTGGAGCCGCTTACGCCGGAGTCGCCGGTGGCGAAGCTGATAGAAAGAAATGGCGGCAGAGGCGGGCTGGCGCACGTGGCGTTTCGCGTGGAGAGCGCGCAGCAGGCGTTCGAGGCGATGAGGGCGAGCGGGTTCCAACTGATTGACAAGGCGCCGCGGCGGGGCTCGCGGGGGACCACTGTATTTTTTGTGCATCCGAAGTCGAGAGCCGAATTTCCATTCGGATTTCTGATTGAGATGGTGGAAGAGCCCAAGACAAGTGAAAAATGATGGCTACTGAGAAACTGCTCGAGGAGTTTCCGCCGGTCAGCACGGCGGCGTGGGAAGCGGCGATTGCGCGGGATCTGCGGGGCGCCGACTACGAAAAGAAATTGATTTGGCACACGGAGGAAGGGCTGGCGGTAAAGCCCTACTACCGGGCCGAGGACCTGGCGGGGCTGGCGTTTGTGGATGCCGCGCAGGGCGAGTTTCCGTTTGTGCGCGGCGGGCGGGCGACGGCGGACTGGCAGATTCGCGAAGAGATCGATGCGGTTGACGCGGTGGAGGCGAATCGATCGGCGCGAGCGGCGGTGGCGGCGGGAACTGAGGGAATTGCGTTCAGCAGCCTTTTGGTGAGCAGCACCGCTGAACTCGAGGTTTTGCTGGCGAACCTGGGCGAGGTTCCGGTGCATTTCGAGCATGCCGACGAGAGTCTGATCCGGCTGCTGATGCAATGGCAGAGCAGGCGCGGCCGGCCCACGGTTTCGACGGGATTCGATCCGCTGGCGAACGTTGAGTTTGCAGCGGAGGCGATTGCGGCTGCGCCGGCTGGGCTGACGCTGTTTACGATTCGCGGCGATCAATACGAGAAGGCCGGAACGAACGCGGTTGATGAGGTTGGGCTGGCGCTTGCGGCCGGAGTGAATTACCTGGCGGCGATGCGGGAGCGGGGAGTGGATGCGGATCGCGCGGCGGGTGCAGTCGAGTTCCGGTTTGCGATTGGAGCGAATTATTTTTTTGAGATTGCCAAGCTGAGGGCGTTCCGCATGGCGTGGGCGCAGGCCGTGAAGAGCTTTGGCGGAACGAGTGTCGGCGCACGGGCACGGATCGTGGCGCGGACTTCGCAATGGAATACGACGACCGCCGATCCGCACTTGAACATTTTGCGCGGCACGACGGAAGCGATGGCGGCAGTGCTGGGCGGCGCGGATTCGGTTACGGTTGCGCCGTTCGACGCGTGCTACAAGACGCCGGACGAGGCGAGCCGTCGGCTGGCGCGCAACACGCAGCTTTTGCTGAAGCACGAGGCGCTTTTTGCGCGAGTCGCCGATGCGGGGGGCGGGTCGTATTACGTGGAGGCACTGACCGATTTCATCGCCCGCGAGGCCGGCAAGCGGGTGCAGGAGACGGAGGCGCGCGGAGATCCCGGAAAGACCAGCTCGGATGGCGGGATGGAGCGCATGGATGCGGCGGCCGGAGCAGCGCGCGAGGTTGAGGAATGGCTTTCACCTGAGCATATCGCGGTGAAGAGTTTTTATGCGCGAGCGGATCTGGAGGGCCTGGAACATCTTGAGTATGCGGCGGGGATAGCGCCGTTTTTGCGCGGGCCTTACAGCACGATGTATGCGATGCAGCCGTGGACGATCCGGCAGTATGCGGGGTTTTCGACGGCGGAGGAGTCGAATGCGTTTTACCGGCGAAACCTGGCGGCGGGACAGCGCGGGCTTTCAGTGGCGTTCGACCTTGCGACGCATCGCGGATACGACTCGGACCACGAGCGGGTGATGGGAGACGTGGGCAAGGCGGGCGTGGCGATCGACTCGATTCTGGACATGAAGATTCTGTTCGACCAGATTCCGCTGAACCAGATGTCGGTATCGATGACGATGAACGGCGCGGTGCTGCCGGTGATGGCGTTTTATATTGTGGCCGCCGAGGAGCAGGGCGTAAAGCCGGAGCAATTGAGCGGGACCATCCAGAACGACATTCTGAAAGAGTTCATGGTCCGCAACACGTATATTTATCCGCCGGCGGGATCGATGCGGATTATCGGCGACATTTTTCGCTATTGCGCGGCGAAGATGCCGAAGTTCAACTGCATCAGCGTGAGCGGGTACCACATGCAGGAGGCGGGCGCGACGGCGGACATCGAGCTGGCGTACACGCTGGCGGATGGCCTTGAATATCTGCGGGCGGGCGTGAAGGCGGGGCTTGACGTGGATGAATTTGCGCCGCGGATTTCGTTTTTCTGGGGCATTGGCATGAACCATTTCATGGAGATTGCCAAGATGCGGGCGGGGCGGATGCTATGGGCGAAGCTGGTGAAGGGATTTGGGGCGAAGAACCCGAAGTCGCTGGCGCTGCGGACGCACGCGCAGACGTCGGGCTGGAGCCTGACGGCGCAGGACCCTTACAACAACGTAGTGCGGACATGCGTTGAGGCGCTGGCCGCGGCGCTGGGGCACACGCAGTCGCTGCACACGAATGCGCTGGACGAGGCGCTGGGGCTGCCTACGGATTTTTCGGCTCGCATTGCGCGCGACACGCAGATTTACTTGCAGAAGGAGACTTCGATCACGCGGGTGGTTGATCCGTGGGCAGGCTCGTACTACCTGGAACGGCTGACGCACGAGCTGATGCACGGGGCGTGGGCGCTGATTGAGGAGGTGGAGAGGTTGGGCGGGATGGCCAAGGCGATCGAGACGGGGCTGCCGAAGATGCGGATTGAAGAGGCGGCAGCGCGCAGGCAGGCGGCGATCGATTCGGGGCGCGACGTGATTGTGGGCGTGAACGCGTATGCCGCGGCGGAGGAGCCGGAGATTCCAGTACTGGATATCGACAACGACGCGGTGCGCGAGGCACAGGTGAACCGGCTGGAGCAGTTGAAGCGAGGGCGCGACGGAAATGAAGTGAGCGAGGCGTTGAAAGAGCTGGAGCGGTGCGCGTCAACGGGCGATGGAAACCTGCTGGAGTGCGCAGTAGATGCGGCACGGAAGCGCGCGACGCTGGGCGAGATTTCGATGGCGCTCGAAAAGGTGTGGGGCCGTTACGAGGCGACTACGCGCACGATTGCGGGGGTTTACTCGGCGGGAAGCGGGGGAGCGGAGGAATTCAAGAAGGCGCGGCGGATGGTGGAGGAGTTTGCAGAGGCGGAGGGACGCAGGCCGCGGATCCTGGTGGCGAAGATGGGGCAGGACGGGCACGATCGCGGCGCGAAGGTGATTGCCACAGCCTTCGCGGACATTGGATTCGACGTGGACATGGGGCCGCTGTTCCAGACGCCGCGCGAGGTAGCGCGATCCGCGGTGGAGAGCGATGTGCACGTGGTGGGCGTGTCTTCATTGGCGGCCGGGCACAGGACGCTGGTGCCGCAACTGATCGAGGAGTTGCGCAGGCAGGGTCGCGAGGACATCCTGGTGGTAGTGGGCGGGGTGATTCCGCCGCAGGATTACAAGTTTTTATATGAGGCCGGAGCGGCGGGGATTTTTGGGCCGGGAACGGTGATTCCGGTGGCGGCGCAGAAGATTCTGGAGATGCTGAGGGTGAGCGCAGTGGGAGAGCGGAGCTGATTGGCGGACACGATAAAGAGCGCGCTCTTTGAACGGCCCGGTTGCGGGACGCCGGAGGCTCCGCGTGTTATGAAGGCACGCAGGCCGCTGACGCGCGAGGAGTTTGTTGAGCGCATCTTGCGAGGCGATCGCATGGTGCTGGCGCAGGCCATCACCCTGATTGAGAGCGCGCGGGGGGCGGACCGGGAACTGGCCGAGCAGATTCAGGAAGATTGTCTGCCGCACAGCGGGAATTCGATCAGAGTGGGAATCACGGGGGTGCCGGGCGCGGGCAAGAGCTGCCTGATTGAAGCTCTGGGCGGATTCCTGATCGAGGAGCAAAAGCAGAAGGTGGCGGTGCTGGCGGTGGATCCGAGCAGCCAGCTTTCCGGGGGAAGCATTCTGGGCGACAAGACGCGGATGACGGCTCTGGCACAGAGCGAGATGGCGTTCATCCGGCCGTCGCCCTCGCGTGGGTCGTTTGGCGGCGTGGCGCAGCGGACGCGCGAGGCGATGCTGCTGTGCGAAGCCGCGGGCTACGAGAACATCCTGGTGGAGACGGTAGGGGTGGGACAGTCAGAGACCGCGGTCGACGAGATGGTGGATTTTTTCCTGCTGATCGCGCTGGCGGGCGCGGGCGATGAGTTGCAGGGCATCAAGCGCGGAGTGATGGAACTGGTCGACGTGGTGGCGATCAACAAGGCCGATGGCGCCAACGTGGAGGCAGCGGAGCGGGCGCGCGCGGAGGCCGAGAACGCGCTGCATTTCTTTCCCGGCCCGGGATCGGGATGGACGCCGCGGGCGCTGAGCTGTTCCGCGCAGACGGGCAAAGGGATTGGCGAGCTTTGGGCGTGCGTGAAGGAACATGCGGCCCTGACGCGCAACAACGGCTGGCTGAGCGCGTGGCGGCGAGAGCAGACACGGCGCTGGATGCACGAGATTATCGAGCAGGGATTGCGGCAGGGATTCGAATCGCATGCGGGCGTGCGGGAACGGATGAAGGAGCTGGAACGTGAAGTTGTGGAGGGACGCACGACCTCGTTCAAGGCGGCGCGGATGCTGCTGGAGATCTATTCGTCTGAGTAATCTGGATTGAATCTGATTCAATGCAAGAGTTTTGGGTGAGCAGGGCTGGTTGAGACCTGCGGTTTCCCACTCTTTCGCCGGAAAGACGCGAAGGGAATGGGTACCCGTCTGCCTACGGTATATATGCGGCGAGTTTGGCCGCTGCAATGGCGGCCTGGCTGGCGTCGGGCAGGTTGGAGTAGCCGGCGAGGATGCGGCCTTTGCGGAAGATGCAGAGGCCTTCGAGGTATGGGACCTTGACCTCGAACGCTTCGTCGCCGATCTGCGCCGGGGATGCGCCAGCGAAGTGTTCTCGGAGAGCTTTGAGCACCGCGGCGGCGGATTCGGGCGAAGCTTCAACGACGATGAAAGCCTGACCCTGCCTGTACTTTGCCACGAAGCCGCGCTGGAGCTGGCGGAGGCCGAGGACGCTCTCTGGAACCATGCGGACGGAGGCAAGATCCTGCTGCGGGAACCATTGCAAGGGTTCGGGAGGCGTGACGCGGCCATCGAGGCGGGATTCGATTTTTGCGGCGAGGGCCTGGAGCATGGCGGTGTCGTTGGCGGAGGGGTCGGCGGCGACTTCAACGATCTCGACGTAGTAATCACCCTTGGCGAAGCTGGCGCTCTGGGGCTGAACCTGGCCGCCCATGCCGATGCGGGCGACGGGTTGCGCGGGATCGAGATTGGCGGAGAAGATGCCGTAGGCGGCGTCTGGATCGGCCATCTCGGAGACGTCGATCTGGAGCGTGTTGGCGCCGGATTTGCAGTCGATGCCGGTCATGCGGACGAAGCCGTAGGCGAGGTAGCCTTCAGCGCCGCCGTCTTTGTAGTCGTAGAGGTTGCCGGAGACGTATTGGCGGATTGCTCCCGACTGTTCCCATCCGGGAGCGAAGCGGCAATTGAGATAATCCTGCGCGCCGGCGGTTGCGGGGATGAGCAACAGGCTGAGGAACAGGGCCGGCGCTCTCACGAGAGAAGCTCCTGGGCGCGGGTCATGCGGGCGGCGACGTGGACGCCGTGCGGGCATTGGACGGTGCATGCGGAGCAATCGGCGCAACGGGCGCCGGGCGCCTGGGCGAGCTCAAGATAGCGCTCGCGGGCGAGGGCGAACTGGCCGTAGCCATCGGCATAGGTGAGGCAGCGGAGAACATCNNGCTCAAGGTGGGCGGCGAGAATCTGGCGGTCGCCGGTGGAGAGCGGAGACTGCATGGCCTGGAGATTTTCGTCGAGCTGGTCCATGCCGGTCATGCTGGGAACGGTGGTGGCGACTCCGGGCTTGTTGACGACCCACTTGAGGGCGGCGAGAAGCGCGCCGGGCTGGGCGAGTTTCTGGGAGAGCGGATTGCCGGGCTTGAGGCCGCGAAATCCGCCGGCCATGACCTTCATGGCGACCACGCCCACGCCGGCTTTGGCGGCTGCGTCGATGGCCTGGTCCATGGAGGCGTCCATGGTGAAGTTGTAGGCGGCGAGGACGACGTCGAAGACATTTTTCTTCACCATCCAGGGCACAATCTGTTGCTGGCCGCTGTGGGTGCTGACGCCGGCGAAGCGGATTTTGCCTTGCTGTTTGGCGAGTTGCTGGCCTTCGATGAGCTCGTCGGGAACCTGGTCCGGCCTGTCTTTGCCGTGTAGATACCAGATGTCGATGTAGTCGGTGTTGAGCTCGCGAAGGCTTTGGTCGAGGTGCAGCATCATGCCGGCTTTGTCAGGGGCGTGGGACTTGGTGGAGAGGACGATCTGCTTGCGTTTTGCGCCGAGGGCGGCGCCGACCATGCGCTCGTTGTTGCCGTTTTGGTAGCCGCGCGCGGTATCGAAATAATTGATGCCCAGATCGACGGCGCGCTCGACGACGCTGGGGTCAGAGGTGATCATGCAACCGAAGCCGACGGAGGTGACTTTGAGGCCGGTGCGGCCAAGGGTTTTATAGGTGAGCTTGACGGGAGAGTTGGGGGGAGCGGGGTCGTCAAGCGGTTTCAGGAGGCCGATGGCTGGAGTTGCGCCGGCCAGGGGAGCAAGCAGGCCGGCGGAAAGACCGGTGGAAATAAAACTGCGGCGGGATGTTCTGGACGCCATGAAGACACCTCGGCTTTCAGGAAAAAGAGAATCATAACTCCCTGAGCAGAGGCGGAAATAGGATGGGGATCACAGTTAATTCTTGAATCCGGCAAAGGCTGTCATTGGCCGGCGATTACGGTTGTGCTGCCGCCGAGGCGCGCGGAAGATGTGGGCTTGCTCAAGCCGGCGGCGATGGAGGGCGGCAGTTTGCGTTCAGGAAAACGACGCCGATAGAACTCGATGGCTGCAAAGAAATCCGGCGAATCTGAATCCATGAGCTGATCTTCGGGCGTATACGCCCGCACAATGGCCGGATCGGCGACGGCTTCGCCGAGAAAACTGATGGCATCGGCAATCGTGTGTCCTGTGGGCGAGGTGTAGTTGTACAGCGGAACGTGTTGGCGCTCAGCGAATTCGGCGATGGGAAGCAGCGGCTGGAGCGCGAAGGACTGGTAGTGAATGGAGCGTTCGCTGCGCGCCATCTCTTTGGGGAGCGCGCCACGCTGGTCGATGTCATCGACCGCGTCTTTGTAGGCCTGGACGCCGAAGTTGAACAGGCCGGTGTCGGATGAGATGACGCCGGTGGCGATGGCCGCGAGGCCCCGCCAGTAGTGGTGATTGTTAGTGTGCTTCGACTCCGATGGAAATCCGACCATGCGGTGCGCCACCTTGTTCATCCAGGCGATGTCGCGCGCCATTTCATGCGGGTCGAGCTGGGCGTCGTTGACCAGAACCGACTCTGAAAGCGCAATTGAGCTGAGCGTCCACTCGGTCTGGTACCAGGACTGGGAGTTCTCGACGGCGTCGTAATCCACGAGTTCATTTGCCTGCGCCCAGCGGTCGATCTCGTCCTGGGCGCACTGGGCTTCAGGGTGGCTGGCGGTGACCAGGAACTGGTTCATCCCTGCGTTCACACGACGCTCGAACTTCTCGTAGATTTGGGTGGTTGCGTGTTCTTCAGGGTTGGTGGGGCCGTGATTTCCGTGCAGGTAGTGGGGCGGAATCCGCATCGGTCCCTGGGGAGGGCCGGCGGGAGGGAGCGCGGTGCAGGTCTGGAGCCCGGCGAGGGCAGCGCGCACGCGGGGGCTTTGGGTCTGGCGCAATTCCGCGCGCCGCGCCGCGACGTCGAAATACGAGACATGCGAGTCAATGGCGGGTTTTGCCTTGTAGCCGTCACCCACAGCCGAACTTGCCAGGGCAACGAGAATCGACGCAACTGCGAGCGGCCTGGGCACGGAATTCTCCTGGATTGAGGGTAAGTTTGTTCGCTTCTATTGGATTTGACGGTGACCGGCGCGCGCGAGTTTCCCTGGGGTTGAAGGAATTGGGCGCGGGATGGGGTTCAGGCGAGCTTCCATCCGATTCGCCGAGCGCGTTCGCGAGTGCGTTTCGAGAGTGGATGGCGTGGTTCTCCGGCGGCGAGGCCGATCCACAAATTCGCAATCGGCCTGGCGCCCAGCATCCGGGCGGACAGGCGCAACGCCCTGGCCGCGCCGGTGGCCAGCGGAATGAGAAACCCGGGCATTCCCGCCGACGCTATGAGGACGGCCTGGCGCGGTTGCAACGTGGTACGGAGCGCGGGAGTGTTTTGTCCCCACGGCCAATAGGTGAATCCCAGCAGCCTCTCCATGAATCCGCGGTAGATGGCGGTCACGTTGTAGTAGTTGACCGGCGAGGCGAGCACGACGGAATCCGCTTCCTCAATGGCCAGGAGGACCGGCTCCAATCCGTCCTGCTGCACGCACCTGGCCCGCGCGTGGCCCGGCGTCTGCACGCACTGGCGGCAATTGGAGCAGAACTCGAGGTGTCGATCGCTTAGACGAATGGTCTGGGTGACCGCGCCCTTTTCGCGCGCACCGGCCAGAACGGCCTCAACGGCGGCCTCGGTGGTCCCATCCCTGCGGTAACTGCCCACAATGGCCACAACCCTGGTCATGTTTCGCCCTCCTGAGCACGGACGCAGGTTACACTGGGGGTGACGAAGGGCGCAGTGATGGTGGAGACAGGATTCCTGGGCTGATTACGAGGAATGAGCTTCCCTCAGCCTGCGGGAGAGCGGCGCCCTGCTATCCTTTTAGAGTGATTGGATCGCGACGAATCAAGGGAGTGCTGGCGCTGGCGCTGCTTCTGCCCATTGCGCTTGTGGCCTGCCACAAGGAAGAGCAGGCCGTTGAGGGTGTTGCGAGCAATGCGGTGAATGCGGAGAAGCAGGCGCAGGCGACGGCGACGGTAGAAGACCAGGAGCGCGCGCAACTGGCGCTGATTCCGCTGCCGACCAAGAGCCTTTACGTGGATGTGCACGAGCCGGGAGCGTGGGCCAATCCATTTCTTTCAGTGGGCGCAGAGACGCTGAACCTGCGCGTTCTGATGCAGGACGCGAATCCCAGTGCGGTGGGCCAGGGAACGCTGCTGAGGCCAGAAGCGGCGCGGCGGCAGGAACTGCAATTGCGGCCCGCGGACCTGGGCAAGGCGATTGCCGCGATCCCTCCGGGGGCATGGCGGTATGGGCGCGTGATCGCGGTGGCCGAATCGCCGCTGGCCGCGCCCAAGGACCGGCCCAAGGTCCGCCGGAATGTTGAAACGACCATCCAGAAACTGAACGACCTGGGGATTGTGGTTGAGGAATGGCCGGGGCGGTGATGCGCCGCTCCAGGAGTATTCTTTTCCGATTTCAGACCAGCGCGGGCACAAGCGTGGAAGGCTGATTTACCTCTGCCAGGCGGGTGAGGGTGAGAACGGTGATGTCGTCGTCCTGGCCGAAGGTTTCAGCAGCGTGGGCGATGTCTTCGGCGGCCTCGGTGCTGAGGGCGGCGGCGCGGTCAAACCCAAAGAGTTCGCCGGTCTTGCCGCGGGCCTCAACCACTCCGTCGGTGACCAGGGTCAGGCGCTCATTTTCTGCGAGCTCGTAGGTTGTCTCGGTGTAGACAGCGGCCGCATCGAGGCCCAGAGGCAGGCCGTTCTCGACCTTTAATTCCTTGCCATTTTTGTACGGCGCAAGATGGCCTGCGTTGGCTACGGTGAGCTTGCCGCCCACATCGGCGCGCAGGATGAGGCAGGTGGTAAATCCGCCCTGACTTCGGCCGAGCATGCGGAAATTCATGGCGGTGAGAATTTCGCCCGGGCTCTGGGTATAGTGCGCCAGAGTGCGCACGGTGCCCACCAGCAGGCTGACGGTCATGGCGGCGGGCATGCCTTTGCCGCTGACGTCTCCGATCACGGTGAGAACTCCGCCGCCGGGAAGGGGGAGGATCTGGAAGAAATCTCCTCCAACTTCGCCGGCGGGCTTATATACGCTCTGGATGGTGAATCCGGCTACCAGCGGAATGGCATCGGGAACGAGGACCTGCTGGACGGCGCGGGCATTGCGCATTTCCTGCTCAAGAAGGTTTTGCTGACGCCGGTTTTCGACGGAGTAGCGATAGACGGCATAGACGAGGGCGACCAGCAGCAGTGCGCCGCTGAGAGAGCGGGCATTGACCGGATTGCCGAAGACGGTGAACAGGGGCTCGGAGATTTTGAGGCCGATGGTCCAGTGGGTGAAGCGGCTTCCCTGCTGCAGGCCCACACTCACGACAAAGACCGTTTGGCATACGAAGGCCAGCAGGGCCACGGCCCAGCGCGACCCATCCAGTTTTTTGCGGCGGAAGAGGGCTACTGCGACGAGGTAGACGGGGAAGAGTTCCAGCACCATGACCACCGGCATGAGCGCCATGTCGATTACCTGCCAGGGGACGGGGTTTGGCATGGTAAAGCCGATGGTGACGAGGCCATCCACAATGCCCTCGGACAGCTCGATGATGGCGAGAATGCGGGCCAGGCGAAGAATCCGTTGATCGCTGCGCAGGTCGAGCAGCCACAGGAGCAGAAACCAGAGCGAGATGTCGCCCATGACATAAACGGGCTGATTCCAGCCCATGGCTACAACCAGGGAGAGTGGCAGTTTCATGCCGAGGAGGATGGTTGCGAGTGGCGTGGCGGCGGCGAAGCAGCCCATCCAGAAGGCGAGCCACTGGTTCCGGTCGCGCAGCCAGGTGAGCAGGCCGAAGATTGCGACGAGCGCGTAGAGCAGGTTCAACCCGAAGTTGAACTGGCGGCTGCGCAGCCAGCTGTAATCCATTTTGGTCATGGGGCCATCGATTGCGGTCGGGCTGCCGACTTTTGGGGGCGCATAGAAGCCTCCCTGCCTGCCGGTGTCGAACGAGCCGAAGGGGGCCTTCCACACACGCACCGCCAATACGCCGCTTTCTGCCGGCCCGAGGCCATAGGTGTGCGGAAACAGGTCGTAGGACCACTCCGGATGCGGCGGCAGCTTTCCATACCTGCCCACGAGGCGACCGTTCCAGTAGACCTCGTAGTCGTCTTCAACCGACGGGAATAGGATGGCGAG
>PLSH01000211.1 GCA_003165095.1 Acidobacteriaceae bacterium
GCGCCCGCTTCGCGGGCATGGCAAGTTGGCAAGTTGGCGCAGGAACGAGTTTTCACGCAGGCACTTTACCCCACAAATCGAAGGCTGAGAAATGCCAATAAGTACGGGTGAAAATCCGCGCAGGAACTGATGATCGCCGAGCGGCCACAAAGGAAAACAAGTTGATGAAAAAGCATTCCCCTTCGCACCTCCTGGTTTACGCAACCCTTGTCAGCGCGGCGTTTTTGCCGGCTGCGGCGCTGGTTGCCGCGGATCATGCCGCTCCCATGCCCACTATGCACTGGCGGATGATCGGCCCGTTTCGGGGAGGGCGCACGCGCGCCGCAGCCGGCGTTCCCGACGAGCCCAATGTTTTTTATGTGGGGCAGGTGGACGGCGGCGTGTGGAAATCGGACGATTACGGACGCACCTGGAATCCCATCTTCGACGGCCAGGACACGCAATCGATCGGAGCCATCGCGGTTGCGCCATCTGACAGCAGCGTCGTGTACGTGGCCAGCGGCGAAGGACTGCACCGGCCCGATCTTTCCGTCGGCGACGGCATCTACCGCTCCGCCGATGCGGGCAAGACCTGGACCCACCTGGGACTGCGCAACGGCCAGCAGATTCCGGCGCTGGCCGTGGACCCCACCAACCCCAACCGTCTTTTCGCCGCGGTTCTCGGCCATCCTTACGGCCCGAATACCGAGCGCGGCATCTTCCGCTCGGAAGATGGCGGCAAGACGTGGGAAAAAGTTTTGTTCAAGGATGAGCGCACCGGCGGCTCGCAAGTGGTCATCGATCCTAAAGATCCCCAGGTCGTATATGCCTCGCTGTGGGAGGAGACGTTGGGACCGTGGGAAGACGGCAACGACTACGCCGGCACGCACGGCGGCCTGTTTAAGTCGATCGATGGCGGCGCTAAGTGGACGCAGTTGAGCAATGGCCTTCCCTCAGACCTGGTGCAGATCAACGTAGCCATCGCCGCCAGCGACACGCAGCGCCTGTATGCGACCATCTCCACCACCGCGGAGAGCGCCTACGCATCCGGCAACGGTCTTGGCGTCTACCGCTCTGACGATGCGGGAATGAGCTGGCGGAAGATCACCGATGATCCGCGGCCGGCCATGAAGATCGGCGGCGGCGATCTGCCTGTGCCGGCTGTCGATCCGCAAAGCCCCGACGTGGTTTACAGCGCCAGCATCGTCGCCAGCCGTTCTGAAGATGGCGGCAAGACCTGGATCAGCCTGCGCGGCGCGCCTGGAGGCGACGACTACCAGAACTTGTGGATCAATCCGCGGAATCCCAAAATCGTGCTGCTGGTCAGCGATCAGGGCGCGCTGGTCACCGTGAATGGCGGCGACAGTTGGAGTTCGTGGTATAACCAGCCCACCGCGCAGCTCTATCACGTGGCGGCTACGTACAGCTTTCCCTACCAGGTGTGCTCGGGACAACAGGAGAGCGGATCCGTTTGCACTTCAACGCGCGGAAACGACGGAGAGATCACTTTCCACGACTGGCATCCGGCGGGAATCATCGAATATGGTTACGCGGCGCCGGATCCCCTCGATCCCGACATCGTCTACGGCGCGGGCCGCACTGAGGTATCACGCTACGACATGGTCACCGGCCAGGTTCAAAATGTGACTCCGCTGCCGATGCGCGAGCCCGGCGTGCGCGGCGACCGCACCCAGCCCATCCTGTTCTCTCCCGTTGACCCGCACACGCTTTACTACGCGGCCAATCAGTTGTTCAAGACCACTGACGGCGGCCAGAACTGGGAGACCATCGGTCCCGACCTGAGCCGGCCGTCTACTACTCAACTGCCGAACCTGCCGGCGCTGACACCGAAACAATTGGCCGAGCGCCGTGGCGTGATCTACTCCGTAGCCGCCTCTTACAAGACCACGCAAACCATCTGGGCGGGCACCGACGATGGACTGGTTTGGATTACCCGCGATGGCGGCGCGCACTGGACCAACATCACACCTCCCGGCGTAACGCAGTGGAGCAAGGTCGCGCAGATTGACGCGTCGCGCTTTGATGACGACACGGCTTATGTGGCTGTGAGCCGGTTGCGCGTCGATGACTCGCGCCCATACGCGTTTCGCACTCACGATGGAGGAAAAACGTGGGAGGCGATCTCCGCCGGCCTGCCTGAATACGCGCCGGTGAACGCGGTCCGCGCCGATCCGGTGCAACCGGGCCTGCTGTATGCGGCCACCCAGCGCGCGGTGTGGACCTCATTCGACGATGGCGCGCACTGGTTGCCGCTTGAGTACAACCTGCCGCACACCTCGATGCGCGACCTGCTGGTGAAGGAAAACGACCTGGTGGTGGCTACTCACGGCCGCTCCTTCTGGGTGCTGGATGATGTGAGCCCGTTGCGCGAGCTGGCCGCCAATGCGGGAAAAAAGACGCCCATGCTGTTCGCTCCTGGCGCGGCCTGGCGCGTGCGCCGCGACAACTTCACCGATACGCCGCTGCCCGCCGATGAGCCTGCGGGCGAGAATCCGCCGGATGGCGCAATCATCGACTACGATCTGCAACACGATGCGCATGGCCCGGTGCTTCTTGAGGTGCTGGACGCAAAGGGCAACCTGCTGCGACGCTACACGAGCGAAGATCCGGTTGCGCCCACGCCGGAGCAACTGCGCACCGGGCTGATTCCGCCGGAGTGGGCGCAGATGCACGGGCCGCTTCCGGCCACGGCAGGCATGCATCGCTGGGTGTGGGATCTGCACGCCGCCGCGCCCACTGCAACCAGCTACGAGTACCCGATCTCCGCGGTGCCGCATCGCACGCCGCTTGAGCCTGAAGGCCCGGTCGTTTTGCCCGGCACGTACACCGTGCGGTTGACCGTGGAAGGCCGCAGCGAGTCGGAGCCACTGCTGGTGAAGATGGATCCGCGCGTTCACGTTTCCGCAGCGGACCTTGAAGCGCAGCATACGGCCCAGATGGCCATGGCTGCGTCTCTTGATGCCCTGGCCAAGGCAGACCTGGCGGCGCATTCGGTCGCGGAACAGCTTGCCGCCGCGAGGAATGCCGACCTTGCGGCGCAACTTGCCCCGTTCAGCTCCGCGTTGAAGATTCTGCTTGATGGATCCGGTCCCGACGCGCCCAAAAGGCTGCCGGGAATCGACGAAGTGACTGGGGAAGCAACCGGGCTTTACGCCGAACTGCAACAGGCCGACGCTGCTCCCACCGCCGCGCTGGTTAAGGCCACCGCGCAGGTGGTGGAGGAAGCGAAGGAAGCGCTGCCGGGCTGGGACAACTTCAGGAAGACGCAACTCCCGGCGCTCGACCGGAAGTTGCGCGACGCCCACCATTCACCCATCGACCTGGCCCGCAAGCCGGACAACATGCCCGAAAGCGGGGATGAGGACTAGAGGTGCGCGCCTGAAATGTTTCGCCGGCGTGCGTAGAGTCAGCCGCGCGCGCCGGTCACCGGAACCGAAGGCCGGGGCTGGACTTGCTTTGTGGTGATGACGAGCTTGGCAGGCGTGAGTTCCGGGCCTTCCCAGCCTTCCTTCACTGCTTCAATGTGAATCTCGCCGGGACGCCTGGAGGATTGCAAAATGACCTGGGCGAGGCCGTTGAAGAGCGAACGCCTGGGCTCCCTATCGCTCTCCTGGCAGTTGGGGTCGCCATTGCCCACGCCGATCAGCGTGCCGACGCCGGTGACATTGAATCCTATGGAATTCGATGCGGTGGGAACGGGACGGCCATCCTTGTCGAGGGCTTCAACTTTGAGAATCGCCACGTCCTCGCCATCGGCGTCGATCTCGGTGCGGTCCGCGCTCAGGCGGATAGCGACCGCGGGACCGGTGGTCTCGCGCTTTTCAGTCAACACCACTTTGCCGCCCTTTGAACCGCGGGCTTCAATCACTCCCGGCTCATAGAGCACCTTCCACTCCACGTGACCCAGGCGCGGAACATCTTTCGCCCCCTGGCTCTTGCCGTTGACGAACAACTCGACCTGGTCAAGATTGGAGTACACCCAGACTGGAATCTCGTCGCCTTCCCTGCCCTCGAAATTCCAGTGCGGGAAGAGGTGGAGAACCGGATCCTTGCCCCACCAGGCCTTGTAGTAGAAGAAGGTGTCCTTGGGAAACCCGCACATGTCAACGATGCCGAACTGCGAGTTAACGGAAGGCCAGCCGTAGGGAGTGGGCTCGCCGCGATAGTCGAAGCCGGTCCACGCAAAGCCGCCTGCTTCCCAATCGCGCGTGCCATAGAAGGTCCACCACTCCTCGGCGGTTTCGCCCCAGGGCACCACGGAGTTGTAGGCATTCACGGTGTTGCGCAGGGGACTGGTGGTGTATTCGCCGCGCGTCGAAATGGCGGATGAAGTTTCCGATCCATAAACCGGGCGGGTGGGATTTTTCTTGTGATACTCGTCGGGAAATGCCAGGTTGTAATTGAACCCGATGATGTCGAATGCGTCGGAGACGCCTTTGGAGTTGTCACCGTTGACAGCCGCGGAGACGACCCTGGTTGGATCGAGCTCGTGACAGAGTTGAACCATGGTGGAAGCAACCTTGGCGCCCTGCTCGGCTTCCTGGGTCTGAAGCTGTCCCTCCTCGTTGCCGATGGACCACAGGATGATCGATGGCGAATTGCGATAGCGCTTGACCATGACCTCAAGTTGCGCCAGGCCCTCGGGGCTGGAACTCATCTGGCGCGTCTCGCACATCATCATCATGCCCAGGCGGTTGCAGGCTTCAACCAACTCGGGGGTGGGCATGTTGTGCGAGGTACGCAGGCCGTTCGATCCCATCTCCTTGAGCACGCCGACGCGGAACCACTGCAGCCGGTCCGGCACGGCTGCGCCTACGCCGGCGTGATCCTGGTGGTTGCAGGTTCCCTGAATCTTGAGCGGCTGGCCATTGAGGAAGAATCCCTTGCCGGCATCGAAATGCGCCGTGCGCACGCCGAAACTCACGCGCTCGGCATCTCGCGCCGCACCGCCGGACTCGACGGTCGCCACGGCCGAGTAAAGCGTGGGCGCATCCACCGACCAGAGAACCGGATTGGCAAGACTGGCCGTGACGGTGAAGCTGGACGAGCCGTCTGCGGCAACCGATTGCACGGGAGTCTCAGCGGCGGCCACCGTCTTGCCCGCGGAGTCGAGAATCTGCCAGGTCACTTTGGCGCTCTCTGCCTGTTTGCTCTCATTCACCACGATCGTGCTCAGCGATAAGGTTGCGCCGCTGCCGTTGACCTCAGTGCGCACCGTGCTCTCCCATTTGCCGAGGTGCAGCGCGTCGGTCTTGGTGAGCCAGACATGGCGATAGATGCCCGCGCCCTCATAAAACCAGCCGTCGCCGAAGCTGGCATCGACGCGCGCGACGATGCAATTCCTGCTCCCGACGGCAATAAAGTCAGTGATATCGAAGCGGAACGGCGCGTAGCCGTTATTGTTTCGGCCAATAAAACAGCCGTTGACGAAGATAAGCACATCGCGAAAGGCGCCATCGAACTCCACGGCGATGCGGCGTCCGGCATCGGTGGCAGGAATGTCGAATTCGCGGCGATACCAGCTCACGCTGGTCTCCGGATAACGGCGGCCAAGCGGCTTGTAGCCATGGGACCTCAGCTCTTCGTCGCGGACGAAGGGAAGTTCGACGGCCCAGTCGTGGGGCAGGTTGAGTTTGCGCCATTTAGAGTCGTCGAAGCCGGCCTTTGCAAAGGCGAATTCGCCGGTCTTGGCAAAGTCTCCCTGGCCGTTGCCGAAGCCGAGGTCGCGAACCGGGTCAACCCCATTGCCGAAGAGAAACTTCCAGCCAAGGTCGAAGAGGAGTTGTTCGCGCGGCGCCACGGCGGCCTGGGCCTCGGCGGATGCGGCTTGCGGATAGCCGGCCAGCAGCGCGGCTGTGCGTCCCCATGCGGAACGGGCCAGCAGCGAAGAGGCAGAGAGCGCAAGCGAGGAACCAAGAAGATTGCGACGTGAAATACGAGCCATGGAAGACCTCTTTCGAATGAAGCGCCGCCGCAGGCTAAGGCAGGATCGGGAGCGGCGAACAAACGGCACTATAAATCAGCGAGGCAGGCGAAGTAAACGATTTCACACACATCTGAATAACCACGCCGCCGGTTTGCGCCGCGGGCCGGACGCCCGCGGCCCTCAAGGCAACCAATTATGATAGATTCAGACAGTTAACGCCGCACAGCGGAGAGATGGCCGAGCGGTTTAAGGCGCACGCTTGGAAAGCGTGTGTACTTTAACGAGTACCGTGGGTTCGAATCCCACTC
>PLSH01000330.1:0-2787 GCA_003165095.1 Acidobacteriaceae bacterium
TATGGCGATTTGGCGCCAACCGAGGACGCTGACCACATGGGCGTTTTTCGGGAGTGATCCTAGGCTTGGAGGGGTTTGTGGTATCCCAGGTCCCCAAAAGCGACCGACCTGGGGCAACCACGGCAGGTCAGAGCAATTTCGGTTTCAAACGAAGCCTCGGATCGGTTCATGCGCTAAGGCCCGAACCGACAAGCTTCTGGAAGAAGCGCTGCATTTCTTCTGCTGTTGTCTTACCTCCGCTGTTCAACGTGTGTGCGACGACCCCGAGCAGCGAGGAAATTACGAATCGCTTCACCAACGGTGGAGGGATGGTGCCATCGATGCACCGGGAAGGCGTGATCAAGGCACTTTCGAGATGTTGTTCAAAAGTCTCGCGTATCACACGGATGCCATTGCGCTCACGGCCTCCCATGAGCGCTTTGTAGATATGTGGCGCGGTGCGGACGTGCTCGAAGAACCTGCGGCAATCCATCAGGAATGGCTCCGCGAGCTGCACTCGCAGCATTGGCAACACCACGCGCTGAAGCTGCGAGCGGAGTAGGTCGTCCTTAGAGGTGAAATGCGCGTAAAAAGTGGCGCGGCCTACACCGGCTTTCTTAGTGATATCGCTCACGCGCATATTGTCGTAGGAGCGGCAATGAAGCAGCATGGCGAAGGCGCTATCGATCTGCGCGCGGGTGCGGACGGCGCGGCTGTCGGCAGGCTTCGCGTCACCATGGCGTCGTGCATCCGCTTTCGAGACACTTTTCGATTTTTGTTTCATACCGCTCATGGATGTCTCTTTTCCATTGCAATCATAGTGCCTTCGGCGTCACCATCAGCTGCATGACTTCCATTTCTCCAGCCTATGGCCGCAAGGCGAGCGCCGTTGCGATGATCCTGTTCCCACTCTTGTTCATCGCGGTGTTCCTGATGCACTTTCAACATCCCAGCGACTTCTTCCACTTCAGGCTGCACTATGCGCCGCGGGATCCGGTGAAGGTGGTGACTAGCCTCATACGCGCGGAGAATCGTTGGCCCTTGCTTGCCGATCCACATATGCTCGGATACCTCGGATTACCGCTGCTTCCGCTTTGCGCGTATGCGCTGTATATGCTGGGCCGCGCGAAGCGTCCTTTGCTCAGTGGTGCTGCGTTGTTCATTACGATCTCGGGCACCATCTTCTTGGGAGGGATCTTTGCGATGTGGACAGCGTTCTATCGAGGCTTGGGCAATGTCGATCCGCAATACACTGAGGGCGCCATCGCCACGTTTCAAGGCATGACCGCGCCGCACGGAGCATTTCTACTAACCACAACGCTGGGAAAGCTTGCGATCGTGGGTTTTGCTCTACAGGCGCTTACGCTGCTGGGGGTCAGTGGCATACCGAGATGGGCAGTGGCTTGCGTGGTCGTGGGCTGCGCCATGTTCCTGCTTTTTTGGGACCTCGACAATTGGATGTTGATCGGCGTCGCGCTCATGCTGACGGGATTCATTCCAGCTTTTCGGACGCTGCGGAGCTCGGCTGGGCCGGAAGCAGAACCCGCTCGTTCCGCTCGTTAGTCGGAGAGTCTACACGAATCAATCCCGCTAAGTCGGCATAACCGATCTGCCTGCGCATGATCCTCGGATGACGAAAACAGTCCAAAGCGCGCAGCGAGCCCCTCGACCACATTTCGCAGTTCCGCATGGATGGCCGGCAGGGCACCGTCACCTCAGCGGGCCAAACGGGCCCCATTCCCACCCCGCCCCACCCCAAAACCCGGCGCCTTTTATACCCCGACAAAACAGCTCTCCATTGCACCCAAAAACACGATTTTCCACCCAAAAAACACCCCAAAATACGCCGTTCCGCGCACCCTTCGTCCCCCCTTACCCCGACCATCCGCCCCAAAACGTCCTCTTATAAGCCAACATTTTTCCGCCAAAAACTTACTCCCCAAAATTCGTCCTCCTTTACCACCACAAATCCGCATCTTTCGTCGGCTTTTAAAGTCATCCGCGCCGCAGTTTCCTTCGCCTTTCAACCCCTTCCCTGTTCCCTGACCCCCGTTCACTCCTTCACTCCTTCACTTCTTCACTTCTTCACCTATTCACTCCTTCACTCGTTCCCTGACCACTGACCACTGACCACTGACCACTGATGCCGTAAAATCCTCTTATGACTGACCGCATGGCTCTCTCCCTCGCCCAGGCCGACCCCGATATAGCCACCGCCATTGACCACGAAACGCTCCGCCAGCACGAGGGCCTGGAGATGATTGCCAGCGAGAACTTTGTCTCCGAAGCCGTGCTCGAGGCTGCCGGCTCCGTCTTCACCAACAAATACGCCGAGGGATATCCCGGCCGCCGCTACTACGGCGGCTGCGAATACGCCGACGTTGTCGAAAACCTGGCCCGCGACCGCGCTCGCCAGCTCTTCGGCGGAGACCACATCAACGTCCAGCCCCACTCCGGCTCGCAGGCCAACGCCTCGGCCTACGCCGCCGTCCTCCAGCCCGGCGACACCATTCTCGGCCTCGACCTTGCCCACGGCGGCCATCTCACCCACGGCCATCGCCTCAGCTTCAGCGGCAAGCTCTATCGCCCCACCTTCTACCACGTCCGCCGCGACACTGAAACCATCGACTACGACGAGATGGAGTCCATCGCCCTTCAGGAAAAACCCAAGGTCATCATCGGCGGCGGCAGCGCCTATCCCCGCCTGTGGGACTTCGCCCGCATGAGGCAGATCGCCGATAAAGTCGGCGCAATCTACGTCTTTGACATGGCCCACATCGCCGGCTTGGTCGCCGGCGGCGTCCATCC
>PLSH01000330.1:2848-3534 GCA_003165095.1 Acidobacteriaceae bacterium
CCGCCCAGATCGTCGCCAATGCCAAAGTCCTGGCCGAGTCCCTCCAGCAGGCCGGCTTCCGCATCATCTCCGGCGGCACTGACAATCACCTCATGCTGGTGGACGTATTCGCCAAAGGCATCCTCGGCTCCGAAGCCGAGCTCGCCCTCGGCAAAGCCGGCATCACCGTCAACAAGAACTCCATCCCCTGGGACGCCAACCCCCCGCTCAAGCCCTCCGGCATCCGGGTCGGAACGCCCGCCCTCACCACCCGCGGCATGAAAGAGGCCGAGATGCGCACCATCGGCGCCTGGATCGCCCGCGCCCTCGACCAGCGCAACGACGATGCCGCCCTCGATCGCATCCGCCTCGAGGTGGCCGAACTCGCCAACCACTTCCCGCTCTACGCCTGGCGTCGCCCCCTGCCGAACTAGCCTTCTGCAACGGCTGGTACCTCGCCTACAATGTCCGCCTTGTGTCCGCTTCGCAAGAACGCATTCTCATTCGAGGCTCTCCGATGAAGAACAGCTCACTCCATCCGCTCACATTTTCATTTCGCAGATTTGCTCAACTGCTCTTTTGCGCAGCGATTTTCGTTGCCGCAACCGCCTCTGCAGCAACCCCGCCCGCGCCCATCGTCCTTACCGGCGCTGATCGCCGCCCATCCACTTCGCTCAACGGCGAATGGGCCTCCATCGTCGATCCAT
>PLSH01000330.1:3572-11566 GCA_003165095.1 Acidobacteriaceae bacterium
CTTATCAACCCCAAGAACATACGCGCATTTTCCTTCACGTCGGCGCCGCCAATTATCACTCCTGGTTCTGGGTCAACGGCCAGGAGGTCTGCGAGCACGAAGGCGGTTACACGGCATTTAACTGCGACGTAACTTCGGCCCTGCAGAATGGCGCCAACTTCATCGTCGCCGCCGTCGATAACACCCGTCACGATGACAACGTGCCCTCGCTCGAAACCGATTGGTGGAATTACGGAGGCCTCACCCGCGAAGTCTCCCTCATCGCTGTACCCGACGCATTCATCGATCAGTACGACCTGCACCTCAGCCGTTCTGAGAATTCAGTCGTTGTAGGCTGGGTCCACGTAGTCAATGCAGGGCCCGGCGCAAATGTCGAAATTGAGATACCTGAGTCACACGCAAAAACCAGCGCCACCGTCGGTGCCGATAACCGCGCCCTCATCCATTTCAGCGCGCCTGGCCTCCAACTCTGGTCGCCCGAAACTCCAAAACTCTATAGCGTCGGCATACACTCGGGCCAGGATTCCATCACCGATCTCATCGGTTTTCGCACCATCGAAACGCGCGGTACCGAGATATTGCTCAACGGCAAGCCGATCTTCCTGCGCGGCGTATCCGTTCACGCCGAAGCTCCTTATCGAACCGGCCGTGCATATTCTGACAAGGATGCCGAAATCCTTCTCGGCTGGGCCAAAGAGCTAGGCTGCAACTATGTCCGCCTCGCCCACTATCCGCACGACGAAACCATGCTGCGCGCCGCCGACCGCATGGGATTGCTCGTGTGGTCTGAAAATCCCGTCTACTGGGCCTTGCAGTTTGATAACCCCAAGGTCCTCGCCAAGGCCGAACAGCAGCTAGACGAGGAGATCGACACGTCGCGCAATCATGCGGCCATCATCCTCTGGTCCATGGCCAACGAAACACCCAATACACCGGCCCGCACGCAATTCATTGAAACTCTCGCCGCCCGCGCGCGCCTGCTCGATCCTACGCGCCTCATTACCGCTGCCCTGCTGGTCCGCGCCGAAGGTCACACGAAAATTATTGATGACTCACTCGGCGATGCCCTCGATGTGATCGGCTTCAACGAATATATAGGCTGGTACGAGGGGCGTCCTGAAAGTGCTGACATCACGCAGTGGCGCGTTGCCTTTGAAAAGCCGCTCATTGTCAGCGAATTTGGCGGAGGCGCCAAGGCCGGCCTCCATGGCAGCCTCGATCGACGCTGGAGCGAGGAATACCAGGCGGATATCTACCGTCATCAGATTGGAATGCTCAACCGCATCCCACAACTTAGAGGAATGAGCCCGTGGGTGCTGATGGATTTCCGCTCGCCCAACCGCCCGTTAGTGGGCATTCAGGATGAATTCAACCGCAAGGGACTTATCTCCGATCAGGGCCAGAAAAAACAGGCATTCTTCGTGTTGCAAAAAGCATATAAGGAAAAGGCCGTTGGAAAACCCGAATGACATGCTCGGTATTGCCGCTTCTAAGTGGTTAGAGCCCTTACTGCGCCCGTGCATAAATCAGATTCTTGAGTTATTCTTTACTTATGGCTATTGAAAATATTCTTGCTCAGATTGACTCGGAAATCGCACGGCTTACGCAGGCACGCTCCCTGCTGGCCAACCTGGGAACAGCAACAACCGGAAGCAAAGCGAAGAAGGCGCCCGCCAAGGCCAAGACCAGGAAGAAGCGCGTACTGAGCCCGGAGGCGCGCAAGCGAATCGCCGACGCACAGCGCAAGCGCTGGGCCGCTCAAAAGGCCAAGGCAAAGGCCAAGTAACAAGCGTACATGACTGCCAATCCTCATTTTCCGCATTCATGCTGGTCGTCGCCATCCGGTGTGCCCTACGGATATCGCATTCGTCCATCATCGGCGAGGCGTGGGAATCTCCCCATTTCCTTGCGGTAAGAGCGTGTCCGCGCACAGCTCTTTTTGTATCTGGCGCCGCGATGTCAGCGTGCAATCGAATCTCGTCGCGCGCCGCCCCTATCCGATCCCTGCCATCACCAGCATGCGCGGCTCGGTCATCTCTTCGATGGCCCAGCGAATGCCCTCACGGCCCAGGCCGGAGTCTTTCACGCCGCCGTATGGCATCGGATCCAGACGCCAGGTCGGCGTGTCGCCGGCAATCAACGCGCCCACTTCCAACTCGCGAAACGCGGTCAGAATCCGTCCTGCATCGCGCGTGAGCAGCCCCGCCTGTAGCCCGAACCGCGAGTGATTCACGTCCGCCAGTGCCTGCTCAAAATCTTCGTAAGGCTCAATTGCTACCACCGGACCAAACACTTCTTCGTCGCGCACTTTCATGCCCGGCTTGGTTCCGGTCAGGATCGCAGGCGTCACCACGGAACCTTTTCGCTCCCCGCCGGCCACCAGCTTCGCGCCGCCTTCCACGGCTTCCTTCACCCACGCCTCCACGCGTTCCGCATCGCTCGGCCGGATCAACGGGCCCACCTCTGTGGCTTCTTCTGAAGGATCGCCGGTGACCAGCTCCGCCGCGCACTCAACCACCTTCCACAGGAAGGTCTGGAAGATGTTGCGATCCACAAATACGCGCTGCACGCTGATGCACGATTGTCCCGCATAGGCAAACGCCGCATGCGCGGTGCGCGTGGCAGCTTCGTCCAGGTCCGGCCAGTCATTGTGAACAATCAGCGCCGCATTCCCGCCCAGTTCCAGCAGCACGCGCTTGCGTCCCGAGTGAGCCTTCAGCTCCCAACCCACCTTCGCCGATCCTGTAAAACTCAACAGCTTGATGCGCTCTTCTTTCTCCGCCAGCCAGCACGTGTCAACGTTGTCCAGCGGCAAGACTGCCAGCGCCTCCTCCGGCCAACCCGCCTTCAGAATCACTTCGCCCAGCGCCAGCGCCGTGAACGGCGTTTGCGGAGCCGGCTTCAGAATCAGCGGACATCCCGCAGCCAGCGCCGGAGCGGCTTTATGCGCCACCAGGTTCAGCGGAAAATTGAACGGAGTAATGGCCAGCACCGGCCCCACCGGGAACCGCTGTACCAACCCCCAGCGGCCTTCGTTGCCCTCGGCCAAATCCAGCGGAACGCTCTCGCCGCCCAGCCGCACCGTCTCTTCAGCCGCGGTCCTGAAGGTCATCACCGTCCGATCCACCTCGGCCCGCGCCAGCCGCACCGGTTTGCCCGCCTCCGCCACAATCAGCTGTGCAAACCGCTCCTTCTGCTCCGTCAGAGCTTCCGCCACGGCTTCCAGAATCTCGCGCCGCTTCCAGCGCGGAAGCGCGCGCGTGCGCCGCAGGCTGGCCACCGCGTGGTTCACTGCCTGTCGCGCGTCAGCCCGCGTGGCCACGGTCACCCGGCCCACCAGTCCCTGGTCCCACGGCGACCGCACTTCCAGCGCCTCTCCGTCGGTCCATTCCTTACCGCACATCAGAAATCCCGTTTGCGTACCCGGCCGCATCTTCATGGCTCTGCTGCTCCCCGTCTGTCAGCTTCAATGTTACAGGCGCGGAGCGCGTCCAGCGGGCGAGGTCGAAATTGCGCTCCATCACAATTCCGGAATGAAACTCCCAGGAAATTGTTTCCTGCGCGAGCTCGAACGGAAACCGCGCCTGAATCCAGCTCTCAAGCACTCAATGCATACCGCGCCTTCACGTCCTCGCCGTACCACATGATGTAGTTTGTTCCCCACGCATTGTTGTACAGGCAGGAATGGATTCCCTTGCTTAAATCCGGTTGCTCATTCGAAAAATAAAGCGGGCTCCGTTTTCCCAGCGCCACCACCGGAGCGTCGACCGTCTCAACCGCAAACCGGTCTCCGCCGGCCTCGTAACCAAATCCAGTTTGAAGGCAGTGCATGTGCCGGTTTCCCGAAATCACCACGTCGAACGGCCTCACTGTCTCGCCCGATTTCTCCAGCCACCACCCATTCTCGTCCTCGGCAACGGGATTGAAGCTCAGCCACAGCGATTCCGGCATCCGCGTCGCGGGCTTCCCAAACCACGCCACGCTCAACTCAATCTCCTTCCTCTTTCGCGGCAGCCGCAATTCCACACAAACCCTGCGCGGAAACGCGGCACGCCCCGATCGAAACGCATCTTCGTCCTCGAACTTCGGGCAGATCAGGATGCGATGCTCCTCCGCCGTCTCCTCCACGCGCACCTCCGCAGACGTCGGCTGCCACTCTTCGTTTTTCGCGCCAAATCTCTCGATATTCGGCTTGCCGAAATCCTTCTGCGCCCAATCCGCTTTCGTCGTCAGATAACTGCTCATGAAGCTCTGATAATCCTCCTGCGAAAGCGTCTGATACGTCAGCAGCGCAATCGGATTGCTGGCGCCGGCCCACTCGCGCCCCGTCGCCTTGTTGCATAGACGCGTGATCGCTCCCGTCCGCGGATCGATTACCACGATGAATTTTTCGGTATCGATCGCCTTTCCGGCTGGATGCGCGACTCCCGCCATCACCGGCTCGCTCGGCTTCACGTTCTCGATCGCCTGCTCCGCCTCCGCGCGCAGTGCTGCGGGCAGCGTCGCCACTCCGTCCAGCAAATCTTTTCGTTTTTCCTCCCAACTGAACTCCACCACCTTGTAATTCTTCGTGTCCAGCATCTTCGCCAAATCCGCGGGCACGTAGTTGTCAAAGTCCAGCCACGTCTTGGTGTCGGTCCCCCAGGTGTGCTCAGCCTCCAGCAGCGCGTGGCGCAGAAACTGCAAATCAACCGCGTCGCCGAGCTTCAACCTGCCATTCGCAATCCACTTCTCGCGCAGCCTTGACACCGCGCGATAGCGCGCTACCTTTAGCGGGTCGCTGGCTACGCCGTAAATCCACGTATCGCCAATCTCTTCGGTCACCACCGGCAGCTTGTCGCCATGCGGCTCCATGGCATTGGCCATCTGGGAAAGATTGCTCGCGTGTATCTCCGCATTCGGGAAACGCGTTCCCAGATCGGCATAAATCGCCGCAATCTCTTCCGGCGTATGCGGCCCGCTGTTATCGCCTCGCACCTCCGTCACCAACGCCAGGTCCGATCCGGGAACCACTGTGACGGCGCCGTATTCGTGGTGATACATCATCGCCAGGCTCGCGCCTGAAGGATCCTTCCACAGAAAAATCGGCGGCAATTTGGCCGGCATTGAGCCTCCGTTCACGCCGATCTCCAGAAACTTGATTCCGCCCTTTGCCAGCGGCGGGATAATTCCCCGCGTGTGACCCGGAACGTCCGTCATCTTCGCGCCCGTCGTCACTTTTCCAAACCGCCGGTCCAGCGAACGCGCCAGCGCCAGGCTTCCCTCGATCATCGAGGGCGCGAGCATCTCCGTCTGCCAGGTGAACGGCAGCCCATGCCACGCAATGTCTCCGCGCTCGATCGCTTCCTCCATCGTCTTGCGGTCGGCAGCCGATGCCTGCTCGAGATATTCAAACACCAGCCACGAACCCGTGGTCCACACATAGCGCCGCTTGCCGCCTGCATTCTCGGCCTTCGCAATCTCGATCGCACGGGGGAAATACTGGTTGAAGTACTTGTGCACCACGTTATATTGCGTATCGATGAAACCCGCGTCGAAGTGGCACTTGAACATCACCAGCACCCGCTTCACACTCCCCTCCGCACTTGCGGACAGAGCGCGCAGTCCCAGCCGCGGCAACAGCAATCCCGTTCCCGCAGCTGTTATCGTCTTGACGAATTCCCGCCGTTTCATCCTCAAATCTCCTCACACCACCAAACCGCCCGAAGTGTACCACCCGCAGCCCGCATCAACACTTCATCCACCGTGCCGCGTGCGATAAACTCCTTTCATGATTCACGACGGCCGCAGCCGCAAACTTCCCTTCGACCGCGACGAGGCGCTGGCCCATCTCCGCTCCCGCGACGCCAAACTCGCCGCGCTGATCGATCGCGTTGGCCCCTTCACGCTCTGCCTCGATCGCTCGCCTTCGCCCTTCGAGTCGCTGCTCGAGTCCATCCTCTACCAGCAGTTGCACGGCAAGGCTGCGGCCACCATCCATCGTCGCGTCCGCGAGTTCTTCGGCGGCGATCCCACACCGCAGCAGTTGCTCTCGACGCCCGACGATCCCCTCCGCGCCGCCGGCGTTTCCGGCAACAAGATCAAAGCGCTTCGCGACCTGGCCGCGCGCACCATCGACGGCACGGTCCCTACCCACGCCGCCATCCGCAAAATGTCCGACGCAGACATTGTCGAGCGGCTTACCGAGGTGCGCGGCATCGGCCCCTGGACCGTCGAAATGCTCCTCATCTTCCGCCTGGGACGGCCCGATGTCCTCCCCGTAACCGACTACGGCGTGCGCAAAGGGTATGCACTTACATTCCTGCGCCTGCCCAGGTCCCGGCCCATTGAAGCCTCCGATCTGCCTAAGCCCGACGCAGTGTTCAAGCGCGGAACCCGCTGGTCGCCGTTCCGCTCCGTAGCCAGTTGGTATCTGTGGCGCGCCTGCGATCTCGCCAAAGACACTCCACCCGCCGGCAGATCGGCCCGGACTTAGGGCCATGATTCGGCACGTCCTTCGAACCCTCCTCCGTTTCGCCGTAGAATGATCTATGCGGCCGGCGCGCGCGCGGCTGCGATGGATGTTTTCATGCCTCCCAGTAAACGCTTCATCTGCATTCACGGCCACTTTTATCAGCCGCCTCGCGAAAATCCCTGGCTTGAGACCGTCGAGACTCAGGATTCCGCCGCGCCCTATCACGACTGGAACGAGCGCATCTGCGCCGAGTGTTACGCCACCAACGGCGCCGCGCGCATCGTCAACAATCGCAACCTGATCACCAGCATCGTGAACAACTACGCACGCATCAGCTTCAACGTCGGACCCACGCTGCTGAGCTGGCTCAAGGAAAACGCCCCGCGCACCTATCGCATGATCCTCGACGGCGAGCGCACCAGCCGCAAGAACTTTCAAGGCCACAGCTCCGCCATTGCCCAGGTTTATAACCACATGATTCTCCCCCTGGCCAGCACCCGCGACCGAGTCACGCAGATTCGCTGGGGCATCGCCGATTATGTGAGCAATTACGGTGAGAGGCCTGAGGGCATGTGGCTGGCTGAGACCGCGGCCGACGCCGAATCGCTCGAGCTCATGGCTCAAAACGGCATCAAATTCACAGTGCTCGCGCCCCACCAGTGCAAACGTATCCGCCCCATTAAAGACGCCGCCGCTGCCTGGATTGACACCCCCAATGCCAGCGTTGACACCACGCACCCTTACCTGGTCCGATTTGCCTCGGGAGCATCCATCGCCGTCTTCTTTTACAACGGGCCTGCCTCGCGCGCCATCGCCTTTGAAGGCCTGCTCAACTCCGGCGAGAACTTCGCCGCGCGCCTCAAATCAGGATTCAAAGAGGGCTCTCAGCCGCAACTCTCTCACGTCGCCACCGATGGCGAATCGTACGGCCATCATCACAAGTACGGCGAAATGGCTCTCGCCTGGGCCTTGAATCTGCTCGAACGCGACAAGACCGTCACGCTCATCAACTACGCCGGCTTCCTCGAGCAGTTTCCTCCCGAATACGAATGCGAAATCGTCGACAAGACTTCATGGAGCTGCGTCCACGGCGTCGAGCGCTGGCAGTCCGACTGCGGCTGCAACGGCGGCAAGCCCGGCTTCAATCAAAACTGGCGCGCGCCGCTGCGCCAGGCCCTCGATGAACTTCGCGACTCCCTCGTCCCGCTCACTGAGCAGGAGGGCGGAAAGCTCTTCCGCGATGTGTGGGCCGCGCGCGACGGCTATATTCAGGTGGTGCTCGACCGCGGCACTGAATCCGCCGAGCGCTTCTTTCGCCGGCATCAGGCCCACTCGCTCTCCGGCCCCGAGCGCGTCCGCGCCCTCGAGCTCATGGAGATGCAGCGCCACGCTCAGCTCATGTACACCAGTTGCGGCTGGTTCTTCGCCGACATCACGGGAATTGAGACCGAGCAGGTCATCGCCTATGCCGCGCGCGTCCTGCAACTGGCCCAGGATTTGTTTGGCGAACTGGCCGAACCGCTGGAAGGCGCCTTGCTGG
>PLSH01000237.1:0-1498 GCA_003165095.1 Acidobacteriaceae bacterium
CCCGTGCCCGTGATGGTGATTGGGCGTCTTGCCGTCGATCTCAAGTTCCAGGGGCGTGGAATCGGTTCGGCTCTATTGAAGGATGCAGTCCTCAGAACTGTCCAGGCCGCCGAAATTGCCGGCATTCGGGCAATTCTTGTCCACGCGATCAACGAGAGCGCGAAGCGATTTTACGAAAAACTAGGATTTATGGCATCCCCCACAAATCCAATGACACTGATGATCACCGTTCGGGCAGCGGCTCATACTCTTGCCGAGGAATCTTGACAGTGCAATTGGGGCGACAGCCTCGCACATCTCCGGTGGCGGCTGGACCTGGCCGATCAAGATTGGGATTGCCGAGCAAGCGCCTTTCGGGGACCAGGAGAGGCGATTTCTGTGTCTTTCGGGCACGTAATTGCGTCTAACTAGGGGAATCCCGAAAACGCGACGAAATCTACTGCGGGGCGCACCCTCAAGACAATGGCTCCAGAAGACAATGGTTTCAGCAGGGGTGGAATATCCTAAAGGAAGCCCGCGGCCGGATTTGCCTCTCGAAGCGGATCGGGCAGACGGGCGTTGAATCCAAGACTTGGTGAGTGGATGCGTTCAGGCTCATGTTTGGTTGTAGTTTCGCTATTTTGCGGGCTGGCCGTCATCGGGTCGCCCTTATCTCTTCTTTCACAGGAAATCCAGCCGGCTCAGGGCGTAACCGCGTCCGCGGCAAACGCCATTCCCGATGCCCCGACGCCGCAGATCGAGCTGGCCGAAGCCGTTGATCCGCAGGCCGCCCAACAGACGCCGCCAGCGCCTACCCCCGCGCCAGATACGGGCAANNCAGATCAAGCAAGAGGAGCATCAGCGGGTGCTGGGGGTTTTGCCCACCTTCAACATCACCTACCTTGGCGACAACACCGTCAGCATGACCGCGAAGCAGAAGCTGAGTCTGGCCTTTCATTCCGTCACCGATCCGGTCGCCTTTGTGATTCCGTTCGTTGTCACCGGCTACCACGAGGCGCTGGACGAGGATAAAGGCTTTCCATGGGGTATTAAAGGCCTGGGCGAGCGCTCGGGCGCGGCTTACCTCGACTCCTTCGACGGCAACATGATCGGCAACGGCATCCTGCCCGCCATTCTTCACCAGGACCCGCGCTACTATCGCATGGGCTACGGCACGGTAACTCACCGGCTGCTCTATTCCCTGGCCACCAATGTCATGTGCAAACACGACAACACCGGCAAGTGGGAACCGAACTACTCCAACATCGGGGGCAACATCATTGGAGGCGCAATCTCCAATCTCTACTACCCTGACACCGATTCCGGATTCGGCCTGACCATCAGCAATGGTCTCATCGTGACCGGCGAAGGCGCGATCGGCTCCGTATTCGACGAGTTCTGGCCCGACGTCTCGCGCAAGCTGCTGCACAAGGATCCAACCCACGGCCTCGATGCCCAGGCGAAAGCCGCGCATGCGCAAAAGAAAGCGCAACAGGAGCAGAAATAGCGCCGCATCCAC
>PLSH01000237.1:1571-7352 GCA_003165095.1 Acidobacteriaceae bacterium
GGAAACGGAACCGGGCGTGTCTTTGACGGGCTGGGTGCGGCCAGCGCGGGCGCTTCGTCGCGGTTGTTAATCGACTATCCCGAACCCCAGCGGAGCCAAATCCTCGATTACCTGTTCAAGCCCGGCTATGGCGCGGCCTTGCAGCATCTGAAGGTGGAAATCGGCGGAGACGTCAACTCCACCGACGGCTCCGAGCCGAGCCACATGCGCACGCCGCAGGATCACGATTCGACCCGCGGCTACGAGTGGTGGCTGATGACCGAGGCGCACAAACGCAATCCCAAAATCGTTCTGGAGATTCTCCCCTGGGGCGCGCCCGGATGGGTGGGCGCCGGAGCGGGCGACAAGCGCACCCTCTACACGCCCCAAATGGCCGCATATATGGCGGACTTCATCCGCACCGCAAAGCGCGATTATGGTCTCGACATTGCCTATGCGGGGCCGTGGAACGAGCGCGTCCACGATTCGGCATATATCAAGGTCCTGCACCGCCAATTCCTGGCCGACGGTCTCACCACCCGCATAATCTGTTGCGATGAATACCCCGGTGAAGGCAAGGGGCAATGGTCGATCGCCGATGAGATGCTGAAAGATGCCGAACTGGCCGACGATATCGCTGTGATCGGTGTGCACTACCCGCTGGAGAACGGCAAGCTCACAACCACGGATGCCGCGCGCCGGACCGGCAAGCCGCTCTGGTCCAGCGAAGATCAGCCCAACGGCGGAGGCGGCCCGATTCTCAGCCGCGACTGGGCCGTCGGCGGCCGCATCCTGGCCCATCTCTATAACCGGAATTATCTTGAAGGGTCGCTTACATCCACTGAGATCTGGAGCCCGATCACCTCCTACTACGACATCCTGGCTGCGCCCAATTCCGGTCTCATGTACGCCAATACGCCCTGGTCGGGCCATTATGAAGTGCAGGGGACAATCTGGGCCACGGCGCATACCACCCAGTTTGCGCAGCCCGGATGGCAGTATCTCGATGCTGCCTCGGGATACCTTCCGGAGAGCGGCAGTTATGTCTCGCTGCGTTCCCCTGACCGCAGGAACTGGAGCGTGATTCTGGAGACGATCGGTGCAAAGCATGCGCAGACCGTCTCGTTCAGCCTCGCAGGCGGTCTGGCCGTCACCCTGGTGCACGTCTGGGAGACCAACGACTCTCGCACCTTTGAGCACGTTGCCGATGTAATGCCTGTGAAGGGCGCATTCGACTACGCATTCGATCCCGATTCGCTTTACTCGCTCACCACCACCACCGGCCAGGGCAAGGGAACAGCCCAACCGCCGCCGCCTGCGTCTTTCCCGCTTCCCTACGCCGACAATTTCGAAAGCACTGCCGTGGGGCGCGCGCCCAAATATCTCTCCGATCAGGATGGAGCCTTCGAAGTGCGCCCATGCGCGGGGCGCGCCGGACGCTGCCTGGAGCAGGTGATTACCGACATTCCGGTTCCGTGGGATCCGCTGCCGGATCCATTCACGCTGGCCGGCGACGCGGCGTGGACCGATTACAGCGTCTCCGCCGATACGCGTTTTCTCAGCGATGCGCCGGCAGTGGTAATGGGGCGCATTGACTCCGCCGATGTGTTCCGCGACGGCCGCGCCCATTGGCCCGCCGGCTACGTGCTTCGTTTCAAGCCCAATGGAAGCTGGGAACTGCTGGCAACCCAATATCAAAAGCCAGTAATCACGCTTGCGGCCGGCGCGATCGCCATCGATCGCAACCAATGGCACCGGCTGGAGGTGCAGTTTCGAGGCCGGAAAATCGAAGCCCTGCTCGATGGCGCGCCCCTGGCCTCAGTCCTCGATGCGACTCATACCCACGGAATGTTTGCGCTGGGAACCGAATGGAACCGCGTCCAGTTCGACAACCTGCACGTCACGCCCTGATTGACGACTCTGGGCCTGCCGGCCATCCGTCCAGCGGTTGCGCCCGCAAAACAAATTGGTTTATCGTTGCTTGTCAATCCCTGGAGGCGAAAGACGCGCCCCGGCCGCAAAGCGGTTGGGGTTTGAGCATGCGCGGCACGCGCCTGGCTTCGCTGAACGGGGATTTTTCGGCGAAGTATTCTTGGGTCCGGTCATGCGCATGCTCTTCGATTCTGTTGTTGAAGGGATAGACCGATGCCGCAATGGACCGAGCTTTACGATGCTGTTCTCAACGGCGATGACAAAAAGGCGCACGCCGCCACCATAACCGCGCTTGCCGCGGGCGCGTTGCCCATGGATCTTATCCAGGAAACCATGGTGCCGGCCATGGACGAAGTGGGCCGCCTCTTTGAAGCTGAAGAGTATTTTGTTCCCGAGCTCCTGCTCGCCGGGCGCGCCATGAAGAACGCTTTGGCCCTGCTCAAGCCGTTGCTCGCCGCATCCGGCCAGAAGATGGCCACGCGCGTAGTCATCGGCACGGTGGCCGGCGACCTGCACGACATCGGCAAGAACATTGTGGCCTCAATGCTCGAAGGCAGCGGGTTTGAAGTCATCGACCTGGGCACGGATGTCTCGCCGGCGAAATTTGTGGCTGCTGTCGAACAACGCCAGCCGCATGTGGTGTGCATGTCGGCGCTGCTCACGGTCACCATGCCGGCCATGAAGAAGACGATGGATGCGCTGGAGACCGCCGGCCTTCGCACCCGCGTCAAGGTGCTCATCGGGGGCGCGCCCGTTACCATGCAGTACGCCCGGGAGATCGGCGCGGATGGTTACAGCGAAAACGCCAGCGGCGCTGTCGGCCTGGTGAAGAACCTGGTTGCGAGGGCCTGAAGCCATGATTGCAGCAACGGCCAGGAAGTATGGGGCGCTCGCGATTCCAGACCAGGACCAGCTGATTTATGGAGTGAGCCCGCATCCTCTCGCCTGCGGGCTGGGTCTGACGATTGGCGCGGGCACCGTCTTTCCTGAAGTGAACTTCACCCTGCCGCCCATCACCATCGCCAGTGAAACCTGGCCCGATGTGCTGGCTCACTACGAAGAAATGGCCGCGCACATTCTGCGGCGCGCGGTCGCGCTGGCATCTCCGGGAATTGTGCTCGAGTTTGAGCTGCTGCCGCCCATGACCGAACACCCGGAGTGGGGCGCGGAGATTACCGCGCTGTTGAAGCGGCATTTGCAGGCCTGTTATGAGAAGCACCATCTGCCCTGCGCGCTGCGCGTCACTCCCACCGACATTCGCGACCAGCTCAAGCCGCCGCAGTTGCGGAGCGGAGAGCCCTGGGAGCGGCTGAAGCGCTCGCTGGAGCTGTGCGCGGAGGCCGGCGCCGACATTCTCTCCATCGAATCGGTGGGCGGCAAGGAAATTCACGATCAGGCGTTGATGTTTGGCGATTTTTCCGGCATTGTGCTGGCGCTGGGCGTGCTTGCGCCGCGGGATACGGCCTGGCTGTGGGCCGAGATCGGCGCCATCTGCGGGGCGCATCCGGGCGTGATCAGCGGCGCCGACTCGGCATGCGGCTTTGCCAACACCGCCATGCAGCTTGCCCACCAGAAAATGCTCCCCGAGGTGCTGGCGGCGGTGGTGCGCGCCATGAGCGCCGTCCGCAGCCTGGCCGCATTTGAGCAGGGCGCGCAGGGGCCGTCGAAGGATTGCGCCTACGAAGGGCCGGTGTTGAAGGCCATCACCGGCCAACCCATTTCAATGGAGGGTAAATCCGCCAGTTGCGCGCACTTCAGCCCGCTCGGCAACATTGCCGCGGCCATGTGCGACCTGTGGAGCAACGAGTCGGTGCAGAATGTGCGCCTGCTCTCAGGCAATGCGCCTGAAGTTTTTACAGAACTGTTGGCCTACGATTGCCGGCTGATGAATGCGGCTGCCGCAACCACGGGCGGCGCGCTGCAGTTGAGGGACTGGATGACCGCATCCGACGAGTGGCTGAGCCCACAGGCGGCCGTGCTCTCGCCGGCGGCGACCATCCGCATCGCCGGCGCGATTGTGGGCGAGGAGACGCCGTATCGGCAGACGATCGCCGCGGGCCGCGCCGCCGTGGCGATTCTGAACGACGGCATTGCCGCCGGTAAACTGCGCATATCGCGCAAGGAGCAGCAGTGGCTTACGCGCATTCAGGACGCGCTCGACGCACTGCCCGCGGAAGAAGCGGCGCTGGTGGCCGAGCTCGAAGAGCAATACGGCAGCCTCTACGATAAAAACAGCTATGGCCTTTGATCTGGGCCGCGCTGCCTTTCATCGCCGCGCGAAATTGCCGCTGAAGCCGGCCATGCATGCGCTCCCCGCGCGCGCCGCGCCGACTGACGGCATAATGGAAGCCCTATGAGCGCAGATCAGTCCAGGGTGCGAATTCGCCTCGAGCCCTTATCCGTCGAAGTTGAGATTCCGCGTGGCGGATCCCTGCTCGCCGGCCTGGCAGATCATGGCGTCGAGTTTCCCTGCGGTGGAACAGCGCTGTGCGGCGGCTGTGGCGTGCGCGTGCTGGCCGGCTCGCTCGACATCACAGAACCCGACCGCGCGGTATTCACCCTTGAACAGCTTGCGGATGGATGGCGCCTTGCCTGCCAGGCACGCGCCGAAGAGCAGCTGGTGCTCGAATGCGGGCAATGGCGCATGGACGTCCTCACGGACGACGCGGGCCTCGTACCCGCCGGCAAACACGGCCTCGCCATCGCCATCGACCTTGGCACCACCACCATCGCCGCGCAGATGATCGATCTGGCCTCAGGCAACGTGCTCGCGGTCGAAACCGGGCTCAACCCCCAGGCCGCTCATGGCTCCGACGTGATGAGCAGGATTCTCGCGGTGCTGAACGGCGCCGATCTGACCACCGGAATACGCGCGGCTCTCGGCCTCACCGTTGACCGGCTCGCTCGCGGCCGCCAGGCGGAGATTGCCGAAGTCATTCTGGTGGGCAACACCGTCATGCATCACCTGTTCTCCGGGCTCTCAGTGGAACCCCTGGCGCACGTGCCCTTCGAGTCGCCGCATCTGGCCGAACAGAGATTCACTGCGCGGCAGCTTGGCTGGAATCTCAGTGAGACTTGCACCATCCGTTTTGCGCGCTGCCTTGGCGGGTTCGTCGGCGCCGACACTCTGGCCGGCATTGTTGCCACCGGCATCACGCGCGGCGACTGCCTGATCGCGCTGGTTGACCTGGGAACCAATGGCGAGATCGCGATCGGAAATCGAAGCGGCGTGGTGTGCGCCTCTACTGCCGCGGGACCTGCGTTCGAGGCCGGCTCCATTCGCATGGGCATGCGGGCCGTCACCGGCGCCATCTCGCATGTGGAGCTCGTCGATCACTCGCTGCGCTCCACCGTGATCGGAGATGTGGAGCCGCGCGGCATTTGCGGCAGCGGCCTGGTGGATGCGGTTGCGGCGGGGCTGGCCAGCGGCGCAATTCTTGCCTCGGGCCGCGTGGCCGGCGAGACAAGAATTCTTCCCGTGTCGGGGACGGTGGTGCTCTATCAGGCCGACATTCGCGAATTGCAGTTGGCCAAGGCGGCCATCGCCGCGGGAATCCGGCTGCTGCTCAACCGCATCGGCGCCGGCGCAAGCGACCTTCAGGCCATTCATCTGGCTGGCGCATTCGGCAATTATGTGCAGATCGAGAGCGCCAACCGGATCGGCCTCATCGAAGCGCCCCGCGAACGGGTCGAATCGGCCGGCAACACAGCCTTGCGCGGAGCAAAGATGTTGCTGCTCGCCGGCAAAGACCCCGCTCTGCCGCCGATCGAGCACGTCAGCCTCGCCGCCCTACCCGAATTTCAGGATGAATTCGCCAACTGCATGACTTTTCCCTCCTGAACCTGGAACGTCGCTGCCCCGCCCGGTCA
>PLSH01000237.1:7423-10274 GCA_003165095.1 Acidobacteriaceae bacterium
GTCAGGGAACAAAGGAACCGGAGCATGCCTCAACCGATCAAGTTCGGCACCGACGGCTGGCGCGGCGTCATCGCCGACGACTTTACGTTCGCCAATGTGCGCGCCGCGGCCAGGGCCATTGCCGCCTACGTGCATGCTCAGGAAGATCCCGCCAAGGGTCTGTGCATCGGCTACGACACCCGCTTTGGCTCGAAAGCCTTTGCGCGCGCCTGCGCTGAAACGGTGGCCGCCACAGGAATNNAGGAATCCCGGTGATGCTTGCCCAGGCAGTCACGCCTACCCCTGCTCTCAGCTTTGGGGTCCGCGAGCGCGGCGCCGCCGGCGGCATCATGATTACTTCCTCGCACAACCCCGCGCAATGGAATGGCGTCAAGTACAAAGCCTGGTACGGTGGATCGGGCAGCCCCTCCATCATCGCGGCCATCGAGTCGCACCTCGGCAAACCCGTGCCCCAGGCCGAGAAGTCCGCGCCCATCGCCGAAATCGACTTCCTTCCCACCTACCTGGCAGCCATCGAACGCTTTGTCGATCTCGACCTCATCGCCAGGTCCGGCATGAGATTTTGCATTGACTCCATGTACGGCGCGGGCGGCACCATCCTGTCTGACATTTTTACGCGCATCGGCGTAAACCACGTGCAGATTCGCGCCAACCCCGACCCCCTCTTTCCCGGCATCAACCCTGAGCCTATCGAGCCCAACATTCGCGCCCTCGGCGAGGCCACCGCCGCCCACGGCTGCCACGCGGGACTCTGCACCGACGGTGACGCGGACCGCATCGGCGCCACCGACGAGCACGGCAACTTCGTCGATCCGCACAAGATTTACTCGGTGCTGCTCAGCTGGGTTCTGCGCCGCAAACACTGGCCCGGCGCAGTCACCCGCGCCTTCAACACCACCAAGATGCTTGACCGCATCTGCCATAAATACGGCCGCGAGCTCATCGAGCACGGCATCGGTTTCAAGTATGTCTGCGACCTCATGCTGCAGCGGGAAATCTTGATGGGCGGCGAGGAATCCGGCGGCATCGGCTTCCAGCGCCACCTGCCGGAGCGCGACGGCCTGCTCAACGCCCTGCTGCTCGCCAACGTCATCGCCGATGAAGATAAAACCCTGGGCCGCCTGGTGGCCGACCTGCAGGCCGAGTATGGTGAGCACCAGTATGGCCGCATCGACCTGGCGCTGCCCGACGAGCAGAAAAANNTCCTCCGTGCCCAAGGCCGCCGAAACCTGGCTGCTGCTTCGCGCCAGCGGCACCGAGCCGCTGCTGCGCATCTACACCGAATCCTGCTCAAAGAAGTCGGTCGCGCGGCTGCTCGAATCCGCGCGAAAGTTCGCGCTGAGCGCATAAAGGCGTTCGATTTTCGTCCCAAATCTCCGCGGCCGGCCAATCGTCACTTCGCGCTTCGCTCAAACATCCTCGCATCGAAGACGAAGGGCTGCGGAAGATCAACACGCAATTCATTCATGCGCGGATGCGCCGGATTGAGCAGCACATTCCACTCCCAACGGATCGGAACCGAAGGAACCCTCAAAGCCAGAGAATCTCCATTCCGAATCCACGCGCCGCCGAGCTCACGGCTGCGCAGGGTTTCCGTCCACCAATCGTTTGGGAGTTCTTCGGGAGCAAGATCGCGCGCCGGTTCGCCTGCGGGCAATGTCGCGGAAATTGAAACCAGGTCGCTCGGCGCCTGCGAGGGATCAAGATGAACGAACAACTCGATAGCCGCGAGCGCCAGCGACGACGAACAGTAAACCATGGGCACGCCGCGCGAGTTCCATCGCCCACCGTAGCGGCGCGCGCCCTCGCCGGAGAAAGCCCCGGCCGCGTGAACCTCGCGGCACAGCCTCCAGACTCGCATCAGCTATAAACGCCGTAGGCGATCCGCCCCAGCACGTCCTCAACCTCGCGCACGCCCGGATCGGTGTCGAGCTGGTCCAGCGGACGCCCGCCGCGCAACGCCCGGTTCGGCGTCTTGAGCCACGCAGCCGCCTTGTCCCCGTCGCCCAGCGTCTCCGCGGCCGTCGAGTACACCTGCGCCAGCCGCACAGCCCGATCCGACTCGATCGCCGTCAGCCGGGAATGCTGCGCCAGCCGCCGCGTAAGCGTGCGCTTGGGAATGCCAATCTTTTCAGAGATTTCTGCCTGNNCGGCCCAGAACCAACTCGCCGCCAAGCACATCGGGAACGGAATGGGTCGCCATAAGGTGTCTCCATCCCCAGCTTACGCCATTTGGCCACTTTAAAAACGCCAAATTTACGAAATAACGGCGATTTTGGCCCGCTTGCCCAGCCGAACCACAATCCGCGCCGGCAGCTCCGTCACCACAACCAGCAGATTCTCCGCCACTTCTCCGTCCAGCTTCACGGCTCTCTCCGCGATTTTCCGATTCGCCTCTGCGCCTGAAGCGGCCAATCCCAGCCGCACCAGCAGCTTCGGCAACCGAATCTGATTCGGTTCCGATCCCGTCACATCCGCAAACGCGACCCCAACCTCTTCGAGGTCCTCGCTCTCGCCTTTCTGCTGGAACATCCGCGCCCAGTTCTCGTCGGCGCCTGCCGCCGCAGCCTCGCCGTGGAACCCCGCCGTAATCGTCCGCGCCAGCCGCTTCTTCACCTCCATGGGATGAACCGTTCCGCACGTCACCCCAGCCTTGAGCGCCTCAATCTCCGACAGCCGCAGATCCGTCAGCAGCTCCCAGTACTTCCACATCAGCTCATCGGAAATCGACATCAGCTTGCCGTACATCTCGGCCGGAGGCTCGTTGATGCCGATCGCATTGCCCAGCGACTTTGACATCTTCTGCACGCCGTCGAGGCCCTCGATGATCGGCGTCATCAGCACGATCTGC
>PLSH01000254.1 GCA_003165095.1 Acidobacteriaceae bacterium
CTGCACGGCGAGCCGCTCGGCAAGTACTGGCTCCATGGCCTGGGGCACATGATCGGCATCGATGTGCACGATCCGGCCCAGTACCCGGCCGTGCTCAAGCCCGGCATGGTGTTTACCATCGAGCCCGGCATTTATATTCCCGAGGAAAAACTCGGCGTGCGCATCGAGTGCGACTTCCTGGTGGGCGCTGACGGAAAGTTGATCGACCTTGACGCCGCGCTGCCGCACACCGCGGACGACGTGGAAGCAGCGATGAAGACGAAGTGAGAAGCTGGTGAGAATCATGGACTCGCGCGACCAGATGGAACCCGAACAACTCGACACGCTCAGCCGCGCCTTCAGCGAGCAACTGCTGGCTTGCCTCGACGAGTGCGCGCGCGGACGCCGCGGCTTGTTTTCAGAATTCATTGGCGACGACGACCAGGAGTTCTGGCCTGAAGCGGCTCGGCTGCGCGAGCTTGCGGTCGCGCTGCAAAGCATTTTTGCGCAGCAGGAAGAGCGGAACGCGCTGTGCGACGAGTTCCTTGACCTGTGCTCAATGCACGGCGAATATCATCCGGGAGAACGCAAGCTGGCCCGCTCGTTGCTTGAGCGCATCGAGCGCGGAGAAGTGGGCTCGCCCACTGAAGAGAAAAAGCCCTGGTGACCGAACGCAGTTTCGGCGTTTCCCATCCTTCCGCAGGCTGCGTGCGGAAGGATGGGAAATACTTGCCGGCAGTCAGTTAGAAGCGAATGCCAACGCTCACCGGAACCACCTTCGTGCCCGCGCCCACCGTGGTTACGCCCAGGCCATTCGGGGTGATGCCGTTCACCGCCGGAGTCAGCACGTCCAGATAGCGAACCTCGGCGAACAGCCGGTTCTTGCCTTCTCCATAGATGCCGCCCAACCGGCGCTGAAAGCCCGCGCCGATGTTAAATCCGCCCTGGTTCGAGGAGAAGTGGCCCACGACCACGTTTTCAGTCACAACGCCACAACCGTAATACTCGCAGTACTCTTCGTCCTCGGGATCGGTGAAGCTTGTGACCTTGCGGTAGAAGCCTCCGCCGCCGGTCACATACACGTCGTTGGTGGCCTTCGGGAACAGGTCGATAACCGGCGCCAGGGTGACAGACCAGATGTGCGCGTGACCGCCGGTCGCACCGGCTTCGGCGATCAGCGCACCCGGAATCTTGTCGTCGAGGAACTGGTACTCGGCAAGCACTGCGAGGTGCTTGTTTAGGTTGTATCCGCCGCCGCCGGTGAATTGGCCGCCCCAGGTGATGTACTGCTTGTCGGCAGCCGGAGCGTTGACGCCGCCGCTGGCCTCGAAGGCCAGGTGGCTCACCGCATTATGCTTCCAGCCCCCACCCTCCTGGCCTGCAGCCGCGCCCGACCCTCCCCCGGCGGAGGGCGCGGAGGTTTCCGCGAAGAGGCTATTCGGTCCGGCCGCATCGGCAAACTCAAGCGAACTGGATTCGGTGGACGATGAAAAACCGGGCGCGCCGGCCTGGTTCTGGGATGCAGTGGACTGCGCACTCGCCAAGCAGGCTGCCAACAGAGCCGCAGACCCTGCGAAACTCACACGCCGCAGAAGCGGCATTGAAGCGTGAAATGTCATGTCGAAACCTCTAGGATTAATTTGTGTTTAAGTGCAGCCAGGCGGTTTTTCACCCGGCACTTGAATTAGACACCAAATCTGGCCAGAGGTTGCGTGCCGGCCGAAAGGCAGCTCTCGGCAGTCGCCTGGCCGGGAGTGCCGCTATATTCAGAAGGTGCCACCATCTGCATAAAGTATCACTTAACCATAATGTGGCACTATAATAAAAAGTGCCACTGACAGGAGGGAAACATGGGACTTCAAACTCGGATACGCCTGAGTGAAAAGGGCCGCCTGGTCATTCCGGCAGCGATGCGCGAAGCGCTTGGGATGGCCGTTGGCGGGGTGCTCGATTTGCGCGTCGAAGACGGCGAACTGCGCATTGCGACGATGCGTGAGCGCATTCGTCGCGTGCAGGAGCGGACCCGGCGGATTATCCCACCGGGAGTCAGTCTTTCAGAGGAACTGAGCGCGGAACGGCGCGAGGCGGCAAAGCATGAATGAGGTTGTGTTGGACGCCTCCGCGATTGCGATGGTGGTGTCACTCAAGGAAGGAGGGGAAACATGGAACTTCGGGATCGTGGCCAAATCGGCGAAAAGGGCAGGATTGTTATCCCGGCTGCAATGCGGGAGGCGCTCGGGATAAGCGTAGGCGACTCGGTGGTCCTTTGCGTGAAGGACGACGAATTGCGCATTTCGACGTTAAGGGGCAGAATCAGGCGCGCCCAGCGAAATGTGCGTCACCTCGCTCCGCCGGGAACCCTGGTTTCAGACGAATTGAGCGCTGAGCGGCGCGAGGCGGCAAAGCATGAATAAGGCCGTGCTCGATGCATCCGTCATCCTCGCGGTGCTCTTTCATGAACGTGGCGCCGAGAAGATGACCGACGAGATCATGGATTGGGCCGTGGTCAGCGCGGTCAATTTGGCCGAAGTTCAAAGCAAACTGGTAAAAATGGGCCATCCCCCCGAAAATGCCTGGGCTGATGCCCTTTTGCTGGAGACAGCCCCTGAACCCTTCACTGCAGACCACGCCAGGATCGCCGGCGATCTGATCGCAACGACGGAGAAATTCGGACTGTCGTTGGGCGCCCGCTCCTGCCTGGCGTTGGCGATTGCGCTCAAAGCTCCCGTCTACACCACCGAGCAGGCTTGGAGAAATCTGAAGATAGGCGTTCCGATCCACGTGATCCGGTGAGGCGGATCATGCTTGTGCAGCCGGCAACGAAGAGCCTTGGATACGAAGAATTGCAGCCGGCAACGGATTCCGCTTCTCCGCTCGCGGCAACTTACCGGAATGGGGTGGGGATTACATTGAAAACGTCTGCCCATGCATGCGCAATCATGCCTGGCCGCAGGCTCTTGCGCCACTGTGCGAGGATTCCGAAGAGTGCCCCAAGCACCGAGATCAGGATCACCTGCTTGACTCCCTGGTACCAGTGGCAGATTCCGAACAGAACGGCCTGCCCCAGCACGGCGAACGCGGCGCTTCGCGTCAACGCCAGAAATTGCTTTTGGAAATAGCCGCGAAACACCAACTCCTCGCAAAATCCGGAGGTCATCGACATGACGACCCAGAGCGTGACCTCAATTGCTCCCAGCGGGTTTACAAATTGGAGCGATCCGGCATGACTGGGGCGTCCCACAAAACTGCTGAGCGCTCCCACCCCCTCAAATACGATCCAAAACCCCGCGGCAATGGCGACGTCGCGCAGCACTTGCCTCAAGTTCATCCAGCGTCCGCCTATGATGTCGCGAAGCCGGGCCGCGCCTGGCACAAGTCCGCCAAGCCAGATGTACATGGCCATCGCCCACTGAGAGCCTATAACGAATAAATAGTGGACTGCGTTTCCGTGATGCTGCTCGCCAACTGCAAGGCTGTGGCTTTGCCATCTGAAAGTGACCCAGACAAATGCCGGCAGGATGATCAGCAGGCCCACCGTGTGCCACAAAGGCGCGATCTGCGCGGCCTTCGCTCGCGATGCCGGCTGTCCCGCATTGGTTTCCATGGGTCGCATCCAAACCATCCGAATCCTGCGCCGCCCCCTGCGGGCGAGCATTTCCGCTCACACACGTTTGGCGACTAGTTTGACGTCAAGTTCCATCCCCATCGCATCCGCGTAGCGCATCAGGGTTCGCATGGTCACGTTCTCCGGCCTGCGCTCTGTTCTGCTCAACTGGGGTGTGCTGGTCCCCATCGCGACCGCCAACTGTGCCTGCGTCAGTCCCTTGCTCTTTCGCTGCTTGGCCAGTTCCAGGCCAATCGCCAGCAGTCGGACCTCTTCCTTGTACCCCTGGCGTACTGCCGGGATTTGCAGTTGCTGCTCGACGAACTCGTCCCAGGCTGTTTTCATCGCTTTTCTCTCCCACTCCCGCGGGGCTCCTGTTTACCGGATTGCCCCTGTTTCGATCCATGCCCTCTCGACTCATGCGCGACCATTCTATGCAGCGCCAACCGGATTTCCGGCGGAGGCACCGCCTCTGTGTTCTTCGCAAAACCGTTCAGAAGTATGCAAGTCCGCCGATCGTCGAAGAAGTAAAGCACCCTGTAGCGGGTTTTGCCCAAACGCAGGCGAAGTTCCCTCAACCTGCCCTCGATCTGCGATGTATAAGGAAAGTCGAGCGAAGGCCCATGATCCTTGAGCAGTTGAATCCTGGCGATGAGCTTTCCTCGCACTTCTTCCGGCAACCCCAGCATCCAATCCCGTACCGGCAGAGCTTCTTCGTTTCCCTTGAAAAACTCGACGCTCCAACCCGTAGGGTCCTTCTGCATCACATCGGCATTTTATCAAAAATGATAAACAGACGGTTGAAAATTTGCAGGTAGATCGTGTTTTGCCCTGGCAATCGCGCTCAACGCCCCGGTTTACACGGCGGAACAGCTTTGGAGAAACCTGAATGCCGGCATCCCGATTCATGTGATTCGGTGAACGGATTTAATGTATCGTGCGACGCATTTCAAAAGGCTAGCCAAAGCTCGTTTTTCCGGCGCACGGGTCATTAGTATCCTAGACCTGAACGAATAGACTTTACCAATAGGTCTTTGAGCACGTTCAACGCAGCGGCCTGTTCTGCCAAAGGCTTATTGTCCACAATAGCCCTCTCGTAAGTAGCAAGCGCAGATTGTTCGCCAATCTGTCCATAAACCTGAACAAGCAAACAGAGTCTATGCCACGCTAATTCGTTCGTCTTTTTCCAGGCAGCTTGCTCGTCCGCCTCCATCTTTCCACCGGCCTCAAGGAGTTCATAGGTGGACAACTCCCGTTCAATGACGGCTTCTGCGATCTTTTCCGTTTTGGCGAGACGTATTTTGAATTTCTCGTGCTTTCGAGCGTCGCGTTGATTTACAAACCATCCCGTTACGATGACAAGCGTAGAAACAACAATTGATACCGCGGTGAATCCGTCCTTCCAGACCATGACGCCCTCTTTCATTCAGCGAGGCAATTGTATTCGTTACCGTAATCTGTGTCAGTTTTCCAGAGTGCATAAGTTTCATATGCAGTAGCATCTAAGGCCGGAGCATCGCTCCGGCCTTGGCTGTTTCCGTTGGCTCGCTGACCAGCTNNCTGGCGTTGTTTTGCTTGAGCACCTTGACCGTCTCCGGATTCACGCGCAACAGCACATCGGCGCCTTCGAAGTGCTTTTTCATCTTGCGCAGCTCGGTGTAAATCTCGTTGCACACCGTGGTCGAGCTTTTCACCATGCCGGTCGCCTGGCACGTTGGGCAGGGAACTGAAAGCGTCCGCTCCAGCGACTGCTTGACGCGTTTGCGCGTGATCGCCACCAGGCCAAAGTCGTTGAATTGCAGAACCTTGGTCGGAGCGCGATCGGCTTTGAGCGCTTCTTCGAGGGCGGCGAGGACCTTGAACCGATTCTTGCGCTCATCCATGTCGATGAAGTCGATGACGATAATGCCGCCCAGGTCGCGCAGCCGAATCTGGCGGACAATCTCCGGCACCGCGTCGAGGTTGGTCTTCACGATCGTGTCCTCAAGCCGCGCCGACTTGCCCACATATTTGCCGGTGTTGATGTCGATGGCCACCAGCGCTTCAGTTTGATTGATGACGATCGACCCGCCGCTCTTGAGCCAGACCTTCGAGCGCAGCGCCTTTGAAATCTCGTCCTGAATCCCGAAATGCTCAAACAGCGGCGTCTCCTTGGTGTAGAGCTTGACGCGCCGCACCAGCGAGGGAGAAAACCGGTTGAGGAACTTCACGATGCGCTCGTAATCGGCTTCCGAATCGACCCAGATGTTGGAGAAGTTGGAGCTCACCTGGTCGCGCAGAATCCGCTCGATGAGCGAGAGGTCGTGATAAATAAGCGCCGGCGAATTCGACGAGTCCGACCGCTGCTTGATGTCGTTCCAAAGGTTCATGAGGAAGCGCAGATCGGCGCGCAATTCGTCTTCCGATGCGCCTTCGGCCGCGGTCCGCACAATGAATCCGCCGGTTGCTTCACCGCGCTCGTGCACCAAAATCCGCTTCAGCCGGTGGCGTTCCTCATCCGAGGCGATCTTGCGGCTTACGCCCACATGCGTCACCGTCGGCATGAAGACCAGAAAACGTCCCGGCAGCGCGATATGGCTGGTAATGCGCGCGCCTTTCTTGGCAATCGGCTCCTTGGCAATCTGAACCAGAATCTCCTGGCCCGATTTCAGAAGGTCTGAAATGATCGGCAGGTCTGAGGTCTGCATCGAGCGGCGCGAAGGTCCGCGGCGGTTCCCCGCTCCCTGCACAGGCTTTCCGGGGCGTCCACGGCTTCCGCGTGCATTGCGGTCGCGGCGCGGCTGTCCGCCTGCCGGCTGCGTTCCAGCGGCAGGTTCTTCCTCCTCTTCGTCCTCGCCGTCAATTCCTTCCTCGTCGTCGCCGTTTTGCTCGTCCAGATTCAATTGAATGCGATGGTCGAGGTGCGCCTCCTGCAACATTTCGCCCAGGTCGCCGGAGCGAATCTGGGGGGGAAGCGTCTCCTCCTCGTAATCGTCGAGATCGGGCTCCTCGGTCTTGTGGCGGCGATGATGAGGAGCGGCCTCAAATTCCTCGCCCTCGATCACCTCTTCTTCGATGTGTCCGGCGCCGGGCGCATAGGCTGAGACCGCCGGCGCCGATGGTGCGGGCGCGGGCGCTGCAGGCTCTTCTTCTCTTTTCTTCTTTCCGCCCAGGCCGAACAAGCGGAAGCCGGTGGGAGACGCAGGATCGATGCGATGCGAGGCGGATCCATCGGCTTCCGTCTCCGCGGCGGGCTCCTCTTGCTCCGCAGCGCGCAGTGTCTCCTCCTCATACAACTCATCGTCGTCGGCCGGATCTTCTTCCGAGCGCGATTCAACCGAATCCGGCGCCAACTGGTCTTCGGCGAATTCGACGCTGTGCTCCCGGGGCGCCGCTTCGATCTCGCGCCACGAAGGCGGCGTGGACTCTTCTACCGTCGCACCCTGCTTCTCCGTGCCGTGCTCTTCATTGCCCGCTTCCTCGTGTTCGAGCTCTGCGTGTTGAGTTTCATCAGGCTCAGCGCCGGCCGTCGATTCAGCGCTCTCTTCGTCTCCTGCCTCAGATTCGCCGGCTGCCGGCTCGCCCGCTTCCTCCGCCGGCTCCTCCCTCTGCGTGCGACGACGCGAGATCGATTCTCCGGGCAACAAGCCGCTGCCGTCCCACTGCAGGGGAGCTTCAACCAGCGTCGAAGGCTTGAAGGTCGGGCGCGGCCCGGCGGGAGCTTCGGGCGCGGACTTTGGTGTCTCGTCCGCCGGCGCGCCACCGTACTTTGAAAGCGATTCTCCAGGCAGCACAAAGGGCTCCGGAGCCTTCTGGGAGCGATGGGGCTGAGGAGTGAAATGTGCCTCGGCCGCTTGAATCTCTTCGGCCTTCTCCGGTTCCGCATCCGGCTTACGCGAGGTTTCGGAGGATTCCCCGGCTGCCTCGCCAGGCTCGGAGGTCGACCCGGTGCCGCGGCTTCCGCGACGATGGCGGCGTCCGCGCCAGCGCCTGTTCCCGCCGGCTTCCTCGCTGCCTTCTTCGTGTTCGGGAACCGCCGGATATTCGGGGGTGGAAGGTGCGTTGGCCGCCGTCTCCGACGCGCTGCCCTCTGCCGGCTGGCGATCCCGCGGCTGCCGCTCCTGCCGAGTGTCCTGTCCCTGTCCCGGTGCCTGCCCCGGCCCCGGCCCCTGCTGCGGTTTCTGTCCGCTGCGCGAACCGCGATCGTCCTGCCGTCCGCTCCGGCCCTGCTCCTGGCCGTTTGTGTGCCGAACCTCCCGTGGAGGCTGGGTTGCGCCGGTTGCCGCTGCCTTTTCGATCTCGTCGTTGTCTTCCTGGTCTTCCAGTTCGACAAAGTCGGTTACATACAGGAAGGCATCGCGCTCCAGGCCCAGATCCACAAATGCGGATTGCATGCCGGGAAGGACGCGGGTTACGCGGCCGTTGTAAATGGAGCCCGCGAGGGTGTACTCGTTTTCGCGTTCGTAGTAGATTTCCGCGAGTTGATCGTCTTCAAGAATTGCAAGCCGCGTCTCATGCGGCGTGCT
>PLSH01000196.1:0-8278 GCA_003165095.1 Acidobacteriaceae bacterium
GTATGACGAGCAACTGCACAGGTTTTTGCCGTTGCTGGGCTAAGCCCGCATTTCTCACAGGCGGCGAAAAATCGTAGCGCCGGTCTCCAGACCGGGGCCTCCGGCAAGCCCGCTTTTGGCTTGCTGGGGTGGGAGACCGGCTGTCCTGGCATACCATCCCAAAGAACATTCCCTGCGGGTAACAGACCTAGCTCTTGCTATCGCGCGCAGCCTTCACGTAGTCGTGGGCCACCTGGATGTGCGCGGACTGGCTGGTCAGAAGTTGGCGGATGGGCAGCGGAAGGTTGCTCTCCAACGCCTTCGCGTAGGCTTCCTTGGCAGCGTCCTCGCCCTGTTCGGCAGTGGCCAGTAGCGTGTGATCGCCCCCGCCAAGCCGGGACTTCAGGTCGGCCCAGGCGCGGTGCGCTGTACCCGCGGCTGTCCCGCTCTCCTTGATGTCGTGTTCACCCTCCCAATGGAGAATCGACTCGATTGCGCCGCGAAACTCGGCGCGTTTGAGAGACTCGGCGAAGAAATGGAGCTTGAGTGTCTCGTCTTTGAGTTCGTCGCCGATCTGCTGAAACGCTTCCTGGCTGTCAATAAGGACTTCGATAACGGAGTGCAGGGTGGCTTCTGCTTCCCGCAGATCAAGGGACGGCTGGGTCATGGAGATGATTCCTTTCGATATAGCACGAGTTGGGTTGCGCCAAGTAACTGCGCAGGCAGGGTCCGGCGACTGCCAGTGCGATTCTCCTTCGCCGCCGGCAAGCTGAGGGAAATCGCGAAAACCCGAGCGCCCCCGCCTGACGAATGAACGCGCAGCCCACCAGCGGCGGCCCGGCACGTTCACATACTATGAGGCGAGTTGAGCCCCAGCGGTTGCCTTGGGGGTCATTTGCTCTCGCGCAAATGAGGCTTGGCGTCCAGCCATAAGGTCAGGGCCAGTGCATTGCGGGCTTCGCTTTTCATAGGCCGGCATCAGCATCGGGAGCTATCATCATCGAAAAGGAATGATCGGATTTGCTTATGACTGACTCTGAGGCAAAGATTCATGTTCTAGACGCGGCCTACAAGCCGTTCCCGACGTTTGCGGAATGGATGTCTCGGACTTCCGTCGATACCGTGCGATGGGACCGGTATAACGCAGCTTTGCAAGACAGGCAAAGGGTTTCTGGCGAGGCTCTGAAGCGAGCCCGGGAGACGGTGAAGCGCGCCGCGGCGTTGGACACAGGCGCAATCGAGGGCCTGTACGAAGTGGACCGAGGATTTACGTTTTCGGTCGCGTTTGAAACCGCGGCCTGGGAAGTGGAACTCGCCAAAAAAGGCGAGAACGTTCGCCCCCTCTTTGAAGCGCAATTGCACGCGTATGACTATGTGCTCGACCTTGCGACGAAAGCGGAGCCGATCTCGGAAGCTGCGATCCGGGTCCTGCACGAAGTTGTCTGTAAGGCTCAGGCGACCTACCGCGTGATGACGGCAGTTGGGCCGCAGGAACATGAGCTTGTAAAGGGACGATACAAGGCACTACCCAATCATGTGCGCACGCGTGACGGGGTAGATCACTCGTATGCACCGGTGGATGTGACACCAGCGGAGATGCAGCGACTGGTTGAGGAAATGCGTTCGGACGGATTTCTGGCGGTTCATCCGGTGCTTCAAGCGGCCTACGCACACTATGGACTGGTAGTTATTCATCCCTTCGCAGACGGAAATGGCCGCGTGGCACGGGCGCTGGCCTCGGCGTTCACTTATCGGGCGATTTCTATGCCGATCATGATTCTTTCGGAGCATAAAAACGCCTATCTGGATTCTTTAGAGGCAGCCGATAGCGGCAATTTTCAAGACTTCGCTAATTTCATGTTCCGTCGCTCGATCGACACCATGACACTAGTGGGAGATAGCATTCGCGGTGCCTTGGTCCCGACCGCCGCGGAATCCCTGGCCGCAATCAACGGCATCCCGGCACGATCCGGAAAACACGGCGAGCAACAAATAGACGAGGGGGGCACCCGGCTCTTGAGCGCCTTAACAAGAGCAATTGAAAAGGAACTCGCTGCGGTCAGAATAGGCAAAGTCCAGGGCAAGAGCGGGGTTGCACCAGGGGGACATCGGACCTATCTGCCGAGCCATCGACCTTCTCAAAACATTGGACAGCACCTCTACATCGAACTTCTCTCAGTTCAGCCCTCCAGGCTCCCGCAGGTCTCATTGCCTCCGGCTGTTGTTAAAACGGAATATGACCTGTTTGTTCCGCTGGAGGACAAGGGGGGGGAAGAATATCTCCTGAAGGACCGCGATGGGAGCGACGAGATTTTGATTCCCGTCGAGGACGCGATCCCGATCATCTCGGGCACGCTTCAAATTCGACTAGAGCTTTTTGCCCAACGAGTCGTAGCTGAACTGCTTGCAAACCTCGGTTTGGAAGTTGATCGAGCCAATGAACGACTCCGCTGAACAATCACTCTGGATCGATTGGGCCGTCTTCATGCCTCAGTGCGCCCCCGGCGGCGGCGCCACGTACTTCACCGGCTTCTTGAACAGCCACACCGCCCCCGCGCAGAAAAACGCCAGCACCGCCGTCCACCGGAAAATGTCCACATAAGCCAGCAGTGCCGATTGCTGCTGCATCAACCCGTACACCAGGCCGTAGGATCCGGGGCGCGCGCCCGCCGGACCCATCCTGTGGCTGAGATAGCCGGCAATCGCCGCGGACTTCTGCTGCAGCACCGCGGACGAAGTCCCAAGGTTCGCCGCCAGATAGCTCTGGTGCAGCGCCGACCGCCGGATCAGCGCCGTGGTGGCCATCGCAATGCCGATCGACCCGCCGATATTGCGCAGCATGTTGAACAGGCCTGTCGCGTTCCCCATCTCCTGGTTCGACAGCGTTGAGGTGGTCATCGTCGCCAGCGGCACAAAAACAAAGCTCAGCGCAAACCCCGTCAGCGTGATCGGAATGAGCAACGTGTAAGGGCCGATGTCGAGATTGACCCTTCCGAAAATAAACGAGCAGACGCCAAACCCGATGAATCCCGCGCAGAGCAGCTTGCGGGGATCCATGCGCGAGCCGAGTACGCCAATAATCGGCGACCCCACAAACGATCCGATGCCGCGCGGTCCCACTACCAGGCCGGCCGTGAACGCCGTGTACCCCAGAACCTCCTGGTAATAGAGCGGCAGGATGGCAATCGTGATGTAAATGCACATGCCCAGCAGCGCGATAAGAAAACAGCCGGTGCGGAAGTTGCGGTCTCTCAGCACACGCAGGTCGACCAGCCCGTTGGGCGTGGCCCAGCAGCGCCAGATCCATCCCATCAGCGCCACCACCAGCGCCACCACCGCCCATCGTACCCACAGAGCGCCGAACCAATCGTCTTCCTGGCCCTTGTCGAGAACGATCTGCAGGCAGCCGGACCACACGATCAGTAGCCCGAAACCAAGATTGTCGAATGGGCCGACTTTAGCGTTCTTGATGTAGGGCGGGTCGTGTACGAATCGGGTGATCATGATGACCGCCAGAATGCCCACCGGGATGTTGATGTAAAAGGCATACCGCCAGCTGAATGTGTCGGTCAGCCATCCGCCCAGCGTGGGTCCGAGCACTGGCGCCACCACGATGCCCAGTCCGTAGGCGGCCATCGCCATCGAGCGCTTCTGCACCGGAAAGCTCTCGAGAAGGATCGATTGCGAAATCGGCTGCAGCGCGCCGCCGCCTGCTCCCTGCATCACCCGCGCCAGCAGGATGATGCCCAGCGACGGAGCCGCGCCGCAGAAAAACGAGGCAATGGTGAAAATGATCACGCAGGTCAGCAGGAACCGCTTGCGCCCAAACCGCCGCCCAAACCAGTTGGAGGCTGGCAGAATCACCGCGTTGGCCACCAGGTAGCTGGTCAGCACCCACGTAGCCTCGGAGTTCGAGGCCGACAGCGAGCCGGCGATGTACGGCAGCGCCACCGAGGCTATGGCGGTGTCCAGCACCTCCATGAACGTAGGCAGCATCACCGAGACCGTCACCAGCCACGGGTTGACGCCCTGGGTGAGCGGATAGCGGGCGTGAGCTGCGTCCGTGGCCATGAGAGAGAACCCTTTGAGGGTAAACGATTGGTGCGCCGGCCGCCAGTGACCGGGGGCACCGCGGCCGGAATGCAAGGGGCCTTATTGTGGTCCAGAATCGGATTCACCGGGCCGCAAAGATCTCCGCGCGTGCTCACCCGCTTGACACAATCAGCCGATGCCTTGATGCTAAACAGTTCCGGTTCCTTTGCATTTCCGGCCCAGGAGGGCCAAAGCTCTTGCGAGTTCGCGTCTTTTTCCACGACAAATGCTTCGACGGAGCTTGCTCAGCCTCCCTGTTCACGCGCTTTCATCGCCAGCGCATCGCACCGGGCGCGAGCTACTCATACCACGGGCTGGTACACCGCGCCGGCGCCCTCTTCAACGAGAGCGAATTTACCGGCGACGAAAACGCGATTGTCGACTTCAAGTACTCGCCCTCGCCGCGCATCACCTGGTGGTTCGATCATCACCAGTCGGCCTTTCTCACTCCCCAGGACCACGAACACTTTCTCGCCTGCAAGCAGGATCCAGGTTGCGCCGCGCGCAAGTTTTTCGATCCCACCTATACTTCGTGCACCGGTTTTCTCGCCCATATCGCCTCCACGCGCTATCAGTTCGACACCGCGCCGGTAGCCGAGCTCATCCGCTGGGCCGACATCGTGGACGGTGCGAAATACGAGAGCCCCGAGTCGGCTGTCGAAATGGCTGCCCCGGCCATGAAACTGACCCTGATCATCGAGGCCACCGAAGACCCCGATTTCATTCCTCGGCTCATTCCGCTGCTCACCGAGCTGTCGCTCAGCGAGGTGCTGAGCCAGCCGTTTGTCGCCCAGTTGCTGCCCCCGCTGCTCGAGCGCCACCAACGCGCTCTCGAGCTCATCCGCAGCCGCGCCGAGGAACGCGACGGCACCATCTTCTTCGACATCACCGACTATCCGCTCGAAGGCTTCAACAAGTTCATCCCCTACTACCTCTACCCCAACGCCACCTACTCGATCGGCCTGTCAAAGTCCAGCTTCCGCACCAAGGTGGCCGTCGGTTCCAATCCCTGGACCAAGGCCGACCCCGCAACCATGGTCAACCTCGCCCAGGTCTGCGAGCGATACGGCGGCGGCGGCCATGCCCGCGTCGGCGCCATCAGCTTTCCTCCCGATCGCGAAGAGCAGGCCCGCGCCGCGGCCGCCGAAATCGTGGCCGAACTGCGCCAAAAGAACCCGCTCGCCTGAGCCAGCCGCCATTCCGCGCCCTTCCTGCCAAATCACATTCGTTTTGTGCCCCGGCGCGTAGAATGTGAGCCAACCATCTTTGTGCCTTCTTATACGTCTACACTTCATAACGCCGGGGAATCCTTTGAAGACTCTGCTCCATGTTTCGGCCCTGTTCCTGTTGTTGGCCTCTTCATTGGCATCCGCGCAATCCCCGCCCAGTTCGCCGGACATCTACCTCCTCGCCGGCACCGGAACTCAGAGCTTCAGCGGAGATAGCGGCCCCGCAATCGATGCCGGGCTGGGTTTTCCCATCGGCGAAGCAATCGACGCCGCCGGGAACCTCTATTTCGCTGACCTATTAAATCAACGCATCCGCAGGATTGATGCCGTCACCGGCATCATCACCACCGTCGCAGGAAACGGAACCGTGGGCTACAGCGGAGACAATGGACCAGCTGTCAATGCTGAGTTGAATTACCCATACGGCGTGGCATCGGATCAGGCTGGAAACCTCTATATCGCCGATACCGAAAACGGCCGCATTCGCAGGGTCGACGCAGCCACCGGCATCATCACCACTATGGCCGGCAATGGAAACCTGGTATTCAGCGGCGGAGGACAGGCGATCAGCACGGCGATTGGCGGTCCCGAGAGAACGGCGCTGGATTCCGCCGGAAATCTGTACATTTCCGACATCCTCGATATGCGAATCCTGAAAGTGGAAGCGGCCACGGGCATCGTGACCTCTGTCGCCGGCAACGGAACCGAAACCTACAGCGGCGACGGCGGACCCGCAACCGACGCGGGCCTATGCGGCCCCGAGGGGATTGCGCTCGATTCCGCTGGAAACATCTATATCTCCGACACGGGCAATAACCGTATTCGCAAGGTGACTGCGGCCACAGGCATCATCACCACCGTGGCCGGCATTGGACCATCTTCAGAAAATGGAATAGCAGGGATTGGCGGTTTCAGCGGAGATGGAGGACCGGCCACCAGCGCGGAACTTGATTGGCCGTTCGATGTTGCGCTGGACGCGGCCGGCGGCCTTTTTATTGCAGACGCCGCTAATTTACGCATCCGATGGGTGGACGCGACAACCGGCATCATCACCACCGTTGCCGGCGACGGAATCCCGGGCATCGGCGGCTTTGGTGAGCCGGCCACCGATGCCCCATTTGAAGATCCATTGGGCGTACTGGTCGATTCGAAGGGGTCCGTCTATATAGCGGACTCAGAGGCCGGCATGGTCCTCATCGTAGGCCCCAAACCCCAGTACTCCGGCGTCATACCCACAACCACAGCCCTCACTTCTTCGCTCAACACACTGGGCTTCGGCCAGTCAGTCACGCTCACGGCCTCGGTAACCGCGGCCAGCGGAACCACCCCCACCGGAACCGTCATCTTCCTCAACGGAACCGCCTCGCTGGGTACAGCAACTCTAAACTCGAGCGGCATCGCTACGCTCACGCTGACGCCGCCCGTGGGCGCCTACTCCATCACCGCAAGCTACAGCGGTTCATCTTCCGATGCGCTTTCTGTCTCCGCGCCGTCTGTAGTAATCCTCATCCAAACCATAACCATTACCGCGTCCACCTCTACCGTGCCCGTCGGCCAGTCCGACCTCGTGACCATCACGGTGACTCCGGTAATCCCAGGCCCGGGCCCAGAGGGAAACGTTCTCATTCAAATCTCAGGCCAGGGCAATCAAACGTTGCCCTTGGCCAACGGTCGGGTACTTCTTGATTTCAGTTCCGCAGAAGCAGGGTATTATGGCATCACCGCCACGTTGATCACCGGCCCCAGCGACACGGGCGGCCCAAAAGCGGCTATCGGCATCACCGTCACAAACTCCCCAAACATCTACCTCTTCGCCGGCAGCGGATCGGAAGGCGCCGGCGGAGATGGGTGTTTGGCGTTAGCCGCGCAACTTGACCCGGTCTATTCCATAGCTTCCGACGCTGCCGGCGATGTTTATATCGCGGATTTNNGCCGAGTTCAACAACCCATACGGAGTAGCGCTCGATGCCGCCGGTGACATTTATGTCGCCGACACGGAAAATTACCGCATTCGCAGGATAAACGCCGCCACCGGCGTCATTACCACGGTCGCAGGCAATGGAACCGAGGGTTATAGCGGAGACGGCGGACCGGCAACCAGCGCTGAAATCAATTACGTGGTCGGCATTGGATCGGATGCAGCCGGCAATCTCTACATCGGGGACAACGGCACTAACCGCGTCCGCAAGGTCGACGTCGTCACCGGCGTAATCACCACCGTCGCCGGGGATGGAGCTGGGGGTTTCAGCGGCGACGGCGGCCCGGCCGCCAGTGCGGAGCTGGCCGATCCCCTGGGATCTTCGCTCGATGCTGCCGGAAACCTCTATATCGTGGATTCGTTAAACAATCGAATTCGCATGGTGGCGGCAACCACAGGCATCATCACCACGGTCGCCGGTGATGGAACCGCAGGCTACAGCGGAGACGGAGGGCCTGCGATTGACGCAGAAATTTCTACGGGCATCCTGGGAGTTGCATCGGACCCCGCCGGAAACCTCTATATCCCCGACATATACAACAATCGCATCCGCCGGATAGACGCAGCCACCGGCATCATCACCACCGTTGCCGGCGATGGAGTCTTAGGCCTCAGCGGCATCGGTGGGCCGGCGATCGATGCCGAAATTTTCCAGCCGACCACGGTCACGCTCGATGCGGCCGGAAACATCTATCTTGAAAGCTTCAACTACGGCCAGATCCTCATCGTGGGCGCGCAGCCGAGTTATCCGCTGATCGCTACCACCACCACACTCACCGCCGTTCCAACCACGTTGACCGCCGGCCAGACGCTCATGCTCACCGCCAACGCGTCTGCGGCAACCTGCGCCACTCCCACCGGAACCGTCACCTTCCTCAATGGAACCACCCCGCTGGGCACAGCAACGCTGAACCCGAGCGGCATCGCCACGCTCACGCTGACCCCGCCCGTGGGCGTCTACTCCATCACCGCCGGCTATGGCGGCTCTTCGCTCGATGCG
>PLSH01000196.1:8341-8640 GCA_003165095.1 Acidobacteriaceae bacterium
TCCACCAGCAGCCTGAGCGTTGGCCGGCACAGCATCACGGCTCAATACGCGGGCGATACGCAATTCGCCGCATGCGCCTCGAACGCTGTGGTCGAGACCATCTCTCAGGCGGACTTCAGCATCGCTGTTGCGCCGGCCTCGCAGTCTGTCGACACCGGTGAATCGGCGGCCTTCACCGTCACCATCACGCCCGGCGCAGGCTTCAATCTGCCCGTCGCTCTCAGTTGTTCCGCATTGCCTGCCGCGACCACCTGCGGCTTCTCTCCCGCGAGCATCAACGCTGCGGGAAGCTCGACGCT
>PLSH01000295.1 GCA_003165095.1 Acidobacteriaceae bacterium
GCGCTCACCGTGTAATTGCCGATCTTGATTGGAGAAAAACTGTATTCTCCCTTTCCGTCCGTCTTGCTCTGCAATACAAAATTCGTGTCGGTATTGGTTAGGGTCACCTGCGCGCCCGGGATGAGTGCGCCGGAGGGATCTTTCACAACACCATTGATGGCTCCCTGGTCGACCTGGGCCATTGCCATGCGTCCCGCTAAAAGAACGCAAAAGCTCAGTACAAAGAACGTAACGCATAGAATGCGCCTTTTCGTCCGCCTCAATTGAATGTTTCCCATTATCACAGTCCTCTCGTTTCTGCGTTTAATCGCCGAACGCTCGACTACGAATTGGACCCCCTTCTTTTACGTTGGGGCTCCTGCCCCCTCACACAATGAGGGATAATGGGAAACAATAACACAACACGCAGCCCAAAAACAAACAAAAAATGCCAAAAACAAAGAAATCTGTAGTTATCTCGTAAACCATTGATAACGAATTGCTTGGATGCCTGCACCCCGGCCCCTGGATCGTCCCGCCTCTTTTTGATCGCCCCAGCCCCAGCCGCCCTCTGATTCAGAAACCCCAACTAATTCAGAGAGCAGGTATTCTCTCTAAAATACATATAAAAAACAATAAAACAGTCATTAACGAAAGTCGAAATAGGACATCCAGTCCCGCCCACCAAAAGAACCTCAGCCAAAACCTGGCCTCCATATCCAACCGGCGTCAATGCCGATTTCCTTGTGATCCACCAGCTGCCGTCTAAACCATTGATCTAATTGTAGATAGTTTGGTGGCGGGAGGCAGGATCGAACTGCCGACCTACGGGTTATGAAAACGCATATAAGTAATACAATCAACTACTTACACGTCTTGCAAGGCTTCCTGAATACAGCGTAATACGTGTAAAACGGATCAATCACGGGTGAGCGAGAGCGGTGAGGATTCTGACCCGCGTTCGTTCCCATTTCCGTTTCGATGGGCAAACCCCAATCAAAGGGCAGGAATGGCTCAGACCGGCATTCTGAGCGGGGCATAGCCAGCAGAATGCATTGGCGTTGGGTCACCGCTCCGTCCGCAACTCATCCGGCTGGTGCTTCAAAGACATTATGAATCATCCCCAGCAATACAGCCGGATGCACCGGCTTCGGGAGTAGCTCAAAATCATATCCGTCAGGGCGAGCGGTTTCTTTCAAAATGTAGGCGGCATCATGGGAGTGGGAGACAAGAAGGACCCGGCAATCTGAGAACCCTCATGCCGCATCACCCCAGGCAAGAATAGAAAAGTAGTAAGAATATTGCCTTGGATCGCGTTCAGGATGATTGAAGAGCCGAACCGGAAGCCGCGGTAATAACGGGGCAATTAGCCTCGATGATGATGGGAAACGCTCCTGACGTCCGGTTCAGCATCCCAAGATGCGCATTTCTCCTGAGTCCGAGGATCAGCAAGCCGATTTCTCGCTCATCAATGTGCTTGAGTATTTCAAGATGCGGCCGGCCCACACTGACAAAAGTATGCGGCTTACAAATTTGGCCAACGTAATGGGGCATAATCGCTTCGACAGCTTCGTAAAAATGCTGCTGAATCCGGTTAAATTGGTCAGGATGGTCTACTTCGCTCGAATGAGCGACATTCAGGACATCGAGGTCTGCTGAAAATGCATCAGCCAATAAAATGGCGACCGGAGCAGCATGAGCAGCCTCGGCAGAGCAGTCGGTCGCGTAGAGAATACGCTGAATCTTCAAGGTTCCTGGATACAGGGTTTTCACGTTCGGCCCAACGGTGAGCGCTGGTTCGCTTGAATGATGCAGTATTCCCTCGGCTGTGGAGCCGAGTACAAAGCGGTCGATCGAGCCCCCACCGTGGGTCCCCATTACGACGAGAGCGGGCTTTCTGCGATGTGCCAGGAAGGGGATCACCTCGCAAGGGTCACCTTCGAGCAGCACCGCTTCAGTGGTTCCCCGGCCAGCAGCAAGTGCCTCAGCCGTGATCAACAAGTCGTGGTCTAGGTCAGTTCGCTGTTGGCTGGATTGTGGCTTTTCAGTCTCCACTTCGAGGGCAGCCTGGGTCAGAATGAATCCATGCGCGACCACCAGCTTAGTGACAAGGTGTCTTGAAAATGCCGACGCATATAGACCGGCGTTTTGCGAAACTTTAGAGAAGTCGGTTGCAAAGATCACTGAGTCAAATCGAATCACCGGACTATTGTTGACAATGGCCATTACTGTTCTCCCTGTGTCAGGCTAAAGAGAAGAATCAGGAGCACCAATAAGCGGTCCAGATTATCAATTCAGAGCCGCAACTAAGACTCTTTGAGGAGCGTTACCGGCTGATATGACCGTGGCGATCCAGGTGGCCGCCTTGATGGAAGCGGCTATGTACCATGCTAAGTCCAAGGAAATAAACGGCCACCGCCAAGACAACCAGAAACACAAACTGTGCAATTTGGAACCAGAGCGATACTTCCCTTGCAGGGGCGGTCGTCTTCGAATTAGTTATCATCTGTTCGACCTCTTGGCGCGGTCACGCGAGTACATGGTGCTGATCCGCATACGATTCGTCATTTCCCGCGTCGCCTTCGGAGTTTATCGCTCGTCAATTGTGGCGCCTAAGGAGTGCCCAAGGCGGAGGCTACAGGCGAATGGGTTCGCAGCGACATCTGCGGCGCGGCCAATTGCATTATCCCGAAACCTGCGACGATCCGCATCGATTCCGAACGTCTCAACTCCCGACTACTTCGTAGCGTTTTAGGCGACACGCACAAATAATTGCATCGAGATAGGGGCCGCGCAGTCCCATTTTGCACAGTAGCGAATGATGCGGCCGCTATCCTTTGGAACCTCGACAACGCGCTGTTTACAAACGGTCATTGGTTGCTCAGCAGGGCGCATTCGCCGTTCTGGTTTTCTCTCGCTGAGCGCAATCAATGCTTTGCGCATTTTCAAGCTCATAGAGTCTCCGTCTTCCCGGTTTGAGGGTCCTATGTCTCGGAGGCTGATTCGGCATGGCCTTGCAGCCATCGGCCGGTTTCCTTTCACGTCGCTTGTAACGAATACCCCGTTCCGTGACTTTATTCCTATGAATGCATAAACCGACGACGTTGCACCTAACGAATTCTCGCTTCTATCGAGTCCTAACCCTTTCTCTTCTGGTCTTTATGGGGAGATTGGCCGCGGGCGCGCAGGAACCACTGACGCTCCGACAAGCCATCAATGAGGCCCTGGGGCAAAGCCCTGAGGCGGCGATTGCGCGTGCCGACAATCTGGATGCGAAGCTGGCGGCCAGTATGGCGCGCACCCAGCTTCTGCCGCAGCTTGGATTTACCGAAGACATCTCGCGCGGCAACGATCCGGTATATGCGTTTGGAACGCGGCTCCGGCAGAGACAGTTCACGCAGGCCAATTTTGCGCTGAACGCTCTGAACTTTCCGCAACCGATCGGGGAGTTTTCAAGCCGCTTCTCTGGGCAGTGGGTAGCGTTCGATTCGTTCAAGACGGAGAGGGAGATTCACCGCGCGGATCTGTTCAAGGAGAGCGCCTCCTCTTCCGCCAAGGCGGTGGACCAGCAGATCGTGTTCCGTGTTGTCGGGGGCTACCTGCAGGTGCTGTACGCGCAGCGGGAGATTTCCGTTGCTCAGCATGAGCAGGAAACGTCGGCGGCATTGCTGAGTTCGGTGGACGAGCACGTGAAGGCCGGTCTTGCCGTTGAGTCCGACAGGATGTCGACCGAGGTGAATGTGGCCGCGCGCAAAGAGGAGTTGATTGCGGCCCAGGGCGACCTTGAACTGGCATGGGCGGCGTTGCGCGAGGCGATGGGTGCGCCGGATCTGAAGGCAACCGAGTTGAAGCCGATAGAGCCACACACGTTTCCGCGGGGCGCGCTTGAAGAAGAAATGGCGACGGCCGCAAAGAGGCGCCCCGACCTGACTGCGTTGGGACAGGCGCAATCGGCGCAGGCATCCGCCGTGGGAGCGGCAACGTCTGACTTCGGTCCACGCGTGAGTGCTTACGGAAACTGGGAAGAAGACCGCACATCGTTTGGCGGCTCGGGCGGCAACAACTGGGTGGCCGGCGTCCAGATCAGCGTGGACATTCTGCCATTGGCCAAGCGCGCGCAGTTGGCGCGGGAGACCGCCGCGAAACAGAAAAGTGATGCGCTGGTGGCTTCCGCGCAGCAGCATCTGCGCTCGGAAGTGAGCCAGGCGCACATTCATCGGCGGACAGCTGCATTGCAACTGGAAACGGCACACGCCGCGACGGACGAATCGGCCGAGAGTCTTCGCATCATCAAGAACCGCTACGGCGCGGGACTTGCTACCATCACCGATCTGCTGCGGGCTGAGGACGCCGAGCGGCAAAGCCAATCCAATTACTGGCATGCCGTGTACGGCAATGCCATGGCCTATAGCGAACTTCTATACGCTACCGGGAGTCTGACACCCGATGCCGCGGAGGAACTGCAATGAAGAATCTCTTATGGGCGATTTTGCTTGCCGCTTCCGCGACGATGATCGCCGGCTGCCATGGCGGTGAAACCGCCGCAACTTCAGGGACCACACAAACCATGCCGGCGGGGGTTGTCGAAAGCCAGGAGCAACAGGTGCCTGTGAGCCTGGGGTCCACCGGCACCGTTCATGCCAGGGAAACTGCGGTCGTATCGGCTCAGGTGATGGGCCGCATCCAGCAGGTGATGGTGCGCGAAGGGGACGACGTCCGGGCTGGGCAAACCCTGGTGGTGCTCGACGATGCGGCGTTGCGCGCGCAAGTTGAGCAGGCGCAGGCGGGTGTGAAGGCTGCGCTCAACATGCAAGCTGCGGCGCAGACCAACGCCGCCCTGACTGCGAGCACGCTGGAGCGCTACAAGCAGCTTGAGTCCGAAAAAAGTGTAAGCCCGCAAGAGATGGATGAGGTATCGCGAAGGGCAGAAGCAGCAGCAGCGAACCTGGAGGCAGCGCGCGCGCAGACCGATGCGGCGCGAGCGCAAGAGAACGGGGCGCGCACGATGATGAGTTATACGCGTCTGGTCGCGCCCTTTGCAGGCGTGGTGACGGCGCGGATGGCCGATCCGGGGACGATGGCCGCACCGGGCGTGCCACTACTCCAGGTGGATCAGGCTGGAGCGCTGCAACTGGACGCCACGGTGGATGAGTCGGCAATTGGCACGATACATCAGGGGATGAAGGTACAGGTGGTGATCGATGGGGCCGGTTCCACGAGTATGACGGGGACCGTTGCGGAGATCGTGCCCGCCGCCGATCCATCGAGTCACAGCTTTCTGGTCAAGATCGACTTGCCGTCCTCAGGTCAGTTGCGCGCCGGCATGTATGGAACGGCTGGGTTTGCCAACGGCTCGCGTCAGGCGATCCTCATTCCGCGCTCCGCCGTTGTTTTGCGTGGCTCGCTGGCCTGCGCGTATGTGCTCGACGGGCGGGGAATCGCTCAACTTCGCTATCTCACCCTGGGCGCGGCGCAAGGCAATCTGGTAGAGGTTCTGTCGGGCATCTCTTCCGGTGAAGAGCTGGTTGACGCGCCCTCGGATCGCGCCCTCGGCGGCAAACGCATTGAGGTCCAGCAATGAAGCAAGAACTTGGAATCGCCGGGAGACTGGCTCACACATTTATCAACTCCAAGCTGACGCCGTTGTTCATTGCCGCGTCGCTGGCCATCGGAATCTT
>PLSH01000360.1 GCA_003165095.1 Acidobacteriaceae bacterium
TCCACCAGATGCCCCAGGCGCGCCGGCCCCACAGCGGACCGGTGGTGAGAACGACGGTGCAAAACACGACGCCGACTTCAGCGCCGGCAAGCGCCCAGGCATCGGAAATCTGCGCCCATTCGGTGTGATCGCGCCGGCAGGACAGATAGCCGATCGACCCGGCCAGCGAGATGGCGAAGAACAGAAAGGCGACGATGGCCGAGGGTACGTGATAGAAGATGATGCGGAAGATTTCGCCTTGCATCGCGTCGGTGGGCGCAACATAAATGGCCTGGTAATAGCCCCAGATCATAAGGGCAACGGTTACCGCGGCGTAAAGACCAATTGCAAGTTTTTTCATCGGGGAATCCTGGTGCATCCAGTGTACGACGGCGGGCGCGAAAGAGGCTCCATCGCCGGCCTTGAAGCCCAGGGCGGCGAGACCGCGCTGAACGCCGCGCCGCCTTCAGTTTTTCGCGCTCAGTTGTCCGTTGGAGTCTTCTCGACATGGTCGATGACCAACTGCTCCACTTTGGCTTTGCGCTGCTCCAGCTTGAGGCCGAGTTTTTCGACCGAAGCGTAAATGGTTGCGCCTCCGGCTGGATCGGATGCCGCCGCGGCGGGTGAGGTTTCCGCAGCGCCGCCTCCCGTCGTTGCGGGCACATTCACGCCCATCTCTCGCGCTTGTTCGCGCGCAAAGGCCATAAGATCCGCCAGGGAAATTTCCACGGCCACCTGGTAGTTGCCCTTGAGATTGGTCATGTCCACAACCTGGGGTCCGCCGGATCCGCCCATCTGCAGGATGTTGGTCAACATGTCGGCAAACCCCTCCATCGTCACCTGGGTGGATTCGAGGTCCACGGTCTGGTTCTGGGAGTCGATTTTCTGGGTGATGATGCCCTTTGACCCCATATTCATGGTGGCTGATCCGTCGGCATTTCTCTTGATGCGAATCGGCCCGTCGGGACCGTCCATCTTCATTTCGCCGGGCTGGAGCGGAGCGCTTTCGTCAATGGGCGGAGGGGCGGCGGGAGAATCCTTCAGCTTTGGCCCGTCCTTGCCCACTACCAGCGCCAGCTCGGTGTGATTCTGGAGATCGCGATGAAATTCAAGCTTGAACCGCTCTTTCAACAGCGCCTGCAACATTGCGGGCGCGTCGTCTTTTGAGGCTCCGGCAGGCATGGTGGCCACAATGTCGAATCGCTCCGAGGAGAGCCAATCGGGGCCGGTGATCTGATTCGATTTCAATTTATACGCGAAGGCGACCAGGGCTTTGAGCGACATGTAGTCAAACTCGGCGCGCGAGGCATCGACATGCGGGCCCATCCTGGGCATTTTGCCGGCTTGCATGTCCGCCGCCAACTTGTTGACGTCAAGGGGAGGCGAGAGTTTGACAGAAGCCACCTCGAAAGCGAGGTTGGCGGTAGCCTGGCCAAAGGCGACGCCGGTCAGCAGAACGGCTGCCGCGAGGGCGAGAAGAAAAGGAGAGAAAATTCTGTGTTTCATCATTAGCCCTTTCAAGGTTGAAGCTTACCGGAACAGCGAAAAAGAGACGAGGATCATGAGGACTACGAACCAGGGCACGAACCAGCTGAGGTAGAGGCGGCTGGCCCAGATCGTGCGGCGGTACGGGGTTTGAAAACTGCCTGCCGGGCGCAGATCGCGGCCCATGGCGGCCAGCCGCTGCCCGCGGAACATGACCAGCATATAGTAAGCCCAGGCTGCTAAAAATGCGGCGACGATGAGCCATTGGAATCCCGGTACGGTCCAGGCTGGAGCCCAGGTGTGCCGCAGCGTGGTTCCCAGCAGAACGACGACGAAGAACCAGCTCCATGCGGTCAGTACGCTGATGGAGTTGCGTCTCTTTGCATCCTGGAAGCGGTAGTGCTCTTCGATGCGCTCGGCGGGAATCGGAAAACTGGAACGAACCAGGGCGATCTTGCCAGGCAGGACCATGGCGCCCCAGGTAAGCTGGAGCGCGGTCAGCCAAACGGGGCGCGCTACGCCGCAGGTGAGCAGCAGCCACCAGCTGAAAACGATTATCACGCCGGCGAGCGCCTCCTGCGGCCACCAGATATAGTCGCCGAGGCGGCGGGATTCAAGCGCCAGGGCTACCGGCCGGACGGGCGGATTGGCGCCCAGCCTGGAGCGCGTCAAGAGACTGAACCCCTGCATCGCGGCGGTGTAAAGCAAGGCCCATCCGCCGAGGAAAATAGGGGACCAGTCGAGGCGCCGGAGCGCGAAGCAGGCTACCAGGGCAGCGGCCAAAGCAGTGTGCAGCGCAATCAGAATTGTGTGATAGCCCTTCAGCCAGTTTCTTCCCGGACCCTCATAAAAATCTGCCGGAACTTCAACGCCCTGAAAGTAGCCGGGGCCGTGTTTCAAGGGCAGGTTCCAGGTGAATTTCACCAGGCTATAGCCGATTGCCAACACAATAAGGGAATTCACGACAAGATAAAGTTCGTTTGCTGTAGGCGCACTCATCGAGCGCCTCCTTTCTGCTGCAAAAGCGCAAGTTCTTCACGCACGGCTGCTACGATTTCGCGGTGTGTAAGCCCGGACAGAACCAACTGCGTGAGAGCGGTGTGCAATGGTTTCAAGAGTTCGGCGTGGCCGACGGGATGAGGGCTACGCGACGAAATCACCGCGCCGGTCCCGTGGCGAACGGTCACGAACCCCTCGTCCTGGAGCTGGCGGTAGGCAATGGCCACGGTGTTGAGGTTAATGCCCAGATCGCCGGCCACCTGGCGCACCGATGGCAGCGTCATGCCTTCGCGCAAATTGCCGCGGGCGATCGAGTCCTTGATGCCATCGGAAATTTGCTGGTAGATGGGGCGTTTGTCGCCGGAATCGAGAGTGAGGAACATGTTTTCTTCCTGTCTAGTGTATGTATACATCATACAGTTGAACGTGTCAAGCGCCTATTTTGACTTGCGCGATGCGGAAACAGAGATGGCCCGAGGCGGAGAGGATGGGCAGCGCAAGAATCGGATCCGGCGTTGAGGCGGCGCAGCGTGCTCTTGCGGGGCTCGCTGAAGCTCACGATAATCAAGTGGGCCGGCTCTCCCAGAAGTCGATGCAGGATTCGATGTAGGAGTCGATGCGGTAGCCCATGCGGGCCGGAGCGGCGGAAGAGGATGGAGATGGAGGAGCGGCTCCAGGCACTTCGGATCCGTTATGCGCGGCAGATTATTGCTGCCGCCGGAATCGAGCCGCAAGCCGGCCTGGGGAGCGAGATTGAAGCGGCGCTGGCGGCGATTCCCCGGGAGATATTCGTTGCGCGGCCTCCGTGGAAGATTGCCG
>PLSH01000397.1 GCA_003165095.1 Acidobacteriaceae bacterium
CACGGGCCTGCAGTTCGCTCCGCAGTTGCTGTTGCTGCCCTGGAGCGGTTTGGCGGCGGACCGTTTCAACCAGCGCAAGCTGCTGATGCTGACGCAGGCATCCATGGGTGTGCTTGCGGCCGCGCTGGGAATCCTGACGATCTCAGGTTACGTGCGGCTTTGGCACGTGTACGTGTTTGCCTTTGTCTTTGGCGCCGCTGCCGCGCTGGATGCGCCGGTGCGGCAGACCTTTGTTGGGGAACTGGTGGGCGACGAACGGTTGCCCAATGCGGTCGCACTCAACTCGACCTCGTTCTTCGCCGGCCAGATGATCGGCCCGGCTGTGGCCGGCCTGGTCATCGCACAAATCGGGACCGGCTGGGCATTTCTCCTCAACGGCCTGTCCTTCGGCGCTGTCCTGCTCTCCATGTATCTGCTGCGCGTTCAAGAGCTCAGGACAAACGCGAGAGCTTCCCGCAGACCGGGTGGCTTCATCGAAGGGCTCCGTTATGTATGGGCCAGACCGGACCTCCGATCGATCCTGGTCATGCTCTTTCTGATAGGAACATTCGCTATGAATTTCCCGATCTTCGTCTCCACCATGGCGGTGAATGTTTTTGACGCCGATGCGCGCGGATTCGGTTTGCTGTCGTCGATCATGGCCATCGGCACAATGGGCGGAGCGCTGCTGGCGGCCGGACGCGACAAGCCAAAGTTTGGGACGCTGCTGCTCGGCTCAGGAGTCCTGGGAATCGGTTGCGCGCTTGCTGCGTTCTCTCCTGGGTACTGGTGGTTCGCTGCGGCCCTCGCGGTGATCGGAGTGGCCGCACTCACCTTCACGAACGGGACAAACAGCATGATGCAGCTTTCGACCAAGCCCACCATGCGCGGGCGGGTGATGGCGACTCGTGTGGGCGTTGGGCTCGGGGGAGCGGCGATTGGGGCTCCCATTGTCGGTTGGGTGGCGAATCATTTCGGCCCCAGATGGTCGCTCGGCATCGGCGCGGTTTCCGCACTCCTCGCAGCCCTGGTCGCAGCCCTGATGATGGCGAAACCTGTGGCTGCGCCGCTAGACACATCCTCGACGCCTGCTCCCGGCAGAGGCGCGAGATCTCAACATTGCTGAACGGGCATGACGATCTCTTCAGGCGGCGAGATCGCGGCTCCGGTGTTTCGTGACAGGCTCCTGAGCAGACCCTAACCGGCCTCGACCAGCCCGTACTTCCGCTGCCATGCGTCTTTGAGCCTTGCCCAGACGCGGGCGCGCTCAGCTTCAGTTACCGCGGCGTCGGGCTGGTTGGCAAATTGGGCAGCTTCCTGCTTGGCAAGCTCCAGCAACTGGCGGTCGCGCACCAGGTTAGCCACGCGAAACTCGGGCAGTCCGGCCTGGCGGGTCCCGAAGAATTCGCCGGGGCCTCGCAGCGTCAAGTCCAGTTCAGCCAGATCGAATCCGTCCTGGGTGCGGACCATGGCGCTCAACCGCTCCTCGGCCAGCGGAGTCACGCGCGGCCCGGTCATCAGGATGCAGTAGCTTTTGGCAGCGCCGCGCCCTACCCGGCCACGCAACTGGTGCAACTGCGCCAGCCCGAAGCGTTCCGCGTGTTCCACCACCATCACCGTGGCATTGGGAACGTCGACGCCTACTTCAATGACCGTGGTAGCCACTAACACGTCAATCTCGCCGCGCTGAAACCGGCGCATGATGATCTCCTTGTCGTCGGCATCGAGACGGCCGTGGAGCAGGCCCACGCGCAGGCCTGCAAGTGGACCGGAGCGCAGCTTTTCATACATCTCGACGGCGGATTTGAGGCCGGTTTTCGCGGTGGGGCCAGCCTCCGGCGCGGCCTTGGGAAAAAGCAGCTCCGCTGTTTTGCCCTTGCGGGCGGCCTTTGTTTTGGGCGGGATCGCCGTTTCAGGTGCGGTCTCAGGGTCGTCGTGCGAAAAATCCAGCTCCGGCTGATCGTCTTTTGTGCCTTCAATGACCGGATAAACGATGTAAACCTGGCGTTTTCGCGCTGCTTCTCTTCGAACGAACTCCCAAACTTCGTCGGCCCGCTCGCCGGCAACACGGCGGGTGACGATGGNNACATCGGGGTCGGGCTGGTTGGGCTTCTTCATCAGCTTGAAGCGCTGCAGAACGCCGAAACGGTGCTGCTCGTCCACTACGACGAGGCCCAGGCGATCGAACTCCACCTTTTCTTCGATCAGCGCGTGGGTGCCGATCACCAGTTGCGCCTCGCCGCGATTGATGAGCCCGCGGTTCATGCGTTTGCGCTCCTCGTCGAGCGATCCGGTGAGGAGCACGATGCGGGGCTTGCGCGAGGAGCGTTCCAGCAGCTTGCGCGCGGCCAGAAAATGCTGCGTGGCCAGAATCTCAGTGGGCGCCATCAGGGCGGCCTGGTAGCCGTTTTCCATGGCCACCAGCATGGCCTGGAGCGCGACAATGGTTTTGCCGGAGCCCACGTCGCCCTGCAGCAGGCGGCGCATGGGGCTCGCGCTGCGCATGTCGGCCACAATTTCACCCAGGGCGCGCTTCTGGGCCGCGGTGGGATGAAAGGGAAGCACTTCGCGGATGGCCTCGCGCACCTTGTCGGTGGTGGCAAAGGCGATGCCGGGGCGTTCCTTCATGCGGCGGCGCTTGAGNNGCAGAGAGGTTTCGCGATCTGGAAGATCGAGGCGCGCGAGCAGCGCCTGGGGCAGGCACTCCGGCACCGCGCCGCGCATGGTTTCGAGCAGGTTGAAGATGGTCCTGCGCTGCCAGCGCGAAGCCAGGC
>PLSH01000154.1 GCA_003165095.1 Acidobacteriaceae bacterium
ACCGTTGGCGGCATGGGGGCTGGCTTTCCATTGGTCATAGATCGCCTTGTGGCAGGTGCCGCAGGTATCCCCGGCTGGAATCAGCCGATGGTGGATATGCCTGGCTTGATCCTGCTGAGCAATGGCAGGTTGGACGGCAGCAGCCAAAACGAGAAAAACGAGCAGGGCAGAACTGAACAAACACGCGCGGAAACCATTCATGGGCAGATCTCCTGAGTAGGATCACGGTATCGGACCGGCTATGGCCGTCGTCGGTGATGCCGAACACATCTCACCGTAATGCGATCTGCGCACTGGCCGCGAGGCCCGCTGCCAAAGGAATGGTCACAAACGTCGCTTTATATCGCTGTCTGCCGCTACGGTCGTGCAGATTCACGCGCTATGATGCGCCCTTTCGCTACCACCTCGGCTGAGGCGCTGCTGTCACTAGAGTCGGCCCAACCGCACAACTGGCAGCGTACCGAGCCCTTGAGGAACCCTGTCCGACCGTTCTAACATGCAGGCGAACACCCAAAGCCCCAATCGAGCAAATGTGGTGCGGCTCTTGGCGAGTCACGGGCAAGCCGGAACTTATCCGTCCATTCGTCAGATCAGTACCCACAAACGCCCATGTCGCCGGGAATGCTTCTGGATTGACGCAAAATCGCCGAGGCGCACAACAAAGGACGAAGGGAACGTTGCGTACTGCGAGGCCGGCTTGTCGAACGTGAAGGCGCGGCGCCCAGCCCTGGGGGCGGGTCCCCGGCGGCGCTGGTTAATTCCTGGTGTGGGACGGGTTGGATTATGTGTGGGCTGGAGAGGGTGCGGAAAAGGCTGGATTTGGGGGTGGAGTTGGCGGAAAGTGTCCTTCCGGGGCTAAAGCCCCAATGATTTTGCCGGCTTTGTGCGGGGGTTGAAACCCCCGCCTCCCTCCGGGCAGAAGACTCCCCACGCTGATCCACTACACGCATGCTTTGGCGCGAAAAATCAGATTTTCGCATCCGATATACTGAATGTGGGCCCCCCTTACACTCGACGGGGCTCCTACCCTCGACATGGCTTATTCCGCTGCTGCCAGTATTGCTGCATCCGCTCCGACCGCAAGCAAGGGCCGGGCGTGGCATATTGTGAGTTTTGTCTACTTCACATTCATCTGCTATTTGTCGATCGGGCTGCCGCTGGCGGTGCTGCCGCCGTATGTGCATCTGCGGATGGGCTATAGCGCGATGCTGGCGGGGCTGGTGATCAGCATTCAATACATTGCCACGCTGGCGAGCCGGCCGTGGGCGGGGCGCATCTCAGACCGGCGCGGGGCCAAGGTGTCAGTGCTGTGGGGGATGGCAGCTTGCACGGCGAGCGGCGGGTTCCTGATGGCGGCCGCGGCGGTTCACGCCATCCACTGGCTGAGCTTCTGGAGCCTGATCCTGAGCCGGCTGATCCTGGGGGTGGGCGAGAGCCTGGGATCGACGGGTTCGACGCTGTGGGGCATTACCAGCGCGGGGCCGGAAAACACGGCCCGGGTGATCTCGTACAACGGCGTGAGCACGTATGGCGCCATGGCCCTGGGAGCGCCGCTGGGGGTGGTGCTGGAGCGGGAGTGGGGCTTGATGTCGCTGGGGCTGGTCACGATCCTCATTGGCGCGTTCAGCCTGGCGCTGGCGGCGCGCAAGAGCCCGGTCGCGGTGATGGCGGGCGAGCATCTGCCTTTCAGCCACGTGCTGGGGCGGGTTGCGCCGCACGGCATGGGGCTGGCGCTGGGCGGGGTGTGCTACAGCGTGCTGGCCACTTTCATTACGCTCTTCTACGCGAGCCGGCACTGGAACGGGGCGGCGCTGTGCCTGACGGCGTTTGGAGTGGCGTTTATCCTGGCGCGGCTGTTGCTGATTCAAACCATCAACCGGTTTGGGGGATATCCGGTGGCGATGGCGTGCCTGGGGGTGGAGTCGTGCGGATTGATATTGCTGTGGCAGGCAGGGTCGCCGTGGATGGCGTTGGCCGGCGCGGCGCTGGGAGGGTTTGGNNTATACGGCGTTTGCCGACGTGTCCTTTTTTCTGGTGGGTCCGATTGCGGGAGCGATCATTGGCTGGTTCGGATACCGGAGCGTGTTTCTGTTCGCGCTGATCAGCGTGTTTGCGGCGCTGGGGATTGTGGTGGTGCTTTGTCGAATACAGGGATCAGGGATCAGGGGTCAGGGATCAGGGACGGAGGGGCTGAGGGACGGGGCTGGTTAAACTGGTTCGAAGTGCGCGAACATGTTCTGGAATTCGGGCAGGTTGGATGGGGTTTCATACCAACATACGGCTTCAAATTGCTTCCATAGATCGAGAACGGCGGAGTTCGAGTGAGCGCCCGCGATTGCTTCCTGAGAAACCCACTCAAAAATTTCGATGATGGCGCCGTTGGCAGCGCGCATCACGATCGGAGCGCGGTCGGTGACCAGACCCTGGGCGCGCAAAGGCGGCAGATGGTTGCGAACCAGGTCAAGCAGCGCATCTTCGCAGCCGGGTCTTGGCTTGTAACAGGCGATTGAAATCGATCCCATGGGAGCGCCTCCATGAACGATGGTGGGAAGGGGCAAAATGTCTGAAAAGAGTGTAACGTGTCTTTTCGCCAGGCCGGTCTATTGGGCGAGATATTCCTGATCCGTGACCTGCTCGAGCCAGACTACGTCGACGCCGTGCGCGTCGGTTTCCTGGAGGGCGAGATGGACCATGGTGTTGCGGGGGCCTGCTCCGTGCCAGTGGCGCTCGCCGGGAGCGATGACGACCGTGTCTCCGGGATGAATGGCGCGGACGGGCTGGCCCTCAAGCTGCACCAGGCCGGAGCCGGTGAGCACGTGCAGGACCTGGCCGACGGGGTGGGTGTGCCAGGCGGTGCGCGCGCCGGGCTCAAAGCTGACGCGGAAGAGACGCAGGCGGGATGGCTCCGCGCCGACGACGATTTCATCGATCCATACGCTGCCGGTGAAGTAGTCCGCGGGACCTTTACGGCTATTTCGCTCCGCACTGGTGACAATTTTCATAACGACCTCGCTTTGCTGAGTATCGACGATTTGTAGCCACGCTGCTTGCGGCGGGGATGCATCTTGCGGAACGAGTCACGATGATCTCGAGAACGACGGGTAATGAGAGCAGTGTACGCCTGCGGCGCGGCGTGTCTCAACAGTGACGGCGAGGTGCAGGCGCTAAACGCAGAACGGCCACCCGGAGGGGTGGCCGCGCTGCTTTCAGTGTGCCTGGGGCGCGCTTAGCGCTCGCCCTTTCGCCAGTTGATGAGATCGCCGAGGGTGGTGGTGGAGCTTGAAACCGGATGCTTGTGGGCATCCGCTTTGTGAGTCTCAACTGTTGCGCGGGTTGCTTCCTGGCCCACCGCGCGCAGGCTGAGGCCTACCTTCTTCTCTTCCACGTTGATCTTGATGATCTTGAAGTCGTGTTCCAGGCCCTGCTCGAGCTTGGAGTGGCCATCGACGTCTTCGCCGGCCTCGGAGATGTGGCAGAGACCCTCCACGCCCTCCGCGATCTCGACGAACGCGCCGAACTGGGCTGTCCGCAGCACCTTGCCGTGGACCACGTCGCCAACGCGGTGAGTAGCGAAGAAGCTTTCCCACACATCGGGCTGAAGCTGCTTGATGCCCAGGCTCAGACGGCGGTTCTGCGGCTCGACGCCGAGAACGACTGCCTTGACCTTGTCGCCTTTTTTCACGACTTCAGACGGATGCTTGACGCGCTTGGTCCNNTCCAGCTCAGGTTGGAGACGTGAACCAGGCCGTCGATGCCGTCTTCGATCTCGATGAAGGCGCCGAAGTCAGTGAGGTTGCGCACCCGGCCTTCGACTACGGTGCCCGCGGGATAGCGCTCGGTGAGATTCTCCCAGGGGTTGTCGAGGAGCTGCTTCATGCCGAGCGAGATGCGGCGGTCAGAGGGGTTGACGCTGAGTACGACCGTATCGACCTCGTCGCCCGGCTTAACCAGCTTGGAAGGATGCTTGAGGCGCTTGGACCAGGTCATCTCAGAGAGATGAACCAAGCCCTCGATGCCCTGCTCGAGCTCAACGAACGCGCCGTAGTCGGTGACAGAAAGAACGCGGCCATGGACGCGGGCGCCGACGGGATAACGCTCGGTGGCATCGAGCCACGGGTCGGGCGTCAACTGCTTGAAGCCCAGCGAAACGCGCTGCTTATCCTTGTCGAACTTGAGGACCTTGACCTGGATCTCGTCGGCCACATTCACGAGGTCGCGGGGATGGGTGAGCCTTCCCCAGCTCATGTCGGTGATGTGGAGGAGGCCATCGATTCCGCCGAGGTCGACGAACGCGCCGTAGTCGGTGAGATTCTTGACCGTACCGGTGAGGACCGCGCCCTCGCCGAGGTGCTCCATGGTGGCCGAGCGCTTGGCGTTCTGCTCTTCTTCGAGCAGTTCCTTGCGGCTGACCACGACGTTGCCACGCTTTTTGTTCAGCTTGATGACCCGGACCTCGATCTTCTGGCCGAGGTAGCCGTCGAGGTTGCGGACGGGACGAATTTCAAGCTGCGAGCCGGGCAAAAAGGCCTTGAGGCCGATGTCCACGGTCAAACCGCCTTTAACGCGGCTGACGACGGTGCCAATCATGGGTGTCTTGTCGTTTGCGGCTTTTTCGATGGTGTCCCACACGCGCAGGCGTTGAGCCCGCTCGTAGCTGACCAGGTAGCCGCCCTCAGGCTCTTCGCGCTCGATGACAACGTCAATCACGTCGCCGGGCTGGAAGATCACCTGCCCGGTGTGATCGACTACCTGTTCCAGGGGCACCATCCCCTCGGACTTCAGGCCAACATCGACGACCAGGTGCTTTTCAGTCTGCTTGATGACAGTGCCGGTGACAAGCTTGTCTCCGTAGGCCTCGACGGCAGCGGCTTCGGCAGCCTGCTCGCGTTCAAATTCGGCCAGGGCCGCGGAAAAATCATCAGCCGACTCGAGCGGATGAGCGGCAGAGTGCGGCTCTTTGACTGCATGGACTGCAACTTTCGCGGGCACGGCCTGGGCTTCGGGCTCGGGCTGAGTTTCGGGCTCGGCTTGCGCCTGGGCTTCGGGCTCAGCTTGCGCCTTAGCGTCGGCCAGGGCTTCGGGCTGGACTTGGGACTCGGCTTCGGGCTCGACGT
>PLSH01000152.1:0-6429 GCA_003165095.1 Acidobacteriaceae bacterium
CGGCCGCTGGCTACGAGCGAGGAGCGGGCCGAACATATCGGTCCCCTGGCGGGGATTCCGGTCTTCGGGCTGGATGCGCTGAGCTCGGCTGCGTACGGGCCGGAGGCGGCGCTGACGCTGCTGATCCCGCTGGGGCTGATGGGCGTGCATTACATCGTGCCGGTGAGCGCGGCGATTGTGGCGCTGCTGACGATTGTGTATTTCAGCTACCGGCAGACGATTGAAGCCTATCCGCATGGCGGGGGCTCGTACACGGTGGCCAGCCAGAACCTGGGCGAGGGCGCGGGGCTGCTGGCGGCGGCGGCGCTGATGATCGACTACGTGCTGACGGCCGCAGTGGGGATTTCGGCAGGGGTGGGCGCGCTGATCTCGGCTGTGCCCAGCCTGCAGCCGCATACATTGAAACTTTGCCTGTTGGTGCTGGCGATTCTGACCATCGTGAACATGCGCGGGGTGCACGACACGGGCGTGGTGTTCATGATTCCCACCTATTTGTTCACGGGAACGCTGCTGATCGTGATCGGGGTTGGGGCGTGGCATGTGCTGGCGAGCGGGGGGCATCCGCAACCGGTGATGCAGATGCCGGTGGTGCCGGCGGCTACGATGGCGGTGGGCTGGTGGCTGCTGCTGAAGGTGTTTTCGTCGGGGTGCACGGCGATGACCGGCGTGGAGGCGGTGAGCAACGGGGTGATGGCGTTCCGCGACGATACGCGGAAGAACGCGAAGATCACGCTGACGATCATCATCGTGCTGCTGGGCGTGCTGCTGTCGGGGATTGCGCTGCTGTGCCGGTCGTACACAATTGCCGCGACGAATCCCGACGGGCCGGGCTACGAGAGCGTGCTGTCGATGCTGACGCGGGCGGTGATGGGGCACGGCTGGTTCTACTACGTGACGATCAGCTCGGTGCTGCTGGTGCTGGCGCTGTCAGCGAACACGGCGTTTGCGGATTTTCCGCGGTTGACGCGGGCGATTGCGATCGACGATTACATGCCGCACGTGTTCATGCTGCGCGGGCGGCGGCTGCTCTACTCGTGGGGCATTTATGTGCTGGTGGCGCTGACGGCGCTGCTGCTGATCATTTTTGGCGGCGTCACGGACCGGCTGATCCCGCTGTTTGCCATCGGCGCATTCATGGCTTTTACGCTGTCGCAGGCAGGGATGGTGATGCACTGGAAGCGCCAGGGCAATGTGCCGGTGCGGATGTTTGTGAACGGGCTGGGCGCGGTGGCCACGGGGATTACGACAGTGGTGGTGCTGGTGGCCAAGTTTGCCGCCGGGGCGTGGATTACGGCATTGCTGGTGGTGGTGATGATCGTGATGATGCGCGCGGTGAAGCGGCATTATGTGCGCGTGAACCGGGCCACGGCGCTGGATAGGCCGATCGTACCGGCGCAGGTGAAGGAACCGATCGTGGTGGTGCCGATCGACCGCTGGAGCCGGATCACGGAGAAGGCACTTTCGTTCGCGCTGGCGATGTCGAATGATATCCGCTGCCTGCATGTGCAGGTGGGCGAGGAACTGGACCCGATTTGCCAGGACTGGGAGAAGGACGTGGCCGCGCCGCTGCGGGCGGCAGGCAAGTGCGTACCGAAGCTCGAGATTCTGCATTCGCCTTTCCGCTACGTGATACAGCCGGTGGTGGACTACGTGCTGAAGGTGGAGAAGGAGTCGGACTTCAATAAAATCTGCGTGCTGGTTCCGGAGCTGGTGGTGCGGCACTGGTGGGAGAACCTGATGCACAACCGGCGGGCGGATTTGCTGAAGGTGATTCTGCTGGTGCGCGGAAACCGGCGCATTATTGTGATCAATATTCCGTGGTACCTGGAAGAGAAATAGGCTGCGCGGGGGCAGGAAGGCGGCCGGTGAGCGGGATTTTGACGGGGTGCGTGCTTTCCTAAAGGCGTGGTGAGCAGTCACAATGGTGAGTGCACCCTAGTCCAACCAAAGAGAACAGGAATGGCCGGAGACGCGGGGCGGGGATTGCCTGCCGGGGCGCGATGGCGGCGCTGTTTCTGACGGGTGTGGGAATTGCGGCGATGCAGCCGGCGATGGCGCAGGACCCCTTGCCGGGGGAGCAGTTGCCGTCGCTGCCGGCAATCGATCGCACGCTGGCGACACTGCATGGAGTGGTGCGCAACTCGGCCACGGGCGAGGGAGTGCCGCGGGCCCTGGTGTCGATCCAGGGAGATGCGAGTGCGGGAGCGCTGACGGATGGAGACGGGCGCTTCGAGATTCCCGGATTGCCGGTGGGTCCGCAGGCGGTAGAGGTGCGCAAGCCAGGCTTTCTGGATCAGACCAACTCCGCGGTTTACGACGCGACCGCGAGCGGGCTGCCGCACAATGTGCTGTTGGCCGCGGATATGGCGGACGTGGAGTTTACGCTTTCGCCGACATGCACGATTCGCGGCCAGATCGAACTCTCGACGGGTGACCCGGCGGAAGGGATCGAGGTTGGGTTGGCGCGGCGGACGGTGGCGAACGGGCGAGCCATCTGGCAGGCGAGCGGATTTGCGCACACCCGGAGCGATGGGAAGTACCGGTTTGGCGGGCTTGCGGACGGGGCGTATGCGCTCTACACAGAGCCGTCGATGGACAGTGAAGCGGCGGCGAACCTGGTGCAGCCGGGCGCAAAGGCCGCCGAGCGGTGGGGCTACGCGAGCGTGTACTATCCTGACGCGCGTGATCCGTCGGGAGCGGCGAAGATTACGGTAGCGAGCGGCGAAGAGGCGCAGGCTAACCTGACGCTGACGCGGGAGCCGTTTCAGACTGTGACCGCAAATGTTGTGCCGGCGCAGGCGGGGATGAACTACTCGGCGCTGGTGATGGATGGGGCCGGGCGCCAGCTTCGCTACGGAGCGCAGTACGACCAGAACTCGCATACGATCCAGGCGGCGCTGCCGGATGGGAGCTACTCGATGCTGGTTTCGTCGGCGCCGCAATTTGACCAGGCGGGCCGCGGCGGCGGGGCCGGGGTGCTGGTGGGGACGGTGGATTTTTCCGTGGCCGGGCATGCGGTGACCAACCTGCGGGTGCCGTTGACGACGCCGAGGCCGAGTTCCGTACAGGTAAACGTGGTGAGAAGCGGGGCAGGAAAGGGAGCGGGTCAAATCGGCGAGGTCCTGGTGATGGTGAACAGGGCGGGAGGTTGGATTGACGACGGAATGGCGAGCGTGTATGCGAGCGGCACGCCGCCTGCTCCGCTGCCGGCGACGTACACCCTGCCGGGCGCCTATTGGGCGGATGTACAACTTGCGGAGCAGGGGCTTTGCGAGGGGTCGTTTACGGCCGGTGGGGCGAACCTGGCGCGCGAGCCGGTGGCGATCGGACTGAGCGGCTCGACTGCGCCGATGGAGCTGACGCTGCGCGACGACTGCGCGCAACTGAATCTCAGCCTGCCGGAAGATGTGGCGGGGATGGCAGCGGGCGAGGAGCGCTACTACACAGCGTGGGTGGTTCCGGATTTCGATTTCACGCGCGAGCTATACCCGGTGGTGTTGCGGCCTACATCGGGCGGGACGGTGTTGCTGAACAATATGACGCCGGGGAACTATCACGTGTATACGTTCGCGGGGCCGGTGCGGCTGGAGTACAGGAACCGCACGGCGCTGGCGGCACTGCCGGATGCGGGGCAGGTGGTGACGCTATCTCCGAGTGAAACGACAAATCTTGTGGTGGAGGCGCCGGAGCCATGACGCAGCGGCTCACAAGGCGGTTGGTTTGCGGCGCGATCTCGGCGGCCGTGATGCTGACTATGGCGGCGCATGCGCAGACGGCCGGCAACTACCGGATTGCGGGGACGGTCGTGAATGCGCAGACGGGCGGCCCGGTGCGGGGCGCGACGGTGGAGGCGCTGAACGAAGAAGGCAGCTACGTGGTGGCCAGCACGGAGTCCGGCGAGGATGGGCATTTTACGCTGGAGCACCTGGCGGCCGCCAAATACCCGCTGCGGGCGTCAAAGCGCGGCTATTGCGCGGCATATTACGACGATCACGATGGGTATAACACGGCCATTGTGACCGGGGCGGACCAGCGGACCGGGGACCTGGTATTCCGGGTGACGCCGGAGGGGCTGCTGAGCGGGGTGGTGACGGGCGATGGAGGCGACCCCGCGGAGGGCGCAACGGTGATGCTCTTCAAGAAGCCGCGGAATCATGAGGCAGGCGGAAAGATCGTCCAAATGAACTCGGAGCAGACGGACGACACCGGGGCGTATGAGTTTACGGGGCTGACGGCGGGCGAATATCTGCTGGCGGTGAGGGCGCAGCCCTGGTATGCGCTGAGCCGGACCAGCGCTTCGGAGCAACGGCGGGAAACCGAGGCGGAAGCGGCGCTGGATGTGGCGTATCCGGTGACGTTTTTCGATTCCACGACGGACGAGGGCTCGGCGACGCCGATTGCACTGTCTGAAGGCAGCCGCGAGGAGGCGAATCTCAGCCTGCACGCGGTTCCGGCGCTGCGCATGGAGTTCCAAGGGACGAGCAAACAGGACGAAGCGATTTCACGGCCGGAGTTGCGGCAACCAATTTTTGGCATGGATGCGCCTCTTCTTGGAGCGGGCTTGCAGTATGACGCACAGACGGGAAGTGGCGAGTTCAGCGGCGTGGCGCCGGGCCACTACGAGCTGACAGTGGGAAATCCGCCGCGGGTGATGGAGATGGACGCGGCGGTGAGCGGGCAGGTGGATACATCGTCGGCGACAGCCACGGTGGCTGTAAGCGGAGCGCTCGAAAACGCATCCGGGGAGGCGCTGGCGGGTGAGGCCGTGGTGACGCTGACGCCGGGCGAGGGCGCGGACGCGCGCGCCAATGCGCAGTCGACTACGCTGGTTCGGGGCGGATTCAGTTTTCAGGCAGTTCCGGGCGCATGGCAACTGCGGGTGATGAATTCGAGCGGGGTGTTGCCGGTGCTGGCGATAACGGCGGGCGGGCGCAGGCAGGCCGGCAACCGCGTGACGGTGGAGGACCGGACGCTTGCTCTGCGGGTGACGGTGAGCGCGAACCCGACGCGGGTGGAGGGTTTTGCGCGGCAGGGCGGCAAGGGGTTTGCCGGGGCGCTGGTATTGCTGATTCCCAAAGACCTGGGGACGATTGCGGAACTGGCTCGGCGCGACCAATCGGACTCCGACGGGAGCTTTGCGCTGCTCAATGTGGCGCCAGGACAGTACACGGCGGTGGCCATCAAGGACGGTTGGGACCTGGATTGGGAGAATCCGGAGGCGATTGCGCGCTATCTTCCGGGCGGCGTGGCCGTCACAGTTGGAGGCGGGAAAGACAGCGAGCCGGACAAGCGGATGGGCGTTTCGGGGCCGGTTCCGGTTCAGACGAGGTGAGGAGGGCCTGGCGGACGTTGCCGGAGTGCAAGGGACGACTTCTTGGAAGCAGGGGGTAGAAGGTAGTCTATTGAAGTACCGGAAATTGGTTTGAGCGCCTGGGCCGGGAAGCAGCCGGATGGGGCGGGATTGTGACAGCACGGAATTGAGGAGAGTTTGAAGTTGAAGAGGATGTTTCAGCGTACGATTCTGGCCGTGATTGCGGCCATGTTCATTCCCCTGATGGCGACCAGCCAGGTTACCGCGCCGGAAAGCGGCGGGCCGGCCCCGGCGAATCAAGGTCCGAAATACGAGGCCTATGCCGGTTTCGGCTACACGAGCATCAACCAGGTGAATCAGTCGCGCTACGGCTTGATTGGCGCGGATCTGTCGCTGACCCGCGACTGGGGCAAGTATTTTGGCCTCAGCCTGATGGGAAATTATTACAAACCGCCGGTGGAAAGCGCCACGCCAGGGAATCCCGGCGACCCGTCGGTTTATGAAGTGCTGGTGGGGCCCGAGATCCACGCTCAGATCTACAACACCGTGAGCGGGTTTATTCATGGCGGATTCGGCTACGCGCACACGGGCGGCGAAGCGATGAATCCGAATTCTTCATTTGCCGGCGGATTTGGCGGCGGGCTGTCGTATGGCCTCAGCCCGCGATGGGCGATACGGGCCTCGGGCGACAAGATTGGCGCGGCGTATTCGCTGATCGACGCTTTGCCGGGCTATTCGTCGCACAGGACGTGGAATTCGAGCGCCACGATCGGGATTGTGTACAAGTTCTGAGGGACTGAGGGACTGAGGGACTAGGTCTGTGACCGGGAGAAGATGTTCTATCTAATGAGCGAACGTGGGCCAGGAGGCCCACATTACAGCCGGCCGGGAGGCCGGCGNNGACTTAGGGACTTTGCTGTGCGGGCCGAGCGCGGGCACGCGGCATTCTGTGGCGGAGTTCCTGGATCATGGGTCTTCTCTCCTTGTAGGCCCCCCGCCCACTCCCTTTCGGGTTGTTCTTGGGTAAGGCTCCTGAATGGTGCGGGTTGGGGGCCTGGTTTTCTCCCAAGTTGCGCGTTTTGAAGCACCTGAAAACTAAAATCCTGAAAATAAAGATG
>PLSH01000152.1:6436-6722 GCA_003165095.1 Acidobacteriaceae bacterium
GGGAGGGTGCGCGGGGGACGGGGGCCTGACAGCGGAAGGGCGGGGCTCAGGCTTTCAAGGCGCGCTTGGCTTTTGCGCGGGTGTCGGACGTGGGAGCGAGGTTGCGGCGGGCGGGTGCGTCCTGGCCGGCTTGAGCCGCGGAATGAGGGCGGGCTGAGGGTGCTGAGGCGCGGTTCTGAGCGGGCGTTTAGGTTCCCCGGGGCATGCCACTTGCCATAAACCGACTTTTCGTTAGGAATCTTCTGGCGTAAGGTTCGGGCGCTTCCATCCCCGGTCCCCAAGTGCG
>PLSH01000185.1:0-11100 GCA_003165095.1 Acidobacteriaceae bacterium
GCCGTTCCTTGTGCCGGGTTGTCTTGAGCGGCGGCTGAAAGTGAAACTGCGGGAATTGCGGCTCCCGCCATGCCCAGGCTGCCCGCGCGCAGAAAATCGCGGCGGAGCGAATTGAAGTTCTGCATATTCACATCCCCTTCCGGATTGAGAGGTCAGACCAGTTTTCAGTCGAGATGAAAAACTTCTTCAAGCGGAAACATATTATCATCCGCGGCGCCGGCTTCGAGTTTTTCGAAGAAGGGCGCCATTTCCGATTGCCAGCGCGCGTTGATTGGATGGTCTTTCATGCCGGCGCAGCATTTTTCAAAATCCTCGGCCTCGAGATAGCCGACCAGCAGTCCGTCGGGGCGCAGGAAGAGAGAATAATTGCGCCAGCCGGTCTGGCGCAGAGCGTCGAGCATCTCCGGCCAGACATGCTCGTGGCGGCCTTTGTATTCTTCGAGTTTTTCCGGGCGGACCTTCAATAAGAAACAGACGCGCATGGAGTGGCCTTTCGGATTGACGACGCAATGCTAGCATTTGGCGGGGTTGTTGGAGAAGCTGACCCCACGCTGAAGCGCGGGGCGAATGAACATTGCGCCTACGGCGCGAACCGCCCTCGCGATGCAGCCCGTACCCTTCACGCTGAAGCAACCCCCGCGCTGGATTCGTGCCGCTTTCAAAGCTGCGGCAAATTTGAATGCGGTCCGCGGTCTCAATGGGCGACGAGTTCAGTGAAAGGGCGCACGTAGGCCATTAGATAGACGAGCACGCCTACCAGGGACGCGAGCGCGAGGCTGTGAAAGAAGACAAAGCGCAGGATGGCGCCCTCCTGGCCGTAGGTTTGGGTAGCTGTGCTGGCCACCACGATGCTGGGCGCGGCGATCATTTTGCCCATGACGCCTCCGGACGCGTTGGCTGAGGCCATCAGCACGGGCGAAACGCCGATCTGGTGCGCGGTCATGGTTTGCAGGCTTCCGAAGAGGACGTTGGAGGAGGTGTCGGATCCGGTGCTGGCGGTGCCCAGCCATCCGATCAGGGTGCCGAAGAAGGGATAGAGCGCGCCGGTGCGGGCAAAAGCCAGGCCCAGGGTTGCATCCAGGCCGCAATAGCGGGTGATGTAGCCCAGAGCCATCATGGCCGCGATGGTGATCACGGTGAAGCGGATGTTGAAGGCTGTTTTTGCAAACGCGACGGCCAGCGCTTTCAGCCCCTGGCCCATCAGCAGCCCCGCCAGAACCGCGGCGACCAAAATGGCGGTTCCGGTGGCAGTCGCCCAGTTCAGGGTGAATATTGCGGCCTCGGCGGTTGGTTTTGCCACCACCGGCGGAACGCGCAGGACGAAGTTGTGCAAGCCGGCGACGGGAAATTTCACGGTGGTGATGGAGTCCATCCACTGGGAGAACTGAGGGATTCCCCATGCGAACACGACCAGGCTCAAGACCAGCCAGGGCTGCCACGCCTTGAAGATTTTTCCGGCGCTGTGATCGAAGCGCTGCCGCTTGTGCCCGGTAATGTCCTCGCCTTTGGCGTTGAGCACGCGNNGGCCAGATTTCGATCATGGAGCGAAATCCCGCGTAGGCCCAGATGAGCCAGAACGGCACCAGCAGGCAGAAGGGAACCAGGATGACGGCGATGGTCTTCGACAGCAGCTGCAAATCCAGTCCGGTGACGCCGTGCAGGGCCACGGTGGGAATGCCCAGGCCTCCGAATGCGACGGGGGCGGTATTGGCCAGCAGGGTGAGCCCCGCGGCCTGGAGCGGCCTGAAGCCCAGGCTGATGAGAATGGCGCCGCATACGGCCACCGGGGTGCCGAAGCCCGATGTGCCCTCAAAAAACGCCCCAAGCGCGAAGGCGATCAGGAGCAGTTGCAGGCGGCTATCGTCGGTGATGTTGGTGAGGCTTTCCTGGAGGGTGACGAAATGTCCCGTCTTCACGGTGAGGTCGTAGAGGAAGATAACGGGCAGAATAATCCAGCAGACGGGGAAGACACCGTATCCCGCGCCGTTTGCAGCGGCGGTGAGCGCCAGCCGGACCGGCATGTGAAAGACAGCCATGGCAACCGCCAGCGCGGTGAGCAGGCCGGCGAGGGCTGCCACATGAGCCTTGAGGCGCAGAACCGCCATGGCGCCGAGCAGCACCACGATGGGCAGGGCGGCAATCATGGTGGAGAGCCACCAATGGCCCATGGGATCGTAGCCTTGCGCCCACTTGCCGCCAGCCGGATTGGTCCGGAACAGATAGACCAATGCGAGGATGAGGGCAACGATGGCTGCGGCAAGCCATGCCAGCGAAGACGCGGATGCCGGCTTGTGTCCCCGCGCGGGAGCTGGGCGATGCTGGGGAGGCGGATGCGATTCCATGGGACCTCTTGAAGGCAGTTCAAGCCGACTGGATACCTATATCAGAAAGGCAGCGGCAGATGTCGAGTCCAGTGTACCTTCTGATTGCACTGGCCTCGCCGGGCGGCGCGCTTGAGGGTTACTATGGACAGTGCCCAGGGTGAGGGAAGGGAAGCGAGCCAGAGGATGGAAAGCGGAAACGATCGCGGGGTCGGGTTGAACAAGCTGTGGCCGGATGCACGCGCGACACTGGATGGCGTGGTGCGGGACGGGATGCTGTTGGCCATTGGCGGATTTGGTCTTTGCGGGATTCCCGAGGCTCTGATTGTTGCCCTGCGCGATACCGGCGCGCGCAACCTGACGGTGGCCAGCAACAATGCCGGCGTGGATGGCTGGGGTTTGGGGCTGCTGCTCGAATCGCGGCAAATCAGGAAGATGATCTCAAGTTACGTGGGCGAGAATATCGAGTTTGAGCGCCAGTTTCTGGCCGGTGAACTGGAAGTGGAGTTTTGCCCGCAGGGAACGCTGGCGGAGCGGATGCGGGCGGGAGGCGCGGGAATTCCGGGCTTCTATACGCGCACCGGCATCGGCACGGTGGTTGCGGAGGGCAAGGAGCACAAGGAGTTCGACGGCGTCACATACATTCTGGAGCGCGGCATTCAGGCCGATGTGGCGCTGGTGAAAGCGTGGAAGGCCGATCGGCATGGAAATCTCATTTATCGCCGCACCGCGCGCAACTTCAATCCGCTGGCGGCTTCGTGCGGCAAGCTCACCATTGCGGAGGCGGAGATTCTGGTTGAACCGGGCGAGCTGGATCCGGACGAGATCCACACGCCGGGGATTTATGTGCATCGCCTGGTGCACAATCCCGATCCTGAAAAGCGGATTGAGAAGAGAACCACACGCGAGGGGTAAGCGGCATGGGATGGACACGTCAGCAGATGGCCGCGCGGGCGGCGAGGGAACTGAGAGACGGCTTCTACGTGAACCTCGGCATCGGCATTCCCACGCTGGTGGCGAACTACATTCCGGCGGGAATGACGGTGACGTTGCAATCGGAAAATGGATTGCTGGGGATGGGACCGTTCCCGCGCGAAAAGGAAGTTGACGCGGACCTGATCAACGCGGGCAAGGAGACGGTGACTTTCCTCCCCGGCGCATCGACGTTTTCGAGCGCCGAATCGTTTGCCATGATTCGCGGCGGCCACATCGACCTGGCGATTCTGGGCGCGATGCAGGTGTCAGAGCGCGGCGACCTGGCCAACTGGATGATTCCGGGCAAGCGCGTGANNGGCGTCGTCAATCGCGCGATCACCGATCTTTGCGTACTCGATATCACGCCTTCGGGCTTTGAAGCGATTGAATTGGCGGAGGGCGTTACGCGGCGCCAGGTGGAGGAGCGAACCGAAGCTCCGGTCCGCTTCGGCGATGGCGTGAACTAAAACGGCTTCTCGGTGAGAAACGGCTCCGCCTTCAGCGACCCGTCGCGCTGCTTGACGAGCATCTGCACCTTGCCCTCGGCCGCATCGAGTTCCTGCTTGCAGACCGCCGACAAACCCATGCCTTCCTCGAAGAGTTTCAACGACTCCTCGAGCGCCAGATCGCCTTTTTCCAATTGTTCGACGATGGTTTCCAGTTTCTTGAGCGATTCTTCAAACGAGGGCATGGCATTCACTCCGAGATGATGTTTCCGGGCGGCAAGACGCTGGCAATGACTTCGGCCGCCACGTCGTAATGGCCGAAGGGCGCACTGACCTGCACACCCTGCACCAAGGGCCGCACCGCGGCCAGCATCTCCTGCGCGATCTTGACGCCCTCGCGCCGCGCGGCTTCAGGGGAATCAGCCTGGGCCATGCGGAGCATGATCTCCTCGGGGATTGAGACGCGGAGATCGTTTTTCATGAACTCGGCGTTGCGCAGGCTGGTGAGCGGCCAGATTTCCGCGATCACCGGAATCCGGTGGTCCCCGATGCGCTGCATGAAAGCCTCGAGCAGCCTCAAGTCGAAGACCGACTGGGTGATGGCGTACTCGGCGCCGGCCTCCACCTTGTAGGCGAAGCGGCGCAGCTCATTTTCGATGTCGGGCGCGCCGGGATTGGCGACCACACCGACGGTAAAGTTGGTGCTGGCGCCGATGGCATTTGAACCAATATCGAGCCCGCGATTGAGGCGCTGTACGATGTTGACCAACCCGATGGAATCTACGTCAAATACGGCAGTAGCGTCGGGGTAGTTTCCCAGCTTGGGCGGCTCGCCCGTCAGGCAGAGGATATTGCGCAGCCCAATCGACGAAGCTCCGAGAAGATCCGACTGGATGGAAAGCAGATTGCGGTCGCGGCAGGTGTAATGAAGGATGGTTTCGATTCCGGTATGCTGCTGAATTTGAATGCAGAGGCTTTGCGCGCTCATGTGGGCCGAGGCGCGCGGCGAATCGGTCACGGTGATGGCATGCACGCCGAGCGTGGCCAGCATGGCCGCTGCCGCGATTTCGTTGGAGCAGTCGATGCCCCGGGGCGGAATGACTTCGACCAGGGTTACGAACTGTTTCTCGGAGAGCAGCGATCCGAGGCGGGAGCGCGCGCCCAGCGGAGCCGGGGGAGTCTCGGTATTGGGAGCCGGCGCCACGCCCGATGTCTCGACGCGCGCCTGCTCGTCGAGCGCCCGCATGGCCGCGCGCATGGCGCGGATGTGGTTGGGGGTGGTGCCGCAGCATCCGCCCACCAACTGGACGCCGGCCATAATGGCTTTTCGCGCAAAGCTGGCCATGTACTCCGGCGAGCACAGGTAGATGTTTCGTCCCTCGACGGCGCGTGGCAGTCCAGCATTGGGCATGGCGGCCAGGGGCAGCGTGGTGGCGGCGCGCATGGCCTCAGCGGCGGTGAGCACCGTGGTTGGCCCGGTGGAACAATTGACTCCGACAGCGCTGGCGCCCCACTCCGTCAGCAGCGCCGCGGCTTGTGCGGCCGACGAGCCGTCAAGGCAGTTGCCGTCGTCGTCCACGGTGACCATGACCAGGACGGGCAGATGCGGCGCGACCGACTTTGCCGCTTCCAGGGCCTGGCGGGCTTCATTCAGGGCCGGCATGGTCTCAATGATCAGCAGATCGACGCCGATTCCCGGTCCTCCCTCGGCCAGCACGGCGATTTGCTCGGCAAATGCTACCCGAGCCTCATCCAGGCCGGTTTTGCCCAGCGGTTCCAGCCGCACCCCCAGCGGACCTACCGAGCCGGCCACCCAGGCCTCGCCTGCCTGCTTTTCCTTGAAGCGCTCGACGGCCTGGCGCGCCAGTTGAACGCCCGCCGCGTTGATCTCTTTCAGCTTGCTGCCCAGTCCGTGCCGGGCGAGGCGGAGGCAGTTGGCGCCAAAGGTATTGGTTTCAAGAATCTCCGCGCCGGCCTGCAGGTACTCCTGGTGCACGGAGAGAATCAGGCCGGGGTCGGAAAGATTGAGCTCGTCAATGCAGCGGTTGACGAAAACGCCGCGGGCGTAGAGCACCGTGCCCATGGCGCCGTCGGCCAGCATGGGGCGCTCGGCAAAGATCTCGGCAAAGTTGGTCATTCAATTGCCATGCTAACGCATTGCCGGGAATGTTGTACCCGGACGGACGCCGGCGATGCCCCAACCGGCGCCCGCCGCCGCTGCCGGAGGAGCGGGTTGCTTTGTTATACTTCGGGAGTCATAACTTGGGCGGATTCCGGTTCCGGTCTGAAGGTTTCAGAGCGGAACCAGAGTAAAATCGCCCACGGAAAAAGCGTTCAAAGTGGCCTTAATTTCCGCCTCACGGATCAGGACCTGTCCGCGGGGAACCTGGGGAAAAGAAAGCCACCTGCGGGTTGTGCCTCAGGGTACGCCCACTCTTTTTCCGCTCGAATTCCCTGTCCGGTGCGGCCAGGCGCCATCAACTTGCTTACGTTGCGGCTTGTGCCGCGCTTTCGATCGAGGTAAAGGATTTTGAAGAAGAGAAGTCTTTGGATAAGCGCCGCCGCCGCCTTGGCGGTTGCAGCTTCGCTGGCAGGTTGTGGAAGTACCACCTATTTTGACGGCCGCGTACTGCCGCCCAGCGGGTTGAAGAACCGCGTAATGATCGCAATCCAGAACCCCGGCACACTCAGCAAGGGTGCGCTGGCGATTGTGGACGCGTACTACGACATCCGCGGCGGTTACACGGGCATACCGGGTACCTTCTCTGTGGCGGGCTACGGCGGACAGTTGCCGATCTCAATCCAGAACATGCCTGAAGAGCAGTTAGGCGCGGTCTACGGCGAGGGCGACGGCAGCCTGGGTCTGGCCAACTACGCAAACGAGAAAAGCGCCGGCACCGTGGGCGGTTTGAACGGCCCGTCCGCCAGCGTCTTCATGACGCGCAACAAGGCATACGTTTTTGCGGCCAGCCAGACGAACCACATCTTCACCATCGTCAATCAGAGTTCCGGCGGATCTTATGGGCTCAGCCTGCCCGGGGTCTACCGGGTCAGTGTCAATCCGGGTGGCTCCGTTGCGCTGGCATTTGTGCAGAACTCCAACTACGCTTACTACCCCATACAGCTCAGCACACAGCAGACCCTGTCTTATTCCGGCGGACCGTCGACCTGGCCGAAAGCGGCGGTCGACTGCGAGCCGCAGAACGCGCCCGCCTGGTGCCTTTTCCAAATGCAGAGTCCCGACCAGGTGGACTCCACCGGCAACTATTACGGAGCCCCGCTCAGCTTCGACCGGCCGGTGAAGGCGGTCTTCTCGGCCGATGGCAATACAGCCTACATTCTGAACTGCGGGCCGGAGTGCGGCGGCTCCAAATCCTCGGTTTCGCTGGTACCGGTTGCCCCGCTCATTTTCGTGCTCGGCAAGAGTTCCGGACTGCTGCCGTGCAACTCCGCGCCCTGTTCCAATTCCGAGAGCGCGCCGATCGTGAATATTCCGATTCCCGGCGGGGCCAGCAATGCCCTGGTGGATACTTCGACCATGTACGTGGTAGGCCAGAAGCCGCAGTTGATATCCGGCCTGACGCTTTTTGGCGGCAATCTCACTGTGGTGAATCTGGGCACCAATAAGGTGAGCAGTTCGGTCGCGATCAGCGACGGCGAGCCGGGCGCGGTCAGCCGCATGCTGGAGGCCGACGACAACACGCTTTGGATCGGCATGAACGGATGCACGGTAGGCGTCCGCTACGCTACCAACCCGGCCAGCGGATACGGCTGCCTGACTCTGTACAACACTTCCACGAGCACGGTGACACTGCTCGAGCCCTACTTGGGCGACGCGACCGGCATTGCCGCGGTTACCGGGCTGCACAAGATCTACACCGTTGAAGGCGGACAGGTGTACATCTACTCGACCGTGGACGGTTCAGCGCTCGACAACCAGTACGTCATGATAACCGGTACCGCTTACGATGTAGCCTACATGGACGCGGTGACCGACTCCAATAACACTGTGTATTGACCAAGATGCCTGCCGAGGCCGCTGATTTGCGCGCCGATGTTCTGGCCATTGCAGCCCATCGTGACGATGTGGAACAGACGTGCGGCGGAACGCTGCTGCGCATGGCGGCGCGCGGCCTGCGCACCGCGATTCTCGACCTGACCCAGGGCGAATCGGGAACGCGGGGGACGGCGGAAGAGCGCGCCCGCGAAGCCGAGGAAGCTGCCCGGCTGCTCGGCGTGGGCTGGCGCCAGGCGCTGACGCTTCCCGACGGCGCTATTGAAAACACGCTTCAGAATCGGCTGGAGATTGTTCGCGTGCTCCGCCTGCTGCGGCCGCGCGTGGTGATCCTGCCGTATTGGCAGGCCCGTCATCCCGACCATGCCACGGTGGCCACTCTCGGCTACGACGCATGCTTTCTATCCGGACTGAGAAAAGTGGATACGGACGCCGATCCGCATCGTCCCTTCAAGATTGTGTATGCCAGCCTCTACGCCGATGTCCGTCCCAGCTTTGTTGTCGACATTACGCCCTTCATCGAGCAGCGCCACCTGGCGCTGATGGCTTATCAATCTCAATATGCGAACCAAGCGGCCGGCAGCGCGCTGTTTGTTCCCGAGGAAGAGATTCGCGAGCGCACCCAAGCCGAGGCGCGCCACTACGGATTGCTGGCGGGAGTGCGGTATGGCGAGCCGTTTGTGCAGAAGGAAGTGGGGCTGGTGGACGACCTGACGCTGCTCCCGGTGCAATCGATCTGATTGCAGGCTGATTTTCCGCGATAACAACTGCTTATCACGCTCCAAAACATAATAACTTTGCCTTATATCAAGCATTCCTCCACACTGAAGTTTGGAGGAGATTTGCGAATGGCGCAGAACTGGGATCCCGAGGCGTACGGGGAGAACGGCGCGTTTGTGCATCAACTGGCAGGCGGAGTTTTGGAGTGGCTGGCGGCCGAGCGCGGCGAGCACATTCTCGACCTGGGCTGCGGCGACGGCCAGCTAACGCTGCGCATTGCCGAGGCCGGCGCGGACGTGGCAGGCGTGGATGCATCGCCGGAGATGGCCGCGGCCGCGCGGGCGCGTGGAGTTTCGGCTGAAGTGGCGAAAGCGGAGGCGCTGCCTTATCGCGATGGCGAATTCGACGCTGTTTTCTCGAACGCCGCTCTGCATTGGGTGAGCGATCAGGATGCCATGATGGCCGAGGTTCATCGCGTGCTCCGGCCCGGAGGGCGATTTGTNNACGGGGTGAATTACTACCCCACGCCGGAGGCTTACACGCGGCGTCTCGAGCGGCACGGATTCCGCGTGGAGCGCATGGCGCTGGTTCCGCGTCCGACGCTGCTGAGGGAGAGCGGCATCTCCGGATGGCTCAGGACTTTTCGCAAAGGCGTCCTCGATACATTGCCGGAATCCATGCGGGAGACGGTGATCAGCGAAACCAGCGAATTGCTGGTGCCGGCGCTCCGCGACGAGGAAGGGAAGTGGGTTGCCGACTACGTTCGGTTGCGATTTGTTGCGATATCGTGATGCGGGATTGGTTCGAGTGATTGAGGCATTGCTATCCCAGGTCCCAGAAACGGGACTTGGGGCACCCACCAGATTCGGGACCTGGAGCACCCAACGATTTGGTGAATTCTAATTAGTTCTCAAATAATTTCTTGGATTTATTCTTGAAATCTCTTGCAATTAACTACCGACTTATGGCAGAGTACTAACTGCGTAGGAGAACGCCCGATGATTAACAAAACGCAAAACTCGATGCGTAGGCTGGAAGGGCTCGTCAAGAGTCCCACCGGTCGCCGGGCGTGGTATCCGTCACAATCGTAACCTGCTCGCCGTCTAACTCCTGCGCGTCAAACTGAAATCTTGATCTAAGCCCGAGTGGCGTAGGGGACAGGTTCATCGACTGTAAATCGAATAACGTCCTGTCACCGGTTGTTCCCTCGGGATAACCTGGGCTGAGTTACAGGATTAGCATGATTCTGCCGCCGCCGTATGTTATGCGCGGCGTACGGGATGACTTTGCCTCTAACTCTGAACTAATAAGTCAAGTCCACCCTGGCCGGTGGTGTTGGTTGCGGTTACTTCTTAAGCCGAAGGTTGCGGGTTCGAGTCCCGTCCGGGATGCGAATCCCGGTAGCTCAAGGTCAGAGCGTCGGAAAACACCGCCATCGCTTGTTCCCCGGCCTCGAGTTTTTTGCGGTGATGCTGACGCTCGCCGCGCACAGCAACCACCCCGGCCGGTGGCGTAGGCAACGGATACTTCGTAAGCGGAGAATGCGGGTTCGAATCCCGCCGCACTTGAGACTGGAGTGCGTGGTCTAAACGGCAGGACGTCCGAAAAACTCTGTTGTCGCTTGTTCCCCGGCCTGGATATTTTTGATGGGCGCTTCGTTGGTGGAGCGCAAAGACAATTTGGCCGGTGGCGCCGGCAACGGATACTTCTGCGCTCCCTTGAAGGGGGCAGCGGGTTCGATTCCCGCCCGGAACCGCGAGGTTCAGGATGCTCGATGGCGAGCACCGAAAAGACCGTGCCACTTATTCCCCGGCCTTGCACTTTTTTTGCGGCGCAGATTCATGGGCGCCGTACAACAGCCACCACGGCCGGTGGCGTAGGTTGCGGTTACTTCGCTTGGTACGCCGGTTACGCAGGTTCGAATCCTGCCTTGAACGCAAGTTCAAGTCGTCCAGTGGCCCAGGACGCCGTAAAAAGTCCGCTACCGCTTGTACCCCGGCCTGTAACCTTCCGGCGCGTCCGGATTAGAAACGAAAATGCGATGGGCAAACTGAGCGTGAAAAACGGCACCCCGGTGGGCAACGCACCCCTGTGCGCGAGGTGCGGCTGGGGCCAGTGCATGAGGGGCTATCGAGAATCGGACCGGCTGGTGATTTGCAACAAGACCAGCCCGGATATGGTGGTTTCGTTCACGATGCTTGAATGCACGGGGTTTGAGGACAGGCACCGCCCGGACTGGGAGCAGATGAGAAAGCTGGCCATCAACCTGCGGCCGGTNNCACGGATACTTCGACGGTGAACATCGCTTAGGCGATGGCGCAGGTTCGAAACCTGCCGTCAGGATTCGCTGAAAGGCGAAGCTTGATGAAAATCTCCGTGTCCGACTTTTCCCCGGCAGGGATTTTTTTTGAAAGGAGGCGCACCATGCGCCTGAACATCTTCAAGCCGAAGCCGCGTCCGCGCACCCACGAGGGAGCACGGGCCCGGGTGATCACCGCGGAGCAGGCTCTGCGCCGCACGGTTCTTTCCTGCATGTTGTGGGAGGGAGAGTTCTACGAGGACGGCGTGCAGATCGCCGGGCGCATTCACGAGCTGGTGCCGCAGGTGGCCGCGGAGAAGGTGG
>PLSH01000185.1:11161-13919 GCA_003165095.1 Acidobacteriaceae bacterium
AAGGGACTGGCGGCCGCATTCGGCAAGTTCGACGAGTACGCGCTGGCCAAGTACGATCGCGCGGGCGCAGTTCGCCTGCGCGACGTGCTGTTCCTCTCTCACGCTCGGCCCGCCGATGAGGCGCAGGCCGCGCTGTGGAAGCGGCTGGCGGAGAACGAGCTGGCCACGCCCGACACCTGGGAGGTTGCGCTCTCGGCTGCGGGCCGCGGCGATGCGGACAAGCGCGAGGTGTGGGAGCGGTTGCTGAAGGAGCGCAAGCTGGGCGCGCTGGCGCTGTTGCGCAACCTGCGCAACCTGCACGCTGCCGGCGTGAGCGAGGACCTGGTGCTGTCTTCGCTGGCCGCCTTGAAGACGGACCGGGTTCTGCCGTTTCGCTTTCTGGCTGCAGCGCGCTCCGCGCCGCAGTGGGAGACGGAGCTGGAACGGGCGATGTTCCGGGCTTTGGAGGGCCGGGCGCAAGATGGACGCGCAAAGGGCCTGACCGGTCACACGGTGCTGCTGGTAGACGTTTCCGGTTCAATGGAGACGGCCATCTCGCAGCGGTCGGAGATGCGGCGCACGGACGCTGCGTACGGAGTTGCGATTCTGCTGCGCGAAATGGCGGAGAAGGTGACGATTTACACCTTTTCCGACACCGCCAAGCGGATTCCATCGCGGCGCGGAATGGCGCTGCGGGACGCGCTCGACAAGAGCCAGCCGCATTCGGGCACCTACCTGGGCGCGGCTCTCAAGCTGGTTGAGGCTGAATGCGTTGCGGGCTACGATCGCATGATCGTGATCACCGACGAGCAGTCGCACGACAGCGTGCCGGCGCCGCGCGGCAAGGGCTACGTGATCAACGTGGCGTCAAGCCGCAACGGCGTGGGGTACGGGCCGTGGACGCACATCGACGGCTGGAGCGAGGCGGTGGTGGAATACATCGCCGAGCTCGAGACCGCCGAGGGCACGGCGGGTCACTGATCGCCCCAGCGCCCGTCAGACACTACGGGCAGCACTACGGGCAGCACTACGGGAAGCGGCCACCAGTTGGCAGCTTCCCGGAGCGCCTGGTCAGGATTCGCGGCTTCAGGGAGCGGCGGGAGGCCTCTCCAAATTCATCAAACGTTTGCAATCCGTTTGCCTGGGTGCATTAGTCTGTTAATGGTTCCTGGCGGTCTCCGCAACCAAACCTTAACCACCGCCGGGGCGAGGGCTGACCGTTTGAGCCAAACAGTATTTGTTCTGGAAGACGACACCGATATCTCCCGATTGGTGCAGCATCACCTTGAAGCGGCAGGCTTTGAGGCGCGCCTTTATACAACACCCACCAACTTCATTCCCGATGCCGAGCGCAAGCCGCCGGCCCTGTTTCTATTGGACATCATGGTTCCGGGCGGCGACGGGCTGGATGTGTGCCGGCGGTTGCGCAACAATAATGGCCTTTCCACCGTGCCCATCATTTTTTTGACCGCCCGAGCCGGGGAAAACGATCGCGTCCTGGGCCTTGAACTGGGCGCCGACGACTATATCACCAAGCCGTTTTCGACGCGCGAGCTGGTGGCACGCGTCAAAGCAGTGCTGCGCCGTTTTGAGCGCCCTTCCTCGCCCTCCACGATCAGCTTTGAGGAGGTCATCATCGACGCGAGCGCCATGCAGTTGAAAGTTCGCGGCGAGCTTACCACGACCACAGCTACCGAGTTCCGGCTGCTGGACTACCTGGCGCGCCATCCGGGCCGGGTGTTCAGCCGCGACCATCTCCTCGACGCCGTTTGGGGCGACGCCCGCTTCGTTACGCCCCGCTCGGTGGACGTCTACGTACGGCGGATTCGTGAGAAAATCGAAGTCGATCCGGAGAACCCGCGCTACCTGAAGACCGTCCGCGGCGCGGGCTACCGTTTCGAGATGCCCAAATCCGAATAAACCCAGGACGGAATCAACGTCGAATGACGTCAAAAGTCTTCATCAAGCTGCTCGGCCTCTTTGTCCTTCTGCTTGTGATCCAGACCGTGGTGATGGAGTTCCTCTTCCACGGCTTTGTGGAACGCACGCCGGGAGGAACGCTGCGCGTGCTTGGGGGCGAGGCATTCTGGGCGGGCCTGATTGCCCTGGGCGTTGCGGTGGCGTTGGCCGCGTGGGTTGCAGGCCGCATTTCCACGCGCCTACAAAAAGTGATGGACTTTGCCCGCCGCATCGCGGACGGAGACTTTACCGCGCGCGTTGACCGGGCAGGCGAAGATGAGCTTTCGCAGATGGAGGCGGCGCTGAATCAGACCGCCGAGCGCCTCGGCCAGGACTTCGCCGAGCTTGAAAGCGGCCGGCACGAGCTGGCAGTGATGCTGGATTCCATGCAGGAGGCGGTGGTTGCGGTTACGCCGGATGGGCTGGTCCGCTGGTCGAACGCGGTGATGCAGCGGATTGCCGGAACCCAGATTCATCCCGGCCGGTCGCTGGTGCTTTCGATGCGCGATCCGGAACTGCTGGCCTCGATCCGCGGCGCGCTGGAGCGTCGCGAACTGTGCATTGGGCGCGCCAGCCTGCTGGCGCCCGGCCGTGTCTTCGAGGTGAACGCAGCGCCGTTGCCCTCGGGCGGAGCGCTGGTGGTGCTGCACGACGTAACCGGGATTGAGGCCGCGCAAAAATCCCGCCGCGAGTTTGTGGCCAACGTGAGCCACGAGCTGCGCACTCCGCTGACTTCAATCCAGGGTTATGTTGAGACCTTGATCGAGGATCCCAACCCGAGCGCTGAAACGACGCGGGAATTCCTGGGCGTTATCCTCAA
>PLSH01000185.1:13996-21709 GCA_003165095.1 Acidobacteriaceae bacterium
ATTCGAGTAGGGGCGAGGGAAGTGGACTCAGAGGTGCAATTCACGGTTCAGGACTTTGGGCCGGGCATCGCCTCGGAGCATCTGGAGCGCATCTTCGAGCGGTTCTACCGCGTGGACAAGGCCCGCTCCCGCGAGTCAGGCGGGACGGGGCTGGGACTGGCCATCGTGAAGCACATCGTGCTGGCCCACGGGGGCCGTATCTGGGCGGAAAGCGAACTCGGCAACGGCGCATCGTTTCACTTCACGCTGCCGATGGTCCAGGCGCCGCAGCCGGCGGCCACAGCGAAGGCGTGAGGTTTGCGGTCGAGTCCCGGGGCGGGCAGTGTCATTCTTCACCCTCACGGAAGCCAGCCGGTCAAATCGGGTAGACTGGTCTCCTCGCAGTTTCGGCCGGCGGCGCGAGCGATTTCTCGATCCGGGCCGGCGCCTCGCTGCGGAGAAGAATCAATGAATCTGAAAACGATTTCACGCTGTCTTTTGTTCACTGCGGCAACCCTCTTTGCCACCTCATTCGCCGCAGCGCAACAGCGGCCGCCTGCCGTCCCGCTGATCGCGCACAACCCGTATTTCAGCGTGTGGTCCATGGCCGACCATCTTACCGACCAGGACACGAAGCACTGGACGGGCGCGCGGCAGCCCATTGCCGGCCTGATCCGAATCGACGGCAAGAACTACCGGTTCATGGGCGCCGAGCCTCGCGTACTTCCCGCCATGGAGCAGACCGCGCTTGAAGTGACGCCGACGCGTACCGTCTACACGCTGAAGGCTGCGCAGGTGACTCTTACTGTAACTTTCTTTACTCCGGCATTTCCCAAAGATCTCGACCTGCTCTCCCGGCCGGTCACCTATCTCACATTCAGCGCGACGGGTGAGGGCGTGCACGACGTGACGCTGCTTCTGGACATCGACCCCGTCATCGCTGTCAACACTGCCGATGAGCCGGTGACCTGGGGCCGCGGCCGCGCACAAGGACTCACCGTGCTGAATGCCGGCTCCCGCGATCAGCGCGTTCTGAATCGCCCCGGCGACGATCTGCGCATCGACTGGGGCTATTTCCACCTGGGAGTTCCGGACGCGGCAAATGGACAACTGGTTTTATCGGACGCCGCTCTCGACGAATTTGTTTCGACGGGAACCCTGCCTGAGGCCGACGAACTCGATATGCCCCGCATGCCCCGTGATCACGCGGCTCATCTCGCGGTCGCACTTCCCCTGGGAAAGCTCTCGGCTGCCGCTGTCACGCGTCACGTTCTGCTGGCATATACAGAGGATTTTGCGATCGAGTACCTGGGCCGCAAGTTGCGCCCGTATTGGCAGCGTAACGGCTTGACGGTGGCGCAGATGCTTGCCGATGCGGAGAGCCAATACGCAAGCCTCGAGAAGAGAGGCGAGGAATTCGACCGCGATTTGACCGCCGATTTGACGCAGGCGGGCGGACCGGCGTATGCGCAACTGGCTATCCTCGCTTATCGCCAGACCCTGGCGGCGCATGGCTTCGCAGCCGACGTGGATGGCACGCCGATGCTGTTTCCGAAGGAAAATTTCTCGAATGGCTGCATCTCGACCGTGGACGTTCTCTATCCTTCCGCGCCGTTCTTTCTATTCTTCAACCCGGCGCTGATCCAGGCGCAGCTCAAGCCGGTGCTGGAGTACGCCGCTCTGCCGCGCTGGAAGTGGCCGTTCGCGCCACACGACCTGGGCACCTATCCGCTGGCCGATGGCCAGGTGTACGGAGGCGGCGAAGTGACCGAGGACGACCAGATGCCGGTGGAGGAGAGCGGCAACCTGCTGATCATGGCCGACGCGATGAGCCGCGAGCAGGGCAACTGGGAGTTCGCTCGCCAGTACTGGCCGCAGTTCACGCTGTGGGCCGAGTACCTGCGCGACAAGGGGCTGGACCCGGCCAACCAGCTTTCGACGGACGATTTCGCCGGACACCTGGCGCACAACGCCAATCTCTCAATCAAGGCCATCGAGGGCCTGGCGGCTTATGCGCAGATGGCCCAGGGGCTGGGCAAGGCCGATGTCGCGGCCCAGTACTCGCGCCTGGCATCCGATATGGCAGCGAAATGGCAGGCCATGGCCATCGACGGGGACCACTACAAGCTGGCCTTTGACAAGCCCGGCACCTGGAGCCAGAAGTACAACCTGGTATGGGACCAGATCCTGGGCCTGAACCTTTTTCCGGCCAGGGTGCGGCAGACCGAGATCGCCTTCTACCTCGAGCACTTGAATCGGTTCGGGCTTCCGCTGGACATCCGCGCCGATTACACCAAGCTGGACTGGGAGATATGGACCGCGACGCTCGCGGACGCCCCGCAGGCGGGCAATCCCGATCCCTTCGCGGCGCTTATGGCTCCCATCGGGCGCTGGATCAACGAAGGCCCATCGCGCGTTCCGCTGACCGACTGGTACGACACGAAAAACGGCAGGCAGATCACGTTCCAGGCGCGATCCGTGGTGGGAGGCGTGTACATCAAGGCTCTGGCCAACCCGGCGCTGGCAGCGAAATGGCGCAACCGGCCGGAACCAACTCATTGAATTGCCGGTAAATTCAACTCCCCGTAACATCTCCCGTGGAGAATGGGATGCGGAAGATCATCTGCAAGGGAGCGAACCGTGAAAAAATTGTTAGTCGCCGCTGTGTGTTTTGTTTTGGCCTTGAGCGCGGCCCAGGCTCAGAAACTGACTGGAGCTGGAGCCACCTTTCCCTATCCGATCTATTCGAAGTGGTTTTCTGAATACAGCAACGCTCACCCCGGCGTTCAAATCAATTACCAATCCATCGGCTCAGGGGGCGGAATCAGCCAGGTGACAAAGGGTCTGGTGGACTTTGGCGCATCGGACATGCCGATGACGGATCAAATGCTGGCCAGCTCGCCGATCAAGCTGATTCACATTCCAACCGTGCTGGGGGCGGATGTGCCGGCCTTCAACGTGACCGGCGTCAGCGACCTCAAGTTCAGCGGCGAAGTGCTGGCGGGAATCTTCCTGGGCAAGATTGCCAACTGGAACGATCCGAGCATCGCCAAGGACAACCCGGGCGTTCACCTGCCCGATGAGAAGATCATCGTGGTGCATCGTTCCGACGGCAGCGGCACCACATTCATCTGGACCGACTACCTGAGCAAGGTGAGCCCGGAGTGGGCCAACGGGCCGGGCAAGGGCACGGCGATCAACTGGCCGACCGGCGTGGGCGGCAAGGGCAACGAGGGCGTGGCCGGCTACGTGCGCCAGTTACCGGGCGCGATCGGCTATATCGAACTGATCTACGCGCTGCAAAACCACATCAGCTTCGGATCGGTGAAGAACCTGGGCGGCAATTATGTAAAGGCCTCGATCGACGGGGTAACGCAGTCGGCGGCCAGCATCAAGCAGATGCCTGCCGACTACCGCATTTCCATTACCAACGCGCCGGGGGCGGATGCGTATCCGATCTCCAGCTTCACTTATCTGCTGATTCCCGCGCATCCCACGGATGCGGCCAGAGAAAAGGTGCTCAAGGACATGCTGAGCTGGATCGTCAAGTCAGGCGAGGGCGAGGTTTCGACGCTCTCCTACGCGCCACTGCCGCAGGGTCTGGCGGATAAGGTTCTCAAGACCATTTACGATTTGCCGTAAAAAAGCGGGAGGGTCCGGCGTTTGCGCCGGACCCTCCCCGCTTCTAAAGGTGTCTTATCCTTCCAACTGCTCGCCGATCAGGCGGTCCACCAGGGCGATGAGCTGCTCACCGGTTCGCGGCAGAATAAACTTCTCAACATTCAGGTCCCAATCCAGCTTGAAGCTCGTGGATAGCGCGGAGATCCAGATCTGGCGCACGGGCGTATTGGGCGTGATCACGAACTTGGCCGGCGGCTGCTCGAACCCAACATTCAAGACGCCGTTTTGCTCTTCGACCTCGAATCCGGCGTCCGCGTCTTCCTCGCGCGCGATCAGATGCTTCTTGAGCTCTTCGAGAGCCGCCTCCACCGCGCGCCGAAATTCCAGTTCATCCTGCATGGCCCCAGTGTAGCAAGGCAGGCTCAGGGCTCTCGCCAGGCGCAGATGTTTCGCGAGGCTGTCTTGAAATCGGACACAAATTTCGCGGCCCGCATTAAAGTCCCTCGCTCGGACGCCGATAAGGAAGATGCGGGAGGCGCCATATGGAGATTAGCCCCATCCCGGGAATTCGTCCGTTGACCGCGGTCAAGGCGCCGCCCGCCGAATCTCAACTTACAGCTGTTTTCGATATCGACTTGATTACCAAGATGGGAGACGGCGCATCATCGGCAAGCCGCAGGAAGGCTGCCGGCGTGGAAGAAGAGGAGAACGACGAAATGGGGTTCGGCAGCGAGGGCTCTTTGGATTCGCTCGACAGCGGTCCGAAGAGCAGCATCAGTTTCTTTGCCTGAGATGGTTCGGTTTATCGCGAGGTAAGAGGGGTGTATTGAGGTTCGTGCTTTCCCAGGTCCCAAAAACGGGACCTGGGGCCCCCTGGGCTTCATTGCCAGAGATGGCTCGCCGAGCAAGCGCTATAGTGTGCGCTTGAACAGCGGGGTGGCAATCAGGAGCGTGCTCACGCCGAAGACGAGCAGGAAGGCAAGGTCGTACTTGATGGCCGTGAATCCGCCGTCCTTGAGCAGTATGGATTTGAAGCCGTGAATCACGTAGGTAAACGGGTCGACCACGGACAAAACCTGCATCCACTTGGGGAACGACGCCGTCGGATACATGGCGCCCGAGGGATAGAGCAGGAGGACATTGAGTATGCCGAACATGGCGCGCGGCACCAGCGGATCGTCCACGCGGACCATGAGCAGAAACATCATCCCGTTGAACGCGATCGAGCCGGCGATGATCAGGCACAGCATCTGCAACAGGATCATGGGATGAAAAACGACGCCCAGGCCGGCGACGAGTGAGCCGATGACCGTCAGGCAGACGCCGCTTAGCACCGCCTTGATGGCTCCGGCGATGTTAAGGCCGAAGACGAGCTCGAATTTGGTAATGGGCGTAACCAGGTAGCCCTCGTGCACGCCGCGCGCCTTGTCGTCGATGTAGAGCATGCCGCCGCCGATCATCACCGAGATGTACATGGCGAGCGCGACCGTCATCGGCAACAGATACTTCAGGTAGTTCACGTAGGGGTAAAGCTCCACTACTTCGAGCGCGATGGTGGTGGTCAGGCGCGGCTGCACAACCGGGGCGTTCAGGGCGTCCACCAGCGACTGCATCTCGCCTTCGAGCGCTGACGAAGTGAACAGATCGGAGTTATCGACGACGAAGCCCAGCTTGGGCGCGTCCTCGGCGTAGACGCGGCGCGAGTATTGCGCCGGAATGATGATCGCGGCGTCGATCTTGCCGGTGCGTACGTCTTCGCGGGCCTGCACTTCGCTCTGGTACTCGATGGCAGAGAAGGTTTTGATGTTGACGGCCACGGCGTCGAAGGCCTCGCGCAACTTCACGGCCTGCGGCCCGTGGTCGTAGTCCACCACGCCCACGTGCGTGCCTACGATCTTGCCGCCAAAGGCATTGCCGATGATGACGAGCTGCAGGATGGGCATCATGAGCGACATGATCATGAGCATGGGCGAGCGGAAAAACTTGCGCATTTCGCGCTCGATGATGGCAGACATGCGGTTCATGGGCGCGCTCCCGGCCGCGGCGGCATGCTGAAGACCGGCTTCACCTGCTCGTCGCGCAGTTGACGCCCGGTGTAGTGGATAAATACGTCGTCGAGCGTGGTGTTTTGCACGCTCAGCGAGGTGAGCGTCTCGCCCAGGCTTGCTGCCAGCTCCACGATCTGCATGGTGGTCTTCGATCCCGACTTGGTGATGACGCGGTAGAATCCCGAGCCCTCGGGCTGCACGCTGGTGACGCCTTCCATCCCCTCCAGGCGCCCCGGCCACGCTTCGTCGTCGCGGTCAAACTTCACTTCGACTACATTCGCTCCCGCAACGCTGTTCTTCAGCTCCACGGGCGTGCCCAGCGCCACCAGGTTGCCGTGATCCACAATCGCAATCCGGTCGCACAGCTTATCGGCCTCTTCCATGTAGTGCGTGGTCAGCAGCATGGTCAGGTTGCGCGTGGCCTTGAGCTTGTTCAGCATCTCCCACACCGCAATGCGCGACACCGGATCGAGGCCCGTGGTGGGCTCGTCGAGAAAGAAGATGCGCGGATTGTGTACCAGGCCGCGCGCGATTTCAAGCCGGCGCCGCATGCCGCCGGAGAGCGTCTTGGTCTGCGCATCGCGCCACTCGGTCAGGTCGACGGCCTCCAGCACTTCGGCAATGCTCTTCTCGCGAATTCCGCGCGGCACGCTGTAGAGCTTGGCGTAAATGGACAGGTTCTCATAGACGGTCAGATCCTGGTCGCTGGTGAGCGCCTGGGGAATGACGCCGATAATCCGCCGCACATCGTCGGGATCTTTGCTCACGTCGTGCCCGCCCACAATGGCTTTGCCCTTGGTTACGGGGATGAGCGTGGTCATCATGCGGATGAGCGTGCTCTTGCCGGCGCCGTTCGGACCCAGCAAACCGAAGATCTCGCCCTCGGTCACGCTGAAGTTCACATCCTTGACGGCTTCAAAGTCGCCGTAACGCTTCCAGATGTGCTCGACAGCAATGGCGACAGGACGCGGCGCGCCGTTGCCATTGGCCGGAAACTGGTTGGACGCCGCGCTCACTTCTNNGGGATCAGCAGCTTCAACTGCACGGTCTTGATGTCTCTCTTCATGCTGCTCACGTCGCGCTGCGTGGCGAAGTCTCCCTCCGCGAGCTTGGCAATCACATTGCCCCAGATGGTGGCTCCGCTGGGCATCACCACGCGCAGAGAGTCGCCGAGTTGAACGGCGTCGGCCTGCGTCTCCGGCAGGGGCGCGTAGACCCAGGTCTGGGTCAGGTCGATGATGGTTACGATCGGCGCTCCGGCAGCCACGACCTCGCCCTGCCGCGCGGCCCACACGTTGATCTTGCCGTCGATGGGCGCCAGCACCTGTGCGTAGCCTTCTTCCACGCGCGCTTCATCGGCGAGCGCTTTGGCGTTGGCCTCGTCGGCGCGCGTTTCGTCCACCGTGCGCGCGGAGACTGCCGTGAGCAGCTCGTGGGCGCGGGCCTGGCGCAGGTTCGCTTGCGCAGCGGAAAGGCTGTCGCGCGCCGCATCCACTGCCGCTTTGTCCGCAGCCAGCGCCGTCACCTGCTCGTCGCGCGCCTGCTTGCTCATAATTCCGCCAGCGGCTAGCGCCACCGTCCGGCTGGTATCGGCCTGCTGGTGCTCATACTGTGCCTGCGCCTGCGCGAGCGACGCCTGCGCCATCTTCACCTGCGCCTCGGCGCTCACTGTTGCGCTGGTGGTTTCGCCCTGGTTCTGCCGCACGGTCTCGACGGTGCCGTTCAGCTTCCATTTCTGGCTGGCGACGGTGGCTTCGGCCGCTTCCATGGCGGCCTTCAGGTCTTCGCTTTCAATGGTCGCGACCAACTGCCCGGCCTTCACATCCTGGCCTTCGTTCACGGTAAGCGTCTGAATCCGTCCCGGAATCCTGGAACTGACTACGACTTCGTTGGCGTCCACTGTGCCAATCAGTTGCAGGTCGCTGGTGCGGCGCGTCGTGGCCAGGTACCAGATGAGCGACCCCGCCGTGAGCAGGCCCAATATCAGAAAAACTCGATTGCGAGCATTCACTTCCGCTTCACCTCAAACTTCAAAAATGGTTCGCTCTCCGGCATCGGCGTATGG
>PLSH01000375.1:0-144 GCA_003165095.1 Acidobacteriaceae bacterium
GCAGCACGGCAAAGGTGGCGCGCGGGCTTCCCAGAAAAACAAGGATCATCATCCCGGTCAGCACCAGTCCGATGAGCGCTTCCTTCGAAACATTCTCGATCGCCAGCTTCACGAAGACCGATTGGTCGAATACTACTGCTGTCT
>PLSH01000375.1:224-14156 GCA_003165095.1 Acidobacteriaceae bacterium
CATCGGGAAACTGGCTGTTGGCGTAAATGTTGAAGTCCTTCGAGCCGATGCGTACGTCCCCGGCAGGCAAAATCAGGTTCGATTCGTTTACCGATTTCACCACGTCGTTCAGGCTCAGGTTGCGCGCCTCCATCTTCAGCGGGTCCACGTAAATCTGGATCTGCCGGTAAGTCCCTCCGTATGGCTGCGGCACCGACGCGCCTTGGACATTCGAGATCTGGTTGCGCACCTGGAATTGCGCCAGATCTTTCAGGCTGGTTTCGTTCAGCCCCTGGCCCTTCAGCGTTACCAGGCAAACCGGCTGTGTCGAGGCGTCCATGCCCAGAACCACCGGCGGCAGCGTTCCCGGAGGCAGTCGCCGCAAGTCCGCCATCGCCAGGTTGGCGATGTTGCTCAACGCCGCGTTGGGATCGGTTCCCGGCTTGAAGTAGATCTTGATCAGGCTAACGCCGGTCAGCGAACGCGATTCGCTGTGATCGATATTGGCGCCCAGAGTGAAAAACCTTTCAAACGTATTCGTAATGTCGGCTTCGATCTGTTCCGGCGGCATGCCGTTGTAAAACGTTGCCACCACCACCACCGGCATATCGATGTTGGGAAACAAATCGACCGGCATTTGTGCGATGTTGACCACTCCTACAAGAGACACCAGCAGGCAAAGCATGATGATGAAGAAGGGGAATCGGAGAGCAAATTTCGGCATTAGTGAGCGCCTCCATCGCCTGCTTCGGCCTTCATGTCGATCATGCCGCCGGTCTCCTGCAAGGTTTCCGATGCGGGTACGGAAGCCGGCAATGGGCTGACCTCTTCGTTCTCCTGGTACTTATCCTGTCCGCCCACCACTACCCGATCTCCCGCGACAAGCCCGTTCGTGATCTCCGCCAGCTTCGACCCCTCCAGGCCTACCGCGACGCTACGTATGTGAATGTGATTGCCGCCATCCAGCGCATAGACTGTCTGTTGTTTCCCGCTCAGGACCAGCGCCTCGATTGGGACGGTGACAACGTTCTTGACTTCTGCCAAGTGAAGCATCGTGTTTGCGTACATGCCGGGCGAGATGGACAAATCCTTGTTGTCCACATCCACTTCCGTCTCCATCGTCCGCGTCTCAAAGTTCACATCGCGCGTAAAACGCACAATCTTTCCCGTGAATGACCGGCCGATGGCATCGACGCGCACCGAAAGTTGATCGCCCTGGTGCACAAACTGCACATCGTCTTCCGGCACCGGCACGCGCAATCGCAGCAGCCCGCTCTGCGACAGCCGCACGATGGGCAAATCCTGATCGTTCGAGTTCGTTCCTCCCTGGATCAGCGCGCCCGTATCCGCGTAACGCCAGATCACCACGCCTGCCAGCGGTGAAATGACATTCGTATAGTTCTCCAGCGCCTGCACGCGTTCTTTGTCCGCGCGCGCCGCCTCGGCGTGCTGCTCTGCTGCGGCCATCGCGGACTTCGCGGCGTCCACCTGCGCCTGCGAGGAAAGAGCCTTGGCCTCCGCGTCGTCCAGTTCCTGTTGCGCAATCAATCCAGGCCGCGTAGCCGCGGCTGCCTTCAGCCGCTCCGACTCGGCTTGCAACGCGGAATGCAGCGCCTCCGCGCTGCCAACCTCGTGCTGAGAGCGCTCAATCTCCTGTTGGCCCTGCTGCAACTCGAATGCCGCCTGCCGCAACTGCGCTTTGAGCTCCGGCACTTCCAGCACCGCCAGCGTGTCGCCCTCGCGCACAATGTCGCCGATGTCCACGTTGATGCGCTTCATGTAACCGCTCACCTTGGGGTGTACGTCCACCACCTGGTAAGGCTGAAACTGTCCGGCCAGCGTCAGCACGTGCGAGATGTCGCCCCGCTGTGCCGTGGCCACTCGCGCCGACGGAATTTGCGGCACTGCTGCCGCGCTGCTGGAGTGGCACGCGGTTATGCCACACGCCGCGCACAGCAGCAGGGCCACGGTCAAACTCAGTAGTATTTGCTTGTGCATGCCGGTCATACCCCTGATCTACAAAGCGCTTATTCGTCATGGTGCAGGGAATCAAATCGAATGTAAGAAAGGGTCGTAGACGTCGCCTTCTTAGATGCCATCCGCTCGAACAGGGTTTTGTTGCGAGGCGCAAATCGCTGCTTCGAGCGCAAACACCCCACAGAGGGCCATTGAAAAGACTCCCTGTCGCACCAGCTTCGATAAGTAAGCTGTCTTATCGAGGCCGAAGAAAAAAGCCGGCCGCGAAAGTTCCTGCCTTTCCAGGGAAGCCGGAAAGGCCAGAGTGCTGGTTCGCAGTCAGGCCGCTACGCTATTCAGATGTGCTGGGAAGTTTGCTAAGAAACAGACGGCGGTGGTCGAAAAAACGTCTGTGGAGAAGAGAAAACTACCTCGGAAACTCGAATCGAGCGGCGCGCAACGGCGTATCGGGCCGATACATCAGCGCCCGCCAGCCATGCAGCCGTAAAGGCCGTCAGGAAGAGAAATGCGATCCCGGGATGAATCGGGTCAGGGGACGGCATGCCGTGCTGCACGACATTGGTTGCGTCGATCCGCAGAGCCTTGGCGGCCCTTACGTCGCTTCCCGGGCCTGATGCGGGCCCGTACCATGCCGTCTTTGCCTCCACCGCAAAAAGAAATGCCAGCAGGCATAAGCCACAGGCAAGAGTGGTGCGGCGAAGGTTCGGGGAAGAGGCAGGGAAGCGCAACATATTCGCAGTCTATCATCCGGGCATTGCGGCCGGTGGCGCCTGTAGAAGCCTGGCGCGCCACATGAGCTCACACTGATTGGGACGAATCTAGCTGCGAAAAGTCAGCAAAGAGTGTCAGCGCGGCCCCGCGGCCGGCTCGGCCACGGATAAGCCGATCGCGATCTGTGCCGGCGTCAGCAGCGTGTTATGCACCAGGCAATGATGAACCGACCGCATCAATCCCTCGGTCTGTTCCGTGGTGAGCGCAACCGGGCACGTCACGTGCACGTTGAAGTTGCCCAGCCTGGCCGGGGCCTTCAGCTTCTCCGCGCTCACAGACACTTCCACGCCGCCTTTGGCGAGCTTGCGCGACTCCAGATACTGCGCCGCATAAAATGCCGCGCAGGAACCGAGCGAAGCCAGCAGAAACTCCGGCGGCGTCATTCCTGCATCCGTTCCACCATTCTCCGGGGGTTGGTCGCAAACCACCGTATGCGTCCGCGCCACAATGGCGAACCTCACACCCTCAACCTGTTGAACTGTTACTTCCATATCGTTTCTCAATCGTCTATTGGATCAATGTCGCGAGAAAGTAGTCACGTTCGGCCGTCACACTTGTTATTATTCGCAGAACCTGCTCCAGAACGCAAAACCGCGAAGCGGCAAAACGCTAAACCGCGGAGCGGCGGTCATACTGTGGTTGGAACGGTCTCGGAGTTTACCGCCATCACCAGCGCGCGGATCTCGGCGATCACCAGGTCGGGCTCGTCAAGATGAATCCAGTGCTCGCTCACCGGCGCAATCACCTGTTGTACGCGCTCGCCAATGCGGTCCAGGTGTTCCTCAGTCAGCGGAGTCGATTTTCCCGGCGTCAACACCGTCACCGGTATCCCCCGGATCGGCAACGCCGCGTGCATCTCCCGCACTGTGTCGGGAATCGACTCAAGGTGCTTCCGCATCCCCGCATAGAATCCCGGCCGCGACCAGTGCGCAGCTACCACCGGCCATACCTTTCGCGGCATCTTTCCCACTTCGTTCGTAATTCGCTTCAGTACGTGGCGCCCGCCCGATCCCGCCGCGCCGGCCAGTTGGCCTGAAAGTTTTCCCGAACGATGAAAAAACGACGTGACTGCCAGACGAGCCAATCCGCAACGCGCGATCGGGGACGCAAATCGAATCAGCTTTCTGCCCCGCTCGAGCTCCCCTTGTTTGGCCGGATCGAGCGGCGGCCATTCTTCGCAGCGCATTGGATCTACCAGCACCAGGCCGGCCACATCCTCAGGATAGGAGAGCGCATAGCGGCGCATCACCAGGCCACCAAAGGAGTGGCCCACCAGGATGTACGGCGGCTTGATTCCCCCGCGCTCCAGCATCTCGTGCAACTCCGCCGCGATGTTGCTCGGTGTCCGCGCCGTGCGGCAGGGACTGCTCCACCCCAGGCCGCCGCGATCGTACGATGCGGTTCCGGTGAACTGAGCAACCGATTCCTGAATGTGCCGCCAGTTCAAATTCGTCGCGCTGATGCCGGCTTCAAAGAGCACGGTCGGCTCGCCCGATCCTTCTTCGACCACGTACAGCTTCGTCTCCCGCCCCGGCAAATCGCCCCCGATCGTCACCCACCGTCCCGGGCTCGAATAAAGCCGGCGGTCCCGGCCGCTGCCGATCATCTGATAGAGAACTCCTGCCATGATGAGAACAACTATCGCCGCGACAATCGAGAGAGCAATGTACATAATCAATCCTGAAAATGCGTCAGTTGCGCAGCGCTGAAGTCCCTGAGCGTGAGGTTTGCCTTTGCGCTTCCGCGATCGACAATCAGCAGCGTCGAACCAGCCTGGCCGAGCGTCTTCTCTTCCACCTGGCTTGCCGACCACACGCCGCCATTATGGCGCAAGCCGAAATATGTGAACTGCTTTACCGTCCCCGTTCCTCTCACAATCTTTTCGGCATATACCGGAAACCCTATGGTGTGATCGAGCCAAGTCTTTACTTCAGCATAGTGCGTCCGGTCGGCTGCGCCGGGGACACTTTTCACCGGATCACAATCGCGCGTGCCGTACTTCGTCTCCTCGAGCGCCGTCTGTCCCGGCCAGAAGTACTGTTCCTCCAGAAAATCCTCGTAGCTGAAGCCGGGCCCGAGCGGTCCATCGCTCCACTGCTCAAACGGCAGGGCGGCAGGCGCTTTGTCGCCGGGATGTGCAATCTGGATCGTGCTTTCGCCGCCAGGCCGCATCTCGAGAAGAATGTGGGCGACGGCGTGGGCGCTTGCCGTTGAGCCGGCTCCCGTCTTCCCGGCCGGCCCAACCTCAACCAGCACCCGCAACACCCCGGGAAACCAGCGCGCCTTGATGGTGATGGGAAAGCTGATCCGGTTGCCGTTCGCATCCACCCGCACGAGATGCCCCGTTACACGGTAGTCTGCGGTTTCGATTCGTTGCCGCGGAACGGCCAACAGGGTGTGCACATCCGCCGCCTGGACGCAAACGACCGGCAGCAGCATGGCCATCGCCGCCGCCCGCAGCCGCCTGCGCCACAGATTCTTCCATGCAAATCCCGCAGACGACAGTGAAGTAGCCATGGGATTCAGCTAAGCCCTCGCGCGCGTGGATTTGGAACAAGGCTCGAGGCTGCCGGCCGCAAAACGAGGGAAAACCCATTGCGGATCTTCAACGCTCCAGCCGGCCGATTCTTCATAACTCGGCGCTCGGGGGCTGGTTGAGTGTTCCTGGGGTGAAGGGAACCGCGGGTTTGAGCGGAGTTGTCATGGGCATCACGGGTTTGGCGGTAGTTTATCGGGCCACGCGCGTTGTGTCTACGCGCGACCTTAAAGCAGCGCGAGATTCGCGCCTCCGGTTTCTCTTCGCGCGGCCGGATTGAAAAGGGGGCCGGGAACAGCCGGGAATTGAGCCGAGCCTTGACCCGCGCGTGAGGGTTTCAGTTTCCCGCGGCCCGCAGATCCGCCCTGAAGTGCGGATGGGCAAAAAAGGACAGGGAACAACCCGCCAAAGACCTTGAAGTGCGAGCGGGACAAATTTCCCGCGACGGGCGCGGCTTGTTTTATGCCTCGGGGACTCCGGTCCGGCCGCCTTTGCAAGCGTCGGACCGGCTCAAAATCTGTCAGCGGCCGCGGCCGCGGCCACCTCCGCCCCCAGCACTGCCTTTGCGCGCCGTGTAGCAATCCCGGCAATACACCGGACGATCGCCTCTCGGCTCAAATGGCACTGTGGTCGGCTGACCGCAACCCGAACATATCACAGGAGTTCCCTGTGAAGGAGCCGCACGGTAGCCGGATCCCCCCTGATCGCTCTTCTTTGCCTGCCGGCAAGGTTTACAGCGCTTCGGGGTCGAGTAACCGCGTTCCTGAAAGAACGCCTGATCGGCAGCGGTGAAGGTAAAATCCTGTCCACAATCGCTGCATGTTAATTGCAAGTCTCCGGCCATAGGTCTCCCGTTCAGTTCTCCTTGATGGGGCAATTGTACAGCCCATTTTGCAATTTGCGTCAATGATTTCGTTTTGAATTGATAAACTTAGGCCGAAGCCGGGGCAATTTGGCCATCTAAGGCGCGTTTCCGATCCCCATCTATCGTTCCTTTCAAGTGTTACGCGCACCTTTCTTGCGCCCGTTCCTGGCCCGTTCCCCCTCTCAAACCGGAAAGATGAATGCAGTTTTCCGCGGCTTGATGGGAACGACTTGCCTGCATCCAAATCTGCCGGCAGAGCGTACTCAGCCAAATGAGCCTTGGGCAGGACTAACGGAAGAAATTGTGTTTTGGAGTATCCAAGAAGAAATGGTGCGCCCGGAGAGATTCGAACTCCCGACCTACTGATTCGTAGACCGATTTTAGGGGTACATGCATTCCTGGTTCCAACCTCGCATGGCATTGCACCATCTTACATAACCAATTGATCCATAACAGGTTGGCGAAGGGGTATGATTGCATGTGCAACCCTATGCAAGCACCCAGTTGGAAACGAAACTGACACCACAACTGACACCAGATTCGAGGGGATGACAAGGAAAATGGGTTTGGGTACCTTCGGCGCGCTGCATCTGGTTTATACAAGCTTTACTCCGGTAGGCCTACTGGAAATGGTCCTGCAGATGATCGCAAACGCGCGTGAAGAGGCATAAATCCGAAGATTCTCAGCCTGGTCGTCCAGTCAGTTTGCGACCTCTGGGCTGGAAACAGCGGTCCACAGCCCTGCGCGCAGCGAACCGCGTCATCCCTGGTAACGGAACTCGCTGATCGCCTCCCGGCGGAAAGTCAGTCCGAAGCCCGGCCGGTCTGGCACCACCGCCATTCCGTCGCCCACCTCGAACGGAAACTCGACCAGCGTATCGAGCCAGTCAAACGACTCAATCGCCACCAGGTTCGGAGAGGCCGCCGCCAGGTGCAAATCGTACTCACGGTAGAAGTGCGGGGCCAGCCGCAGCAAGTGCGCCTCAGACAGTGCAGCCGCCTGCCGCCAGCCCGTGACCCCGCCCACGCGCAGCAGGTCGGGCTGCAACACGCGAATGCACCGGCCCGCAATCAGCCGCCGGAACGGCTCCACGCCAAATTCGCGTTCGCCTGCGGCCAGCGGGATCTCGGTTGCCGCCGCCAGCCTGGCATAGCTCTCCAGATCGTTCTTCGCGAACGGCTCTTCCAGCCAGTCCAGCCGGCAATCCTCCAGCCGCCGCGCCATCCGCAATGCCCGCTCCAGTGTCAGGCCCTGGTTGGCGTCCACCATCAGTTTGCGGTCAGGGCCAATCGCCTTGCGGACGGCCCGCACCCGTTCAATATCCCTGTCCTCCTGCGGACTTCCGATCTTGATCTTCACCCCCGCAAATCCCCGCGCCACGTAGCGCGTCACTTCGTCGGCCAGTTGCTCATCGCTGTAGGAAACCCATCCACCGCTGCCATACACCGGAACTCCTGTGTGGTAGCGCCCGAAGAGCGCCGCAGCTGGAACCCCAAGCCGCCGGGCCAGTAGATCCCATAGCGCCGTATCGATGGCCGCCGTGCCCCACATCGCAAGCCCTTCGCAACCCATGTACTCGGTGGCCTTGAGGTTCTCCTCGAAGATCCGCCGGATCGCCGTTGCGTCCTTGCCTAGCACCTTGGGCCTCAGCTCGGCGTCCACCAGGTTCTTCATCAGTGCGGTGCCGTAGTCGAACGACAGCATGTACGACCAGCCCGACAACCCTTCCGAGCAGACCTCGACCACCACCAAGTCCAGAAATCGCAACTCATGCGTCGAGTCGGCAATCGGCGGGTCAATCGGAACGCGCAGCCATTCTGTTCTTATCTCTTCGATCTTCATCCCATCACCAGGACCTTCGTATCCCCGCCTCGCGTCAGGTCAATGTCCATGTTTGGGCCGTTGGTCTGCCACGAGCCCGCGGTAAAGTCTGGAATGCCGATCGAGTTCGACCGGTTCATCACCGACCACTCGCTCAACGGCACAATCGAGCTCCACGCCGCCGCATCGTAGACATCCTGCTCAAGCGGCAGCCCGTTGCGCAGGCAATCGATCAGCCGCCAATCCTCAAGCAGGTCCACGCCGCCATGCCCCGTCCCCACGACTTTTGAAAGCGCACCCATCCGCGTCGTGATCGCCGGCGTAAACTCCTTGGCCAGCGCGTCGAACTTCTCCTGCGACAGCCAGCCGCTCAGGTCGGTCGAGATGCGCGCCGGCAGCGGGTACTCCTGCGCCATCGCCTTCGTGCCGGTAATGGCATGGATGGTCGTGTGCGGTCCGCGCGGCGAGGTTCCGTCGTGCTGCACGGTAATGGTGCGCCCTTTTACCGTGCGAATGATCGTCGTGTTCATGTTGCCCCGATAGCTCTTGCCCGCAAACGGCGCGAAAAAGCTGTCCTTCGCCGCCAGATCCCGCGCCGTCGAGCCCATCATAAAGTCGTCACTCTCCATTGAAACCAGGTAGTCGAACCGGTCTCCGCGGTTGATATTCATGATCTGGGCCACGGCGCCCAGACCATGCGTTGGATAGATGTTCCCCCGCTTCGCGCCGTACAGCTTGAGCCACCACATATCCCAGTACATGGTCTTGGAGAAGTTGTTGCTCATCTTGCTTTGGTTGTAGGCGCACTCGCCGCACACAATATCCCCAAACAACCCCTGCCGCACCATATTCAGCGTGAGCACCTGAAACGCTCCAAAGGCATAGTTCTCCAGCATCATGCAGTGCCGCCGCGTGCGCTCCGCCGTATCCACCAGCTTCCAGCACTCCTCGATCGTTGCCGCTGCCGGAACCTCACTCGCCACGTGTTTGCCCTGCTCCATCGCGTATACGGCCATCGTTGCGTGCATCGGGTAGGGCGTGGTGATCACCACAAGGTCAAGGTTCTCCTGGTGGCAAAGCTCCCGCCATGCTTCAGGGCTGCCGCTGTAGACGCGTGGATTGTGTTGCGTGCCGTCGAGCCGCTTTCTGGCTGCGACAGCCCGTTCCGGCTCCACATCGCAAAGTGCGGTTATCTCCACCCCCTCGATGTACCGGAACGTGTCAAGATGCGATGGCCCTCGATTGCCCAGTCCGATGATCCCCATCCTCACCTTGTCAAGAGGCGGCGCGGCAAAGCCCGACATGTTGAAGCGCTGCTTCCGCGCCGTCTCCTCATCCAGGCTGTTGGCCAACCCCCGCAGCACAGGACTCACCGCCATGCCCAGCCCTGTCAATCCCGACCACCGGAACCAATCCCTGCGATTGATCTTCATCTGTTGTCTTCCTCCCGGGAAGCGCCTCCGCCGCACGCTCCGTCGTATCTGCCTCAAGCCCTAACGTCGTTATGGGCCTGACTAAGTAGGGCAAGGTACGCAAATCTGTCAGGAATTGGCGCAGCGCTTGCTCCAGGCCACCGGAATCTCCTGGGTGAAGAAGCGATTTACAGGTAATTGTCTTGTTCGGCGCCGGCCCGATGGCATTCTATCGCTCCTGTGGCAGGTTGCGAAGCCAAAAAAACGATTGCCCTGAATAAGCCAGCGCTTGCGGAAGAAAAGCCGGGCGATTTTCACGTAGTGCCTGTATCACCGCTAGCCAAGATCGGAAACGCCTCGCGCAGATGCGCAAGAACGGCGAGGTGCTGAAGCGAGGTGTTTTCTATTCGAAGGTAAGAAGGAAGCCGCTGGCGCGGCGGACGCGGTGATCTGGCTTAGACCTATGGGATTTGAATAGACCTTGGCGCTGGAATCGAGTTGATCCTGTTGACGAGCGACGCTGCGCAGTTGATCGATGGAGTGCTTCCGCACATGCTCTTGGCTTGGGGTGGGGAATGACCCGTCGTACAGCTCAGCAACCACGTTTGAAACCTTCCCCTGGCCACCGGGCCATGAGCCGAAAGACTCCCCGCTGGTGGAGGCCATCGCAGAGGCCACCCGCGAACTGGTAGAGAAGCGGGACGCATGGCTCAATCCGCCAAACGCCAGCGCCGAGGAATTGAAGCGCCGCACTCTCACGAATTTCTACAACGCCCGCCCTAGCTGGCTGGTGGAGGCGCATCGAAAGCTAGACGCAGCGGTGTTTGCGGCCTATGGCTGGCCGGATACGTTGACGGATGCGGAAATCCTGGAGCGCTTGCTGGCTTTGAATTATGAGCGCGCCGCCGTTTGGCAGGAATGGGCTGTGGCGGGTCTACAGGGGCACTCACCGCCGCTGGGGAGTTACGGGCGGGGAGTGGGATGGGACATGAGAACGAAGACCGCCAGCCCGGCAACAGTTCGCCAGCCCAAGCGGTTGGGCTTCGTCACAGGGCGTTTCGCGTCTGAAGGTCCCTACTCGGTAATTACTTCGTTAAATCAATTCAAGCCGAACAAAATAAATAAGATACTATCGAAGTCTCCTAATAACTCTTTGGTAAACAAGTAACCAGTTCTGAATTACTATGAGCAGAAAATATCAATGCCGGGGTCTAGCACTCTCGTCTAGCAACCGGATAATGAGGACATCTAGGACGATCACGGGGTGATTTCCTAGTGCTCCGTTTTCAGTGTGTCTCGCCAGAGATGCATTGGCTGCGACTCTACTGTTAACCGATTCATTCGTTCTGGGCACTATTTAGGAAGATGGGAGTGCTCTGGCCGCAAGGGAGCAACCCTATGCCCAGTGCGAATGCCATGGCCTGAACCGAGCGTGCCATCCCTCACCAGGGAGCGGACTTCTCTTTACGAATGCAGATGAAGGTGGCTCCCGTGTCGGACGAAACAATTGGAGCAGATACTCATATCACACCGACCGGGCTGAAGGTCCAGAAGACGCCAACCGATCTGGAATTCTATAAAGGGCTGCTGGATCACATGAGCGATGGCGTGTACGTCGTGGATCGGGATCAGCGATTTTTGTACTGCAATGAAGCTGCTTTTCGACTGACCGGGTACAAAGCTAAAGAGATCATAGGCCAATCCTGCCAAGACCAAGGCGATTGTCCTATTGGCCTTATAGGACCCCGATTGTGCCAGGAGAGCTGTCTCTTATCAGAGTGCATGGAGGACGGTGGCAGCCGCGAGGCTAAGTCCTTCTTGCGCAATAAGGAGGGGCGGCGAGTTCCGGTGGCAATCAATGTACAGGCTATTAGAGCCACCGACGGCTCGATTGTAGGAGCGGTCGCAGTATTTAAAGACGATTCGGACCAGAATGAGTCTCGACGAAAGTTCGACGCGATGGAGCGACTGGCCTTTCTCGACTCACTCACCGAGTTGCCTAACCGCCGTTTCCTTGAGAATTCTCTGCATTCGGCGATACGCGAATATCAGGTCGCTAAGGCTCCCTTTGGAGTGCTGATGTTTGATCTGGACAGACTCAAGGCCATCAACGACTCATTTGGTCACGCCAGTGGGGATAATGCATTGAAGGAACTGGCGAAAACTTTAGCCGGGACGCTGCGTCCCACTGACACCGTTGGGCGGTGGAGCGGCGACGAGTTCCTCGCCATCGTCCGTAACGTGAACAACGAGATTCTCAAAGTGCTTGCGGAACGATGTGTTGCCATTGTGACGCGAATTCCATGTTCCGGTAGTGACAGCCAGTTCAAATCTCTGTCGATCTCGGTTGGCGGTACATTGGCCCGCCCCGGCGATACCGTCAAAGGTCTGATTAAACGGGCAGATGGGCTGATGTACGAAAGCAAGACCAGCGGCCGGGATCGCGCAACAACAAAATAGCCCGAGGACTCGCATGCTTTCGACAGAGTTGACGAGTTGGCGAAGGTGCATTCTAGCTGACGCCCATCTGGCTGGCAGCAGAAAGGCTCCAATCTCCGCAGCATGCTTCCAAACACCCGTGATTGCTACTGCACCACATCTGTGGACGGCTCAGCCGACGGCGCGAAAAACGCCGTCAGTATCTCGCCTTGAGCGTCCGAGCGGAAACGGTCATCGATGCACCTTTCAGGGACGGTGCCGTCGCAGTCAGTTTCATCTCGCCCGCGCGCCCGGTTGATTGCACCAGCGCAAGAGCGCGGCCCGCGAAGGCCCTGCGCCGGTTTCCCTGATAGCTCTCGTGGCTTTCAGCCTGTCCGTTGTCCAGGCCGAGAATGCGGCCGGCCCCGCTGATCTCAAAGACCACCTCGTCGTCGGCGGTTGGCACTACACGCCCTTGCTGGTCGACAATCTCGACCGTCACATGGCAAAGGTCGTCCCAACTGGTGTTGATCCGCGCACGGTCCGCGGTGAGGCGCACTGCCGCCGGGTTGCCCGTGGTGACTTGCTCCACAGTTAGAACCACCTGCCCGTCCCTGGTGCCGACGGCTTTGAGCGTGCCGGGCTGGTAGGGCACGTACCACGCGAGATGAAGGTCACCCGTGGTCTGCAGCACGCGAGCCCGGGCGGGAAAATGAGGCCACTGTTGCTCCATGCCCGCCTCGGGAAACATGTAGCCCTGCTCGCCGAGGCTCGTGCCATTCAGAAAGAGTTCAACGGTGTCGCAGTTTGTGAAACAGATGACGGAAATGATCTGGCCTTCGCTGCCGGCCCAGTTCCAGTGCGGCGACAGGTGCAGCACGGGCGCCTTCGTCCAGACGCTCTGGTAGAAGTAATAGCCGTCCTTGGGAAAGCCGCATGTGTCGATCACTCCGGAGCGCGAAGACTTGGACGGCCATTTTGCTTCCCCGATGTAGTCGACGCCGGTCCACATAAAGTCGCCGCTTACGTAGTCGTAGACCTGGGTGAACCGCTGCAACTGCTCGACCGCGATTTGCTCGTTGGACGCGGGCATGCCTCTGTACATGGACGAGCCTGGGCCAGGGTAGAAACTGGGCATCGCACCGTTCTCAGTGCCGATGAAGCGCCGCTTCTGAAAGTTGTGGCGGTCGGTGCTGTAATACTTTTCGCGCCGGTCGCGCCAGCGGCCCACGTAGTTATAGCCCACGACGTCGAGTTCGGCGAGAAACTGCGGCAGAGCGCTGTGGGGCTCGGCAGCGATCTGGTCACACGCCACAGTGACCAGCCGCGTTGGATCCTCAGAGTGCAAAATGCCCATGAGGCCGCGCAGGGTTTCTATGCCTCGCGGCACATCCTGATCGGGCACTTCGTTGCCCGCACTCCAAATGACGATGGAAGGATGATTGCGGTCGCGGGCGATCATGTCCTTCAGATCGCGGGCCGACCACTCGTCAAAGTAGAGGTGGTAGCCGTACTCGGGCGCTTTGCGTTCGCGCCACTCGTCGAAGGCTTCCGCCATGACCAGAAAGCCCATCGAGTCGCAAAGGTCGAGGAACTCTGGCGCGTGCGGATTGTGGCTGGCACGGATGGCATTGCAGCCCATCTCTTTGAGGAGAGCAAAGCGCCGCTCCCAGATCCGCTTGGGCACCGCGACCCCTACCGAGCCTCCATCGTCATGCAGGCAAACTCCATTGAGCTTGACCCGATCGCCATTAAGTAGAAATCCCTTGTCCGCATCAAATGCGATGGACCGGATGCCGAAAGGAGTCGTAACCGCATCGACCTCTTCACCGTTTTGATGCAGCACCTGGCGCGCGAAATAGAGTTGCGGCGTAGTTGGGGACCAAAGCCGAGGCTGCGCTACCGCGATGCGCTGTACGAAGAGGTGCTCCTGGCCGGCGGGGACACTCGCCTCTGCCTCTGCAGACTGCACGGAAACGCCATCCTGATCGACCACGGTGGTGGTCAATTTGCAGGCCGCAGTCCGGGCAAGCTGATTCCCTACCCGCGTGGAAACCGCGACCGTGGCGCTATCCGGCGTAATTCGCGGCGTGGCGATGCCTATGCCCCATTGCTCGAAATAGACCGGCCCTGTGTTGATGAGCCAGGTATG
>PLSH01000375.1:14217-19346 GCA_003165095.1 Acidobacteriaceae bacterium
CGCCCTGCGTAACTCCGAGGAAGTTGGAAGGACTTGCGATACCATCCGATACCGGCCGGCAGATAGCCTCCCTCGCTGCCCGATGGTTCGCTTTCGCTGAAGGGCCCGGCGATGCTCCAGTCGTGCGGAAGGTCCACCGGTGCCCAGTTCCCACCGGTGTCGAGCCCTGACTCGCCATTGAGGACATCTCCCTTTGAAAAGCTCCACCCATCGTCAAAGCTCGACCGGCGCTCGAATGATGGATTCACATCCCCAGGCGCTTCCCTGGCAAAAGCATTGTCCAGGCCAATCAACGATCCAGTTCCAACCAGGGCCGCATCGCCCAGGAACGCTCTTCGCGTCAAATCGCTACTCATGGTGCGGTTCTCCTTTGGGAATTCGAATTTGCCGATTCACGGGCTTCAGTAGGTGGCGACCGCAACCCGGAGCACCTCAGGTTCCGATCCAAAGCTGAGCCCCCAGTCCGTCTGATCGCCGTTCAGGATGCGCTGGAATTTGAATGCGCCATTTTCATAGGCGCCTTCTTCCACCCGAAGGAACTGCCGATGCTCCCATGTGCCGTCGATGCGCGCCGAAGGCGTCTGTCCGTCGCCAATGACGGCAGACTGGGCGTTCCGCTGCTGCTCAGTGCCGGCCGGGCGGAAGTCGATGCGGCAATCAATTCCGGTGACCAGGAACTGGTTGTCGCTGAGTTGGGCCACGAGGGCGCGTCCGGTGGGCTCGGGATTGCCCCCGGCCTGACCACCCCGGCGGCCAACTCCATAGGAGACCACTACGTCCCAGGCGCCGAAATGAAAGGTCTGAATGGGCTCGCCCTCCACTTCCGCCGCGGCTTGAAGTTTGCCCTCGAAGTTGAGGCGGGCAACATCGCGCATCATGGGGCCGATCAGCCGGTAGTTCTGCGCCGTCGGGTCAAGGAATGCGCTCTTCGAATCGGGCTCGCCGGGTTGGACAAAATGAGGCTGCGTGTAGTCCAGACCGAACGGCGAATAGCCGATCGCCTGAAGGCCGATCGCCGTGAAGAGAAAGCGCGCGGCGCGGCGCGTACCGGCGGTTTCTGGAATGAACAGGGGGTTGTCGGGCCGATGATAAAGCTCCAGCACTTTCATATACGTTGGCGTGTCGAGCAAATAAATATCGGGGGCAAGGATGTCGATCGCAGGCGCCTCCGCCTTCCAGATGGGCAGTACGTTATCGGTTGGTCCNNCTGCCCCACGTATCGCGCAATCGCCCACGCATGGAAGTAGACGTCGGCCTCTGGTCCAAAGACACCCTCCCAGGCTGCCGAGCCGGTGCCAGGCGCCTTGTTCATGGCCCTCAACACCTCGGCAGGAACGGGCGATGCGAAGAGCCTGTTCGCTTCAGGAGAGTAATCGCGGAGGGTGTCCCACGTGCCGGTTTCGTTCTCCACCTGTACCATCAGTACCGTGCGCTCGGTGTCAACAGCTTTCAGGTGCCGCATGAGCGCGGTGAATGCATCGATGTCCGCGTCGAGAGATGCCTTGGCAAAGGGTGAAGGGGAGTCGACCAGCTCACCATTCCTGTTCATTACGTGTGCGTAGCGCTGGGGATCGAGCTTCATCCATTCGGGCATGTAGTGCTGGCTGCCGTTCTTCCAGGTGCCGAACCAAAGCAGGACGAGATGCACATGGTGTTCGCGGGCCTGAGCGAGGATGGTGTCGACCTCCGAGTAGTCGAACTGCCCCAGCTTCGGCTCGAATTGCTCCCAGTAAATCGGCGTCTCGAGCGTATTGGCGTGCAGGTATTCAACAGCGGGCCATATTTCCGCCAGCGCGGCGGGCCAGTCGCTGGAGTTATTTGACTGCGCACCCAGGATCAGATAGGGCGCGCCGTCGACCATGAGTGCGTAGCGGCCGTTCCTCTCAACGATTCGTGGTGCGGGGTGCTCCTTCACCTGCGCTGCGGCTCCGACACTCAATGCCGCCACAATCGCTGCAATAATAAACGTCTTGATTGTCATTCGATCCTTATGCCACGTTCCGATGTGCCTTTGCAATCGGCCGTTGGAATTCGAGCGAAATCCGGGGTTCCATCGAAAAACTTCAGCCTTGCTCCAGTGCTCATACACAATGTACTCTTTGTGGTCGCCGACGAGAATGTTCACTGCCGCATTCAACGGCGATTCAAAACTGCAGCGGACTCTCAGTGCGGTTTGCAAATGCCTTGGGAATCAGGAACTCAGCGGAGGTCTCTCCAAAGGCATCAACACTACACTACCCCGGGGTCAAATTCTTAGTGTGTGTCCGGCTTGCCGGTTATAGAGCCGAAGCCACCAAAACAGGACCGGATTCCGGCCGTCTTCTGCCCGTCTTTGCCCATTTGCGCTATCCTGATCCGTACTCGCTCGCCGGTCCTCATCCGGCGTGGAGCCTGCCCATGGGCGAGTTTGTCCTCCATATCAACGGCTCTCATCTCAGCGTGACCGCCGCGCCTGAAGAATCCTTGCTCTCCGTCCTCCGCGACCATCTCAAGCTCACCGGCACTCATTACGGCTGCGGCGAGGGCCAGTGCGGCGCCTGCACCGTCCTGCTCGACGGTGTGGCTGCGCGTTCTTGCCTCATGCCGGTCGGCGACGTCGGCGGCGCCCACATCGTCACCATCGAGGGCCTTGAGCAGAACGGTCGTCTCACCCCCGTCCAGCAGGCCTTTCTTGACGAGGGCGCCTTGCAGTGCGGCTATTGCACCTCTGGCATGATTCTCAGCGCCGTCTCACTCCTCCGCCAAACGCCCCATCCCACCGACCAACAGATTGTCGCCTCGATGAATGGCAACGTCTGCCGCTGCGGAACCTATCCCCGCATCCTCGCCGCCATCCGCCGCGCCGCCCACGGAGTCTCCCAATGAGCAGCGGCGCCGATCCCGAGCTTGAGCCCTTCCAGGAGGAGCGCTGGCGCCTGCTTGCCCTGCCCCTCGACCGCCGCGACTTTCTTCGCTTCTTCGGCGGCGGCCTGCTCGTCTGCCTCGCTCACCCGCCTGCCGTCGCGCAGGAGTCCGGCCGCTCCTTCGGAGGCCATTTGCTGCCACGCGACATCGCCGCCTGGCTCCATATCGATGCCGCCAGTCAGGTACGCGTCTTCACCGGCAAGGTCGAAGTCGGCCAGAACATCCGCACTTCCCTCGCCCAGCTCGTCGCCGAGGAGCTGCGTGTTCCCATTGGCTGCATCACCATGGTCATGGGCGACACGGCCCTCACTCCATATGACATGGGCACCTTCGGCAGCCGCAGCACTCCTACCATGGGCCCGCAGCTCCGCACCATGGCTGCCGCCGCCCGCCAGGCGCTCATTGAAGCCGCTGCCGCCCGCTGGCAGCTCAATGCCGCTTCGCTCACCGCCGAAGCCGGCAAGGTCACTGACCCGCGCACCGCCCGATCCTTCACCTACGGCGAGCTCACTGGCGGCCAGGATCTGGTCCACGTCGTTTCCGATTCGGAAACTCTCACCCCGGCCGCCGACTGGAAGATCGCCGGAACCTCCATCCCCAAGACCGATGGCCGCGACTTCGTTACCGGACGCCATCAATATCCCTCTGACATCGTCCGTCCAAACATGCTCTTCGGCGCGGTCCTGCGCCCCACCGGCTACAACGCAACGCTTATCTCCCTCGACTCCAGTGCAGCGGAAAAACTCTCCGGCGTCCGGCTCGTCCGCGACGGCGGTTTCGTCGGCGTCGTCGCGCCCGATGCCTTCACCGCCCAGCGCGCCGTCTCCGATCTTCGCGCCCAGTGGAACGTTCCCGCGCAGCCCTCCAACCGCGAGCTTTTCCAGCTCCTCAAGGACAGCTCCGATCCCGGCGACGGCCCGCAGTCCGCCTCTGGTTCCGTCGAGCAGGAACTGGCCACCGCTCCTATCCGTGTCGACCAGCAATACACCGTCCAGTACATCGCCCACGCGCCGCTTGAGCCCCGCGCCGCCGTCGCGGAGTGGAACGGCTCCAGCCTCACCGTCTGGACCGGAACCCAGCGCCCCTTCGGCGTCCGCGACGAGCTCGCCCAGGCCTTTCATCTCGCCGCCGATCAGGTCCACGTCCTCCAGCCCGACATGGGCAGCGGCTACGGCGGCAAGCACACAGGCGAAGCCGCCATCGAGGCAGCGCGCCTCGCCCGTGCCGCCGGCAAGCCCGTGAAGCTCGTCTGGACCCGCGGCGAAGAGTTCACCTGGGCCTACTTCCGTCCCGCCGGCGTCATTGAGATTCGCGCCGCCGCGCAGTCTGACGGCACGCTCGTCGCCTGGGAGCACCACAACTACAACTCCGGCTCGGCCGCCATTGCCACGCCCTACGTCATTCCCGCCCAGCTCGTCCACTACCACCCCGCGCGCTCGCCGCTGCGCCAGGGTTCTTACCGCTCGCTCGCCGCGGCGGCCAACGTCTTCGCCCGCGAGTCTCACATGGACGCGCTGGCTCACGCCGCCAGCCTCAATCCCCTCGACTTCCGCCTCAAAAATCTCGCAGATCCCCGTCTTCGCGCCGTCTTTCAGGCCGCGGGCGAGGCCTTCGGCTGGGGCCGCGAGAATTCCACGCCCGCGCGCGGCTTTGGCATCGCCGGCGGCACAGACAAGGGCGGCTACACCGCCGCCTGCGCCGAGGTCGCCATCGATCCCGCTGCTCACAGTGTCCGCATCGTTCGCGTTGTCCAGGCCTGGGAGTCCGGCGCCATCGTCAACCCTGACGGCCTCCGCAACCAGATCGTCGGCGCCATTGTTCAGGCCATCGGCGGTGCGCTCTTTGAGCAGATCCTGTTCGCCGATGGCCGCGTCCTCAATCCCCGCTTCGCTCAGTACCGCGTACCTCGCTTCAGCGACGTCCCGCAAATCGAGGTAGTGCTTATTGATCGCAAGGATCTGCCCTCGGCCGGAGCCGGCGAAACCGGGATCGTCGCTCTTGCGCCCGCCGTTGCCAACGCTCTCTTCGCCGCTACCGGGGTCCGCATTCCCGTATTGCCGATGGCGCCGCGCGCGCCCGCCCCCGGCGCGCCCGCGCCGCCGCTCCGCAGTTAACTCATCTCAGAATCCCGCTCACCTGCCGCCGAATGGTCAGCAACGGGCACTCCGCATCCCCGATAGTCCGGAACGCCCCGAGGTCCGCATCTCCATGCTCAGCCACGACGT
>PLSH01000138.1 GCA_003165095.1 Acidobacteriaceae bacterium
CCCGTATGAGCTCATCGAGAGCCGTTTTTCTTGAGGAAAAACGTCGCAATATGCTCGTCTTCGGTGTATACCATCAGGGAGTTATCCGGCCAATAGGCTGAACCACGCTATAGAGGCTGGCAGTAAGAAGCTTTATTCTCTTTCAGTTGGATTTTTCTTCAGGAGGAGGAGCTTCGCTGCCGGCTGAGATCTTGGCGGGTCCACGTCGGTGTGCGAAGCCCCCTTTGCGGTTACGATCCTCTTTATCCCAGTCTCCGCGCCGTTGGACAAGCTTGCCACCGACTGGGCGGAAGACTGCGACAAGATCGTATTACGCCTGTGTCCGATTTGTAAACGCGATTCGATTGTTGGCCACGGACGTCGCCGCAAGCAGGCGCACGACGAGCATCACGACTGGATCGGGATCCATCGCGGCCGCTGCGCCGATTGCGGGACGACGTTCACTTTCCTTCCTGTGTTCTCTCTTCCCTACACGCATTTCAGTCTGCTGGCGCGCAGTCAGGCGTTGCAGCAACGCTTTGCGGAGCATTGTTCGTGGGAGAAGGCGTTGCCCAAGCTGAAAGACCCTGATCGGTTGCCCGATCCCTCCACTGTCCGCCGCTGGTCAACCGGTGTGGAGTTTCCTCAACCGGCTCTTTCCTTTCTCAGCCAGACCGTCGCCCGCGTGACTCATTGGCTGGCTCGCGGTCGTCAGGTTCTTGACCAGGCGGGGCCGTTGTCCTGGATAACTCCGGCTCTCGAGGTCCTCTCGCCTTTGCGTTTGTAAGAAAAACCCTTTCCCCCACCATCCTTGCCTGGGATTGCCGGTGTCACCCGCCTACGCTTGGCTCCGGAGGCGAAAAAGCGCTGTGGGCGAAGACGTCGAAGCACTCAAGCGGCGGTTGCCGCTGTTGGACTATCTGCGGCAACAGAACTGGACTGGGCGGTCTGCGGGCCGTTGGGAGTATGTGGGACTCTGTCCGTTGCATGAAGAGACCCGGCCCTCGTTCTATGTCAACACGCGCAAAAATGTCTTCTATTGCCACGGCTGCGGCCGGGGCGGAGACCTGATTCGCTTTGTCCAGTTGTCCCGCCATCTGTCCTTCTGCCAGAGCCTCGTCTGCCTCGATCCGCAGACTACTTCAGAAGACGGCTCTCGAGCGGTACTTGAACAGGCCGCCGCCTCCTATCGCCAGCAACTCGATCACTACCCCGAGGCACTGAGCTATCTCAACCAGCGTGGTCTCGAAGATCCGATCCTGATCAAGGAACTCGAGATCGGTTATGCCCCTGGCGGGTGTTTGCGCCGTCATCTCACGGCACAGGGTCATTCCTTCGATCTGCTGAGGCAAGTCGGACTACTCAACGGAAACGGCTCCGACGCCTTTTACCAGCGCATCGTCTTCCCGCTGCGTCAGGGCCAACACGTCGTCAACCTCTACGGCCGCAGCATCGGCGCCGCCTTCGCCCATCGCTTCCTGCCCGGCAGCAAGGGCGGCCTATATGCCTGGGAGAAGGTCCGGCACTGCCCTGAGGTGATTCTTGTCGAGGGCCTGTTCGACTATGCCGCATTACGGCAGGCCGGCTTCCACAACGTGACCTGCTCGTTGGGAACCCATCTCAACGGCGGCCAGTTCCGCCAACTCTGTAATGGTCCACGCACTGTCTATCTCACCTTCGATGTCGATGCCAACCAGAGCGGGCAACTGGCTGCGGAGTTGTTAGCCCATCGCCTTGATGCGAAGGGTATCGCCGCTCGCCGCGTCCACCTGCCACAGGGCCACGATCCCGACTCGTTCTTCGTTGCGGGTGGAGATGCCCATCAGTTCCAGTCTCTTCTGGAGGCCGCTCAGCCATGAAGTTCCGCGTGATTCGTCTGAAAACTCCATCGGGCGCGCACAGCCCGTATCAAGTGGTCGAGCAACTGACCGGCCGGGGTGTCGGCTGGATCAATCGCTACCTGGACCGCGACTATGTCCGCCGTCTTGCAGACAAGAGCCTGTACAGCTACGCACATAGCCTGCTGCACTTCGTGCGATGGTGGGAGAGCATTCATCACACCGGCGATATCTCCTTGGCGGACCTGACCGAATCGACGCTGCTCGATTACGTGCGGTTCCAGTCCGGTCTGCAAAGGAAGCCCTCTGCCTCCACCATCAACGACCGTGTCGCTGCCTCCGATCGCGCCATCCGCAACGAGTTCCCCGACGCTCCCGGTCAAGTGGCGCACGGATTTCATCAGCCGTTCCTGCATCGCAGACCAATGGGCCTGGGCCGTCCCAGGTTTGAGTTAAGCAGACTGCGCGTGAAGGAGCCCCGGCTTACCATCGTCCCCCTCTCCGTCGATGAAGTGGCGCGTTTCTGGACCAGCTTCCGCACCGCTCGCGACCTGGCCATCGTGGGCTTGATGCTCATGCATGGACTCCGGTCCGCCGAAGTACTGGCTCTTAATCCGCAGGACGTGTTGCTTTCCGAAGGTCAGCTCCGCGTGCGCGGCAAGGGTAGCAAGCTGCGCTTCCTCCCCCTCGCACCGGAGACCACGCAACTGATCGATCACTATCTGCGCCTGGAACGGCCCGATCCATGCTCCGCCGCGCTGTTCGTCGTGCTCAAGGGGCCCGCTCGTGGCCAACGCATGACACCCGCGGGATTACGTTCCCTGTTTCGTCACCACCGCCGCACTACGGGCATCCAGCTTGCGAACCCTCACCGGTTCCGACACACGTTCGCCTCCGACATGGTGCGCGCCGGCATTAGCCTGCCCGCGCTTATGCAGTTGATGGGTCACGCCGACATCCAAACCACTCTGCACTATGTGCAGGTCTCCCCGCAGGACGTCTACCTTCAGTACGCCCGCGCCGCGGCACAGTGCATCCGCCCTCAGCCGAGGATTCCGTCGTGAAGCGCTGGCGCCGCCCTCCACTCCAGCATCCCCTGGCACCGGCCTGCGCGCGTGCCGTCGAATCCCTCTCCACCGCACTCAGTTCTTCCAGCACTCGGCACTACAACACAACGGTGCGTAATTTCCTCGTCTATCTGGCCGCCGAGCATCCCGAGATTATCCGTCTGGAGCAACTGCGCCGCGATCCTCACATCCTCGGCTGGATGTCGCGCTTGCGTGCGCAGATTCCTCCCCTGGCGACCGCGACCTGCATCGGCCGGCTCATCGCTCTCCGCGCCATCTTCAACGAACTGGCCTGGACAAGTAAACTTGCTGAACTCGCTCACCTGTTGCGACGCGAAGACATCCCGCGCACTCCGCAGAGTATGCCGCGACCGCTTACCGCAGAGCAGGATCAGCTCTTACAGCAGGAGTTCCTTCGCCGCAACGATCTGGGAGGAAATGTCTTTCTGTTGCTCCGCCATACGGGCATGCGCATCGGAGAGTGCGTCGACTTATCCACTGACTGCCTGCGTTCCACCGGCCCAGATCAATGGGCCATTCATGTCCCTCTCGGTAAACTCAAAACCGAACGCATGGTACCCGTTGATGCCTTCGTCTCTGAAATCGCTCAACGCCTGCGCTTCTTTCGTTCCCTCGATCCACTGCCTCCCGATGGACGGCTCATCGCACGTCCAGGAAGTAAAGTCGCACTCCTTGTTCAACTCCGCGATTACCTGCATCTGGTCTGTCACTCTCTCGGACTTTCCACTCGCATCGTCCCGCACCAGATGCGCCACACCTACGGAACGGAAATGCTTCGTGCTGGCGTGAACTTTGCCACCGTAATGAAACTACTCGGCCACACAGATCCCGGCATGACCATGCGCTACTTGGATGTGACCTTGATCGATCTCCAAAGGGAGTTTCAACTGGCGCGTTCCAAACCCAGGCATCTGGCTCCTCAGCCCAAAACCTCAGCCACACCCCTGCGCATAGGCATTGATGGCCTCATCGATTCCTTGCTCGCTACGCAATATGTACTGGAGATGTTCCGCCGCTCTCTCCCAAACGCCGATAAGCGCCGTCGCCTCGACCGACTCGCAAATCGTCTCACCAAGATCCTCGCTGAAACACGCGAACTACGTCCTACCTGAATAAAAACGAGCAGAGATTGGCCGGTTAACA
>PLSH01000408.1 GCA_003165095.1 Acidobacteriaceae bacterium
CCGGAAATAGAGGAAGAATGGCCAGTCGCAGCAACAGTACGCTTACAAAGACAGATATAACCGCTAGCCATCTTCTTTGCGCCAGCCGCCCAAACCACCGTTCCATTCGCCGGAAAAAGCTTTGAGCGATTCCCGGCCACCCGAAAGAAATCGCGACTGCGAACGCTGTCAGGCTGAACTCCAGGATCAGAAGCGTCGGACTGGTGGCATCGGAAGACGACGTCATAGTATTGCGGCGCAGTGCCGTTCAATAGCCGGGCTGTGTGACCTCTTGTAACTGCCACATGCTGACTTATTGGCCGATTATACTGGGCTGCAATCCTGAAGGGAATCGAAATCGCCTCATGAAACAGGGTACGGCCATGAACATCGGCGCAGGACCAGGCGGGCTTACCGCCGCGATCGAACTTCAGCGCTACTCGTGAGCGAGTTGCTCATATCCGGCGATTTGCGCAAAGGTCTCCTGGTTCATATCAGCACCCTCGAGCCAGTCGCGGTACCATTTCATGGTCCATTGCAAATTCGCTTCGATCCTCAGAAGCGGCTGCCATCCGAGTTGCCTTCGGGCTCTGCTCGTGTCCAGCGTCAGAAAGTGGTTTTCGTGCACGCCTGGAACGGAATCTTGTACCCAGGTGGCTCCCTCGCCCCACATTTCCACAAGTTTTGTCGCGATGCGCTCAACGGACCACGCATCCTCGTCGTTGGGGCCGAAGTTGAACGAGGAGCAAAACTGTGAAGGCGCATCGAGTAGTTTCTCTGCCAGCAGCATGTATCCATGGAGGGGTTCGAGGACGTGCTGCCATGGCCGAACTGCCTTTGGCTGCCTGATAAGCACGGGCTGACCAGCCTGAAATCCACGGACCAGGTCCGGAATCAGGCGGTCCTCCGACCAATCTCCACCGCCAACCACATTTCCAGCACGCGCAGTGGCCAAGGCGACACGGTGCTCATGCAGACGGTTCACCGGGAAGAAGGAACTGCGGTAAGCCGAGCACACGATCTCGGCGCAGGCTTTGCTGGAGGAGTACGGGTCAAATCCCCCAAGTGTATCGGATTCGCGATAAGGCCAGACCCATTCCTGATTCTGGTAGCACTTATCTGAGGTGACGCATACCACCGCGCGCACACTCGAAGTCTTTCGAACGGCCTCCAGCACGTGAGCAGTGCCCATGGCGTTGGTCGAATAAGTGCCCAGCGGATCAGTATACGAACGCCGCACGATCGGCTGCGCGGCAAGGTGAAAAACCACCTCCGGACCAAACTCCGTCATCGAGGATTCCAGCCTGGCGTAGTCCCGAATATCGCCGCGAATGTCATCGAGAACGGTGGCCACGGATGCTGCCGTGAATAGATTGGGTTCAGTTGGCGGGTCGAGCGCATATCCCCGTATCTGAGCTCCCCGGCGGGCAAGCCAGAGTGCGAGCCAGCCGCCCTTAAACCCAGTGTGACCGGTAAGGAAAACTCGCCGTCCGAGCCATGGATTCACCATGTCTTCCACGGCGCCCTCCCGCTGGCCCAAAGTTCCTCCAGCCTCTGCTTGTCTCGCAGTGTGTCCATGGGCTGCCAGAAACCGCGATGGAAATAAGCCTGCACCTGCCCTTTCGCGGTCAGATTCTTTATGGGTTCTATTTCAAACATGGTCGCTTCGTCGCGGATTTCATCTAAGCACGCGGGTGAGAGGACAAAAAAACCGCCATTGATCCAGCTGCCCTCTCCCTTCGGTTTCTCCTGGAATTCGGAGACGACCGTTCCTTGAACGACCAGACCGCCAAAGCGCGCGGGGGGTTCTACAGCCGTCACCGTCGCCAGCTTTCCGTGGCTCTGGTGAAAAGCAATCGTCGCGCCGATATCGACGTCGCTAACGCCGTCTCCATATGTCAGGCAAAAGGATTTCTCCCCCTCCAGATACCGCGCCACCTTCTGCAGCCGGCCCCCGGTGCCCGTGTTTTCCCCGGTATCCACGAGCGTGACCTGCCATGGTTCGGCAACACTCTGGTGCACTTGTGTGCGGTTTTCCCGCATGTGGAATGTCACATCAGACATGTGAAGGACGTAGTTGGCGAAGTACTCTTTAATTAAATAACCCTTGTATCCACAACAGATAACGAAGTCGTTAATCCCGTGCTGGGAGTACATTTTGAGAATATGCCAAAGGATGGGCCGGCCGCCAATTTCCACCATCGGCTTGGGGCGTGTACCGGTTTCTTCACTGAGCCGTGTTCCCTGCCCGCCAGCCAGAATAACTGCTTTCATCCCAGTTTCTTAGCATCCTTTGGACGAGCGCTCTCTGTGGCAAACAAGCTACAGAATTCGTTCTTAAATCGCGCACCGTCGCCATTAGGGTACACTACCGAGTCCCGATTCTGTATGCTTAGCTTACGAAATGTCGATGACGGAAAATGCAGCACATCTTCGGCGGCAAATCCTCGATCTGTCCCATGAGTATTTTGCTGAAGCTTTTCCGGTGGCCGAATTCAAACCCGGACAATCGCCGGTGCCGGTATCGGGCAAGGTGATCGACGGCGGCGATCTCAGTTCTGTGATCGATTCGGCCCTTGATTGCTGGTTTACGACTGGCCGCTTTGCCGAAGAGTTCGAGCGCAAGTTGGCTCGCTTTGTTGGCGTCCGCTGCGCGTCTCTGGTCAACTCCGGTTCGTCTGCCAACCTTCTTGCCGTGAGTGCGCTCACCTCGCCAAAGCTCGGTGACCGCCGGCTCAAGCCGGGCGATGAAGTGATTACTGTGGCCGCGTGTTTTCCCACCACAGTCAATCCGATCCTTCAGAATCGTCTCGTGCCGGTTTTCCTGGACGTTACGTTGCCGGCGTATGAGATAGACGTGAGCCAACTCGAAGCGGCCCGCAGCGAGAAGACCGGGGCAATCTTCATTGCGCACACACTGGGGAATGTCTTTGATGTTGACGCGGTCACGGCTTTTGCCAAGAAACACGACCTTTGGCTGATCGAGGATTGCTGCGATGCGCTGGGCTCGACCTGGAAGGGACGGCAAGTGGGGACGTTCGGTGATATCGCGACGATCAGCTTTTATCCCGCTCATCACATCACCATGGGCGAGGGCGGTGCGGTGCTGACCGATCGGCCCGATCTACAGGTTCTGATCGAGTCGTTCCGCGACTGGGGCCGCGACTGCTGGTGCGATCCTGGTAAAGAAAATACCTGCGGGAAGCGCTTCGAGTGGCAACTCGGCAATCTTCCTCGCGGATACGACCACAAGTACACCTATTCCCACATCGGGTACAACCTGAAGACTACTGACATGCAGGCGGCCCTCGGACTCTCACAGATCGGCAAGCTGCCATCGTTCATCGAGCGACGCAAGGAAAACTTCCGCTATCTGTCAGCATTGCTCAAGCCAGTCGAAAACTGCCTGTTGCTGCCTGAGGCAACGCCCGGCTCCGATCCGTCGTGGTTCGGATTTCCGATTGGCGTCCGCGAGGATGCGCCATTTACGCGTGATGGCCTCATCGGCGCTCTCACAGAAAAGAAGATTGACACGAGACTCCTTTTCGGAGGGAACATACTCCGGCAACCCGCCTACGAAAGCTGCGAGTATCGCGTGGTTGGCGCTCTGCCGAACACGGATTTCGTGATGAACAACGTGTTCTGGATCGGTGTGTATCCGGGACTGACCAAACCGATGCTCGATTTTGTCGCAGAAGTGATGACCAGCTTTGCATCGAACCCAAGTCTGCACGGGCTCGCAAAGCGTGTCTCGGTTGGGTAACAGGACAAGTTCAGCGATACCATGCAGCTGTACGCCGGATCGCCTCTCCCAGTGAGATTGTCTGGCGCAACCCGAGGCAGCTTTCTGCACTGTGGACGTCCGGCACGTACTGCAAAGGCGGCTCACCGGCGATCGGCGCCCTGGCAACTTCTACCTTCAGCGAAGGATCGAGTTCCTCAACAACAACCTGAGCCAGATCGAGAATACTGATCGCGTCTCCAGACCCGACATTGAAAACATGCGGATTCGACCCCGGCAGGGCTTCGCCCAATAGCATGGTCCATAGCCAGATCGCCAGGTCGGCGCCGTAGAGATAGGAGCGGATCGGCGTGCCATCGCCCCGGACTGCAATGTTTCTGCCGGCCAGGGCGTCTTCAATAAAATTGCCGATCGCAAAATGCTGGTTGAGCGGCAGGTGTGGTCCTACAAATGCAAAGCACCGCGCGATGATGAACTCGATTTCGGACTCGCGCGCATAAAGACTGCACAGAAGTTCTGCGACCCGTTTGCCTTCGGCATAGGCCGCATTTGTGTCGAGCCAGTCAGGCCCTCCAGGATAATCCTCGGGAATGTGGCTCAGATGCGGCGGCTGTTTCCCGTAGACTGCGCCGGAACTTGTAAAGAGAAACCTCTTTGCGCCCCGTTCCCTGGCAAAGACGAGCATTCGCCTGGTCCCGTCGAGCAGAGTGCTCAGCAACTCGAGCGGCTCACCAGCCGCAGCCACTGAAGTTGAAGCGGCGGCGTGGAGGACGTATTCGAACTCCTCGCCGGGAAACTTGAAATCGCGAACGTCGCCCTGGAGCAGCCGAATGCCGGGCTCACGTACAAGGTGCGGCATTTTTAGGGCAAATCCTTCGGGGTCACGGCTGAGAACCGTGGCAGAGAGTTCGAGTTTTAGTTCGCGATTACAATAGGCCAGGCTTTCCAGCAGCCACGCGCCAAAAAATCCCGTAGCGCCGGATAGGAAAATACGCCGCTTGCGCGCCCTTTCCCAAAGAGGGAGGGTCTGCTCCAGGATGTAGCTCAAGTCCTCAATCGCCAGTGGCTTCACGCAACCAGCATAAACCCCGGCTCTTCCAAGGAAAAGGAAGGCCCAGATACCGGCTCTCGCCGGCCGCTCAACTTGTTCAATATTTGCGACACTTGCAATAGTCGCGGAGGAAAGGGAACGCATCTCGCTCCGCTCCTGTGCAATCTTGATTCCGCCCAACGCGGCAAGCCGGACGTCAACGAAAAATCCAACCTTTGAACCTGCTATGATGGCCCCTGGGAAAAGCTGAGCCGGCGGATCGCCCATTTGTGCGAGCGTAGGTTGTTTGCGCTAAGCCAAGTCCGAGAGGAGTGCTTTCCATGAGTACGGTCAAGATCGGCGACAAGTTGATCGGCGACGATCAGCCCTGTTTCATCGTTGCGGAGATCGGCATCAACCACAACGGTGACATCGATCTCGCCAAGCGATTGATCAGTCTCGCCGTGGCTGCCGGCTGCAACGCTGTCAAGTTCCAAAAGCGAACTCCGGAACTGTGCGTCCCCGCCTCACAGATGGGCGTCATGCGCGAAACCCCTTGGGGTTATATCTCCTACATGGATTACAGACACAAGGTCGAATTTGGCTTGACAGAGTATCAGGAAATCGACAGTTACTGTGGGAAACAAGGCATCGTCTGGTTTGCTTCCTGTTGGGATCAACCCTCAGTCGACTTCATTGATCAGTTCAATGTTCCGTGTTACAAGGTCGCGTCTGCAACGCTCAATGACGACGACCTCCTGCGTCATATCCGCAGCAAAGGAAAACCAGTCCTTCTCTCCACCGGAATGAGCACGTGGGAGGACATCGACCATGCAGTGACGACCATGGGCAAGGAAGATTTGGTCATTCTGCAGTCAGTCAGCACCTATCCGGCCGAATATTCGGAGTTAAACCTGCGCGCCATTTTGACTCTCAAAGATCGTTATAAAACTCCGATAGGGTACTCAGGCCACGAAACCGGCATCGCATCAAGTGTTGCGGCTATGGCCTTGGGCGCCTGTGTGGTCGAGCGGCACATTACGCTGGATCGCGCCATGTGGGGCAGCGATCAAGCCGCGTCGCTAGAGCCGAACGGCATTACCCGGTTGGTGCGCGACATTCGGCTGGTGGAGAAAAGCATGGGCAGCGGTGAGAAGAAGATCCTGGAGCGAGAAATTCCAATTATTGCTCGGCTGAGGCGCAAAAATTGAAGACGGATAAGCTGAAAAGAGTCCGAGCCGTTGCCATGGACGTGGACGGAGTACTCACTGACGGGACTTTTTGGTGGGGAATCAACGGCGAAGAATTCAAGAGGTTCTGTTGCGCGGACGCGACCGGCATTAGCGTGGCCCTGAACGAAGGCGTCAAGATCGCACTCATTTCGGGTGAGTCCAGTCCGGCCGGAATGGCGCTGGTGCAGCGATTCGCCGACAAACTGAAGATCACAGATGTTTACAAAGGATGCCACGATAAGGCGGCCGCGATTCGGGACTTCGCAGCAAAGAATCAACTTCAGATGTCAGAGATATGTTTCATTGGCGATGACTTTATCGACGTTCCTGCCTTGACGGTCGTTGGCCTCGCCGTAGCCCCAGCCGATGCCCATCCCAATGTCAAGGTCATGGTTCATCTGGTCACAGAGCGCAGCGGTGGACATGGAGCCGTGCGGGAGGTACTAGACGCCATTTTGAAAAATCAGAAATCGCGTGAGTCATGATATGGCTTCTTCTATTAAGCTCTCTCACTATGTCATGGAATTTGTCGCCCGCCAGAACGTCGGGGAGGTTTACATGCTTGCGGGCGGTGGCGCCATGCACCTCAATGACTCCCTAGGGCGATGCGCTGGACTCGGCTATATCTGCAACCTCCATGAACAAGCGGTTGCCATTGCCGCGGAAGCTCACGCCCGAGTGACAAACCGACTCAGTGCCGCTTTGGTGACCACTGGACCGGGCGGGACGAACACAGTGACCGGGGTAGCAGGGGCATGGCTGGATTCCACCCCGGTAATGTTCATCTCTGGACAAGTCAAGCGAAGCGATCTGAAACGCGATTCCGGCGTCCGCATCATGGGCGTACAGGAAATCGATATTGTCTCTATAATCCGCTCGATTACCAAATACGCGGTAACAATCGAAGACCCGCTCACCATTCGATATCATCTGGAAAAGGCTGTTCATTTGGCGCTCAGCGGCCGTCGTGGGCCGGTCTGGATCGACATCCCGCTCGACGTACAGGCGACGCAGATCGATCCCGACACATTGACTGGATTTACGTCTGCCGCAGAGCCGGGCGGAACGACAACGACGGCTCAGATCGATCGAAAAGTCAGCCAGCTTGTCGATATGCTCAACCATGCCGATCGCCCAGTCCTGCTGGCTGGAAACGGGATCCGCGCAGCCGGTGCAGAGAGGATATTCCTTGAAGTCGTCCGGGCCTTGGGCATCCCTGTCTTGACTACCTGGCTGGGGTTCGACCTAATCCCCGATGCACACCCATTGAGCTTCGGCCGCCCCGGATCCTTGGCGCCTCGCGGCGCCAACTTTGCACTTCAAAACAGCGACCTGCTCCTGGTTGTAGGCTCACGCCTAGACATGGCAATGACCGGGTATGCGCACGACCGCCTGGCGCGTGGCGCCGTGAAGATCATGGTGGACATCGACCCCGCAGAAATCCGCAAGATGAAAACCCCTATTCATCTTCCTATCGTCGCTGATGCGAAGAACTTCCTCGAAGCGTTGAAGGCCCAGTCCAGCGCGGTTCGTTCCCATGGTTGGCAACCTTGGATATTGAAGTGCCGAGAATGGAAGGCAAGGTATCCGCTAGTTCTTCCGGAGCATCGCGACATGCCGAATCAATTAAGCATGTACCACTTCTCTGAGGCTCTCAGCGATGAGTTGGCGCCCGGCGACGTAATTGTGCCGGGCAGTTCCGGCTTCGCCATCGAGATTTTTCTACTTTGTCTCAGAATCAAAGAAGGCCAGCGATGCTTTCATAATCGTGGAACAGGCTCGATGGGCATGGCGTTGCCGGCCGCAATTGGCGCAGCGGTCGCATCCGGACGCCGTACGATCTGCGTCGATGGCGACGGAGGCTTCCAGATGAACATTCAGGAACTGGCGACCGTCGAGCGTCTCGGCCTGTCGATCAAATGCTTCGTCGCGAACAACGACGGCTACGCTTCTATCCGTGCCTCGCAAAATGGGTATTTCAAGCAACTAGTCGGCGCAGATCGCAGCAGCGGAATGACTCTCCCGGACGTTGGAAAAGTCGCCTGGGCATACGGGCTGCCGTTTGTGCGGATTGCAGACAAGGCCGATCTTAGTCAGCAGATCCGTGCGGTGTTGGAGATGGCTGGGCCCGTCGTTTGCGAAGTAATGGTCGCGCCAAACGAGGAGCGGATTCCTCGATCCGCGTCTTACATCAGGTCTGACGGATCGATGGGCTCAAAGCCGCTGGAGGATCTATTCCCGTTCCTTCCGCGCGAGGAGTTTCTGGCGAACATGATTGTGAAGCCATTGGAGGAGTGACTCGTAGCATCGCTGGCAACCATGCGCATGAAGCTGAGGAGGACTCGATGCTGCCACAACAGGAATTTCTTCAGGAGCTCTTTTCGCCGGTGATCGAGCGCGAGCGGACTGAACTGGAACGACTGATACAACGGTTAAGAAAAGGAGATCCCAAGGCAGATGATCGAGGTTTCTAAATGCGTGATCTGCGAGGGCGCAATCGTTCAGCTCAAACGCGCCCTGGTCGCTCCCTTCCTGGCCGAGCGGATATGGAACAGGACGCCCTTTTGTGTGGGCCTCGTCCAATGTGAATCTTGCGGATTCATGTTCTACAATCCGCGTCTCGACGACGACGAGCTTCATCGTCTTTACAATAACTACCGCACTCGGGAATATCAGCAGATGCGCCACGCCTCCGAAGTTTGGTACAACGCTAAGTTCAATACGGACTTGGCCTCACCTTCTTCTTACGAAATCCGCCGCGCAAAGCTCGCGCCAATCCTCCTGAAGCAATTAGGCCAGCGAAAGATTAATCGCATTCTCGACTACGGCGGCGACCGAGGCGACCTCGTAGTCAGCCTGCTTGATGGGGCAGAGGCATTTGTATACGACATCTCCGGGATTCCGGCTGCAGCCGGTGTAACGCGGACAAACGATCCGGCTGGATGCGAGGCCGACCTTATTATCAGCAGCAACGTTTTGGAGCATGTTGGATTCCCGCGACTCTTGGTGAGCGAGATCCTCAAGGCTGCTCCCAAGGAGGGTCTGGTGTATCTCGAGGTGCCATGCGAGTTTGTATTTGGGCTAGCAAGAATCTCAAGACGGCTCGCTCAGATCGGAGTCATGGCCCTCACGCGTCCAGCACTTGCACAATACATCATCCGTCCCGCCAGCCTATACATGATGCATGAACACATCAACTACTTTACCGAGCGCTCCTTGATTGAGCTCATGCGCTCCTGCGGCGGCTCCGTGATTGCCGCTGGAAGCTATTTTTCATCGGGCAGAGCGGGCAAGTCCGATATGGCGTGGTGTATAGGGTCAAAAACGTAAATAAGTCAGCGTGGCGCACGGGGAAATATAGAACCAGAAGATTGCGGGCATTCGACACGGCGTCGCTTCCCGATCAGTGACCGCTTCCGCACCCGTAAACCCGAACGAATTCATTTTGGATTATGGGAGTATCTTGCCAAACCCAGCTATCCTTTCTATTCCATACCGGATCGAGAGCATTTACTAACAGTACGTTGATGTGTAACGACTGGCAAATCTCATCTACCTCTGCTTTCGAGGACTTATCACCTAATTGAGGGTCGAAGATAGCCTTTAGACCAACTTGTGTTGCCGGGCATTGGGCCATGGATCCACCGAATTCCGTCAAACAGTTAGAGCCGCCGGCATCGGCCTGTTGATAGCGAGAATAAATCAGCATCGGAGTGCTCAGTTGAGTATCCGGGTTGTATTGGACAACCGCGTTTGACGGTACCACGTGATCCGACTCAGCATAGGCGCGGCGGAGGAAATAGGCATCGCCCCCGTTTGCCAACTGCATAAAGTCCGTCCAATGGTACCGCTCGCTCAAGAACGTATAAACACGGAGCATGCTCAACTGGTAGAGAGAAGACGCACCGCCGATTACCAGTAGCATGACGAGAGTCGCATCGAAAAGCTTTTGGTCGGTCAGGCCCGTGGCCCGGGGCCGATGAGTTGTAAGCCGGTCAGCCAGATAGATGGCGACCCAGAGCAAAAGGACAAACTGCAGCACCATGGCGCCTCTCCACGCGAGATCGTTGGCCCCGATCACAGTGGACCGAATAAACATGATCACGAATAGAGTAGAACCGCCCATGAACCACAGCGCCTTCTGTGCCTCAGAAAGCGATCGCCATTGACGCCAATCGCGGCCCGCCTGCCTCAGGCCCACCACCATATAGATTCCAAGCTCAAAAAAGAGAAGGAGGAAGGCAAGCAGAGCCCAGACGCACAAATTCACCAGGTGGTTGTGAAAATCGAATCCAAGGGGGAGCTGTCGCAGAGCCAACGCAACAAAATGACTGCTCGACCCGCCAGGCGCACTCTCATTCGTTCCCGGGCCAAGGAGATCTCGAATGTAGCCGATGGAGAGCATAAGGGCGAGCGCACCGGCGGCGCCATGGAAAACCACTGCGAGGATCCTGCCCCTAAGCAGCAGATATGCCATCCAAACGAGAATAAAGAATCCGAAAGTGAAGGTGACGTAAACGGAAAGCCCGGCGGCGCTGGAGAATCCGAGCGCGGCAACGATAATCAACCAAATCCGTGTCGAGATTTCTCCTTTGCCCACAGCCTTCCAGAGAAACAAATACCCCGCCAGGCAGGCCACTAACGCCGCCACATGATGAGGCACCCATATCAATGCGTCCAGCCACGATGTGACCTGGCAAGTGTCCCACCACTCCATGTCGGCAGGTGGATGAACATGCGAAAAAGCTATGATGCCGAGTGTCGGAATCAAATCCAATCCCGTGATCGCAAGCATTGCAATTCCGACGACAGATGCAACGCGCAATTGAGAGCGCCGCTCCAGGAAATGCTTCAGATAGATCGGAATCATGGATGCGAGGAGCAGGCCGCCCCATATGCAACTGCCGTACAGCGTGATCCGGGCGCTGCTCCCGGAGACGAACGCAGGAACTGCAGATAACACGTTCCAGTAGTAGTAATAGCGTGCGTTGACGAAATGCCCGGGGTAGAAGAATGGGTTCGCGGGGGGAGCGCCGGTGCGCAGTGCCGAAGCGATAAAGGGGCTGCGCACCGAGTAATCCCAAGCTGCCGCAGTCGAGTAGATTTTTTGTCCCAACTGCATATCCGGCAGCGAGACGAGGCAAACCAGAACCCAGATAGTGACCAAACAAAGGGCTAGTTTGGTGGTCCGATGCATTTCGACTTGAAGCATGTGTTTGCTGCGACGCCACTCCAGCAGCAATCTCGCCAGAAACCCAATTCCAAGCAAGAGAAAAAGCGCCGACACAATCCATATCGGGAAAAAGCGGCATAAAAAGTTGATGGCGAATGGAGACACCGCGCCTGAGATCGCGAGGGCCAGCAGCAGGCGCTCCGACAGGCCTCTTCCCCTGAAGCCCAGAACATTCGAAGCCAGACCGATGAGGTAGCCAGGGGCAACCAGGACGAGCGAAAAAGAGGGAAGGACCAGGAGGATCCCCAGAGCATCATGAACTGTAAAGTTGCTAATCAAAGTGCTCTTCCTTTGCTGCTCGAACCCGCAGCCCAGCACACCTTCAGCGGCATAAATGCCGGCGGATGAAATCCAGGAGCCTGCAATAGGCTGAAATCCGATGAGCGGGTGCAGGCGGAGCGTCGAATCCAAGAGCGAACAGATCGCAGCGCAATCACAGGGAAAGGCACCTTCTAAGCTGGTTCTCGTTGCACCGTGAGGTAAAGCGGGTAGTGCCCTTGAAACAAGACAATGAGCCGCCCTATCCAATTTCCGAAATTCAAATGCTGCATGAGGCGGATCAGTCTTCCGAGTTGAGACGCCGTGCGCTCCATATCGAAATCAAAAGGCTGCTTGAGCCTGTCCAAGAAGATCTCGGCTCCAACTGAAATTAGTTTTGCGGGATACTGCTTGCTAACTTGCTTGACGGCTCGCCTGCACCATATCGGATTGATTTCTGTGCGCAACGTGTAGGCAAATGCAGTGTCGCGGCCCAGGAGGCGCACCCATGCAGGCAGCACCCAACGCCAAATGAGCGGCGGTTGCGCCACAAAGTAGTGTCCTTCAAAGTAAGAAAGGAAATTGGGGAGTTCTGCGAAGAAAATACCCCCAGGCCTTAGAACTCGCAGAGCCTCCCTGAGGACCTTTACAGGGTCTTCTGTGTGCTCCAGAACGTTTTCCGAATACACGATGTCGAAAGAGCCGTCAGCGAACGGCAGGGTGTCGTCAGTCACCCGAATGACCCGCTCCGGATCCAGTCCATTTGCAGCAAAGAGTTCTCGAGATGCCTTGAAAGAATTACCGAATCCTTCAGTGTCCCTCTCCGTGCCATATCCATCGAGATGGTATTGCTTGATCCAGGTGGCCAGATTTGCTCCAAATCCCGAGCCGATCTCCAGCAGCTTCTTTTCCTTCAAAGAAGTGAATTTCTCAAGGATCTGGCCTTTCTTCACGGCCCTGGCGGGATCGACATGATCTCGTGCGGAGGCGTACCGATTCAGCCCTGCAGCATGCTCGAAATACGCTCCTACAGCGTTCTCGGCAAGCACTAGAACGGAGTCGGGAACTACGATAAGTTCAGTAACCATTGTGGGCGATTATACGCCGATCACTTTTCTTTCAGCACACTTTAGCGGCGCTGGCGAACATCCATTGCAACAGGTCCGGCCTCGTGTCCACTCGAGGCTGGGATTGATGGCTTGAGTATACTTCGATTCTGCTTAAGCGGCTGCGCCAACCAGGCCACGATCCTTCTGCCGGATTCGCTCTTCGTCCAAAGGAAAGAGGCGGACTGTGCGTTCACTCGGGGGTTCAGGATTTACCCAAACCTTGTGGGAATTCAGAGGCGTGCAGCCTGTAAGAAACATGATTCCCTGATTTTGCCGGAGCGATCGACTGTCAACTCAGGCTAGCTTTGATTGTGACCCCAGTGTTAGGTATTAACGTTCCCCGACTGCGTCGGACTATCATGTTCACAATCGGAAATCTCCTTGCGAGCAATTCTCGATATTGTTCCGGATATCGCACATAGCGCCCTCGATCACATGAAGTGATGAATCTCTCAAGTCGCCCCATCCCGACGACGAAGCACGGGTCTGCAGTTATTAGCGTTCCACCCGTTTCGAGCAAAGGAAGTACCTCGTCGCAGAGGACCAGGACTTCGGCGTCGTTGAGGTGGTGGAGCAGAGCCAGCGCAATGACCGCTTTAAAAGGCTTGAGACCAAGATCACGAAGCTGTCCAACCGGAACAGAATAGAATTCCGCTCGATCGCCATACCGTTGGCGGGCATATTCAATATAGGACTTACTATGGTCGCAGCCGACATACTCAATCTCTCGAGGCATCCAGGCGCAATTAGTAGCAGGCCCGCAGCCTACCTCCAAAACACGGGCGCGCCCGAGCGGCGCGATATGCTCTGCAATGAATGCACGGCGAGGCTTGTCGGCTCCCACCGCTCTCTGGAAAAGGTTGTAGATTGGCGGATATTCCAATGCCTTGCGGGGATCCCAAAACGGAAGGCTGGTGGGCAAACCATCTCCGAATTCTTTTTTTGAATCGTGAACAACCGTCGTCGTGCCAGCTCGTCCCAATGTCAGGCTTTCCACGCCGCTCTGCGCCGCCGGTCTGACAAGTTTCTGCCTGAAGGAAATATTCTTGTGGCCCAAAAAGCTGAAAACCACAGTTACCATCATCAGGGCGGCCCCTGCGATATATGGGGCGCGCTCGGGTTTGTGCAGAATGTGGCGCAGAATCGGAACCAGAATGGGAAGACCAGCCAAACCGATGAGCGCGCTGCTGCCGTAGACGCCAAAGCAGCGTATCCATTCAACCAGGTAGTTGCCGCGGGTGCGAAAGACGAACCACTTATATCCCAGAAAAGCCGCGCTGATGGCAATCACATTTCCCAAGATTGCCGCGTACATGTAGTTGTAAGAGCCCAGCCCTCTGAAAGACCAGGTCAGGAGCGCAAAGACGCTATAGCCGAAAACAGCATTGAATCCTCCGACCATGATGTAGCGCACGAATTGCCTGAGCGATTTGTGGGATTCCGGCTTCACTGGAATGGAGAACCTCTCAGAAGTTGATGCGCTCTTTCTCGGTGACCAAGGGGCGATTCAGCACAAATGTGTGAATGGAGCCCACGTATTCACCGATGATGCCCAGCGCAATCAGCTGCACCGAACCGAGGAAAAAGAGGCCCAGGACTACTGGAGCGACGCCGACAGAAAACCTGCTCCAGAACGCAAGCTTATACGCCAGGTAAGCGACTCCCAGCATAAAGCTGATTGCGGCGGAGATGAAGCCGCACCCGATGACGAGGCGCAAGGGCACTTTGGAAAGGTTGGTAATGCCCAGCATGGCGAGGTCATAGAGGCTGTAGAAGTTGTTCGAGGTGAAGCCGCGCTCGCGGCGCTTCTGATTGTAGAAAACCTTAGCACACGGCAGTCCGAGCTCGGCGATCATACCTCGGAAATAAGGGTAAGGGTCGCGGAAGTTGTCACGGATTTGCTCCACCACCGAACGATCGTAGATCCCGAAGCCGGTGAAGTGCTCCAGTACCTCCACATTGGTAAGGCGGGCTACGAGGCGATAGTAGGCAGTGCGCAAGCGATACATCAGACCGCTCTCATCGCTCGAGTTTTTGATGGCGGCTACGATAGGAAAGCCCTTTTCCCATTGGCGAATCATTTCGACGAATAGTTCGGGCGGATCCTGGAGATCGGCCGCTATCGATCCCACAGCATCTCCCTTGGCCTGCAGAAACGCATGCATTCCCGAGCGGTCGGCGCCAAAGTTTCGCGCGTTGACGATGACTTTGACGCTGGGATCTTCGGCGGCCATCTCGCGAAGCACGGCAACCGTGCCATCTTTTGAGGCATTGTCCGCGAATAGATGCTCGAAACGATATTCAGGAAGCTCTGCCGCCATCGCCATCACCCGCCGATGAACCTCCCGCACATTCAGTTCTTCGTTGTAGCAGGGGGTTATGATGGTGATCACTTTTCTGGTCATTTTGCTCTCCGGGACACAATAGGACCCGTGCGGCTGCTGAAAAGCTGAGTGCTGATCGATTCCACTCGAAGTTTAGCATAGACCTGAACAGTGGGCTGCGGCTTCAAAAAGCGTCTGCCGATGGCTTTTGTTCGGCAGCAGGCATCTGCAATGCTGCCCGGAACAAGGGCGGGTGTTCATGCGGAGGGAAGGGCCGCTCCAGTGCAGAACGAATTCGCCCATCTCAGGTTCCGAATGAATCCGCCAGGAATTATCTCAGGTAATATCTCTCGATGATCACTTTCGGCAGATAGAGAAATGTCAGAGGCTGACAGAGCACGACCAAGGCTGTCGCCCACCGGTAGCCCCAGTCCCATTTGGCCACACAAGGCAGGGCAATGCCAGCGGCAATTGCCAGCGGTATGAGATACCTGCCCTGGACACCTTCGACAACAAGCGCGCCGACCGGGGTCCAGACCAGATACTCAATAAAGAAGACGCTTGCAACTGTGAAAAGCGTGGCAAGGAAAACGATCCTGGCAGCTCGGTTCCCGAATCTACCCGTGTAAAGCGTCTCTCCGGCCAACGCAACCAGCAACATCAGAATCATGATTGCGTAGTATGGCCCCGGCATATACGTATCCAGCCACCCAAGCACTCCGATGAAACTGCGCGCGTAGTCGCCAATATATTGGCAGGTGTTCCCCATGACCGGAAGAAGAATCCAGGGATGATGAGCCAGGGCTAGAATCTGCATCCGGGCGCCGACCGGGCTTTGGGTGTTGACGTTGACGACCGTGGTTGCGGATGAAAATGCAGCCAGCCACCAAATGACGGTCAGGCACAACGACAAGCCGGCCAGAGTCAGGCCGGTTAACCAGGCAGGTTTCCCGCCCCATCGAGGCACAAGGCCGGGGATGAGAAGAACGAGCAGGAGAGGCACGTATGGAGGCCGTTCGATGGTGACGATCAGGAGCGCTGAGGCGAGCAAAATGGTCATGGGCCAGGAGAGCGGGAGGTCTTCTGAAATCTGTCGGGAGAGCAGCGAAAAAGCCAGGCAACACATTGAGATCAGAAGAGCATCCTGGCTGCAGGATGCGAAGAGAGACAGAGTCATAGGCAGCAGCAAAACGGCAAACATGAACAGTTTGCCGCGCCGGCACCAGTCAAGAGCAAGGAACGAAATGAAGATTGCAAGCGCGCCGTTCAACAAGCGTGCAAGCATCGCCGTATGCAACACGCTCAGGCCCGCCATTTTGCCTAAGACAATGGCCACGGCCTGTACGAGGTAACCAATCGGTGGGGAAGTGGATGTATTTTGAAAATAGCTGCTGACTTTTTTGCCGGTCCATTTCACGCTGGCCGCAGCAAATTCATCTGCGGCAGTGACTCTGGCGTTGGGTTTGAATGGCAGTCCGGAATAATGAGAATATACTTCGAGAATTCCCTGATCGACATATCCGCCGCTGCGGCCGTAAAACTCACCGACGCTGACCTGATAACTGCGGAGAAAATGGTTGATTTCGTCCGCGCTCTGGAATGGAGGCGTGCAAACCGAGAGAAATATGACGGTGGGGGTTGCAAGAAACAGGAAGATCCAGGGAAGCATCGATGGCAGGATTGCCAGCCATGATGCGGCGTGCTTTGAGGCGGCGAATTCAGTGTCAGGCGACGAATGGATCGATGCCGCGCCCTTTAGATCGAGAGGCTCGTTCTCACGACAGACCGCTTTGCCGCCTTCATTTGCAACTGCCACGACCAACCCCTTTGAAACGCCGGAAGCAATGCATGCCGGTTTCAACCTTGAAGCGCAGAAAGCTGTGAGCTGGAATCTCCTTTTTCGGCATCGGTTCCATGGAATTCTATCGCTCCTGAGGCAGATTGCGAGGCCAAAAGAACGTTTGCCCCGAAAAAGCCAGCGTTTGCAGAAGAAAAGCCGGACGATTCGCTACCGTCCTCGCCTCGGCCGCCGCATCGAGAGCCCTCCAAGTTGATTGCGCCAACACCTATCCATTCTCCTTTGCCCTCCGTGATTCGCTTTGCCGTGTTTGCCGTCGGCCGTTCAGCTTGCCGGAAGCGGACCCTGGCCGGGAAAGTACATGGACATGTAGGTCGGCTGCATGGTGATGTGGATGCTTTCGAAATGCGTCCACATCGCGGGAGTTGGATTGGCAAGCCGGCCATGCGCAAACGTATCGGACACAAGCAGAAAACCGAAATCGTCGGAAACAAACGGGAGGGGAACCGGATAAACCGGCAGCAGAGCCAGACGCAGCACAAACATGCTCAGGCCGACCGTTGCAACAGCCAGTCCTTTTCTTCGCGCCAGAGGGACAAAAAGCCGTTCGATACGCGCGAAAAACCTCATCCCCAGCTTCGGCAACGCGAAGGACGAGGCAGTCGCCATGCCCGCCAGGCCCAATTCAATGATTACGAGCGCCGGGTTCATTTGCGAGGCGGATGACAGCAGCATATGGGTTCAGTTCCGTGTCTGGTATCAATGATCTCATCGCGCACATGGTTCAAGCGCAATCTGGAATCTGAACCGTCTACGTTTTTTCTGAACACGGGTTGAGAGGCAAGAGAGGCGTCCAGCGATGAATGCCAGTTGACGTTTCTCTCCCGCGAAGATGCCAGTCCGTTGAATTGTGCTTATTCAAACTTTTACGTAGGGCAACAGATCGGCTTGCCGGGGCAAGCCGAAGAATCGCGCGCAAGTGTAGCGCCGGATAAAATTGCTTGGGATTATGTGACGCTTATGCCAATTTTGCTGAAGATCGTATTGACAGCAGTCGCAACCTTACCCTCGCCGCTGATGGCAGCCAGAGCTATCAACATGACAAGAAGGCCATACTCGATCAAGTCCTGGCCTTCTTCGCTGTCGATCAATACCCGGAACTTCGTGTACAGCTTCAGGAATTGAAGGTGCATATTGGAGCTCCCCTGAAAACGGCCCGACCAGCGGTACGCTTGCAACTCTAGTCTAGCCTTGGGACGCCGGGTCTTGTAGTCCTTGATTTTGGCCCATTGCAGACACCCGATCGTCGTCTGCTATTGAATACGATTCAGGCTAGACCCTTGCGGGGGAGTATCGGAAGCCGATACTCCCCACGAAGGAGCTGAGGTGCCGGGCACGTCTTCCTGGTGCGTGATGCCACCAGTTAGGCGAGGGTGACGCTGATGGTGCTGAACACACTGTTGACGGCCGTGGCAACCTTGCCAATGCCGGTAACTGCTGCGAGGGCAATCAGGGTGATGAGCAGGGCATACTCGACCAGATCCTGGCCTTCTTCACGGTTCATCAGATCCTGGACCTTAATGTACAGCTTCAGAAAAAGGTTATTCATTGTGTTGTCTCTCCAGTTTTGAATTTCCCAGCCTCAGCCGGGTCACCCTGGATATAGCATCTGGCGTGCCATTCGAAAGAAAAATACTAACTGTATTTAAATCAATCATTTATCTATTTTCCTTTCGTGTCCGTTCATGCATCTTGTATACAATTGTTTACAGAGATTCTTCGATCGAACAGCCTCGTATACATTACCTCGATGCGTAACAGCCGGGAAGTTCAGTAGTTACTTGGGAACGACCCCGTTCGCAAGTACAATAGCGTCCATGGCAACCAGCTCGAATGGTCCTGTAGCACAGTCCCGATACGACTTTGCAGATTTCGCGATTGCGCTGGTCAGCGGCGTGGCCCTCGCCGTGACTGCCATTTTTCTCTGCTCTATTCCTTTCTCCGGCCACATGGCCGGCTCCCGCGACTTTGTGGCCTATTATGCTACCGGTCAACAACTTGCCCACCACGCCAACCCCTATGACTGGCAAGACATGATGCGGCTTGAGAAATCCGCGGGCCTGGTGGCGGATGGCGTTTTGCTCATGCGCAATCCGCCCTGGAGCTTGCCGCTCGCCTATCCGCTCGGCTTTCTGGGACTGAGGGTTGCAGCGACTCTCTGGTCCATTGTCTTGCTCTCCTGCCTACTGGTTTCGGTGCACCTGGTTCGAGTCCTGCACGGTTCGCCTCCTAATTACATCCACTGGCTCGGACTTGCGTTCACACCTGCGCTGATATGCCTCACCATGGGTCAAACCGCGCTCTTTGCCCTGCTGGGACTGGTCCTCTTCCTTCGATTCCATCGTACGCATCCTTTCAATGCCGGGTTGTCCCTCTGGCTTTGTGCGCTCAAGCCTCATCTTTTTCTTCCCTTTGGCGTCGCACTGATCGCCTGGATTCTCGTCTCCCGCAGTTACCGGATCCTGGCCGGCACGTTGGCTGCGCTGGGGGCGAGCAGCGCAATCGCCTATTGCATCGATCCGCAGGCATGGACTCTCTACCTGGCGATGATGCGTTCTCCCAAAGTCCAAGACGAATTCATTCCCTGCCTCAGCGACGCACTTCGTTTCCTGGCCGGGTCGCAGTTGCACTGGCTTCAGTTTCTGCCTGTCTCTTTGTCCTGCATCTGGGCGTTCTTCTATTTCTGGTCGCGCCGACAGACCTGGGATTGGATTGAAAACGGCAGCCCGCTCATGCTGGTTTCGATCGTCGCGGCGCCCTATTGTTTTATTCCCGATCAGAGCCTCGTTGTTCCCGCCCTGCTGCACGGCGCGTACAGCACCCGCTCGCGCGCCCTTCTTGTTGTCCTCACTGCCGCCCTGGTCCTTATCGATCTCGAGATTTGCCGCGTCAAAATTGTTTCCTATCTCTATCTTTGGCCGGCACCAGTTTGGTTTGCCTGGTATCTGTTTGCGCACGCCTATCAAAACGCGGCTGCGGCCCGGCCCGAGCCCTCCGCCGCACACACTTAATCCACCCGGTGAATCCCGCCGGCACATGATCGGGCGGAGCCAAGAATGCGTGTAGTCGACATCCTGTTTAATCCGGCCATATTCGGCACGCTGGCCCTTTTTTTCGCCGCGCTTTGGATGCTCAAGAATCCAAATGACAAGACCCGGCCCCTGCTGGTATTCGCCCTGGTCTTGAACCTCTTCTACGGTGTTCTTTTCACGATTTTGATGGATCGGGAGGGCAGTTTTTTTCCCTGGAAATTCGATCACGTCTTATTTCACATGGATGAGTCGCTCGGTCTCCAGACCGCCGTGATTGCGGGACGGCTGCAAGGCGCCTGGCACATTCCGCTTTGGGCGGTCTACGAGTCGATGGTTCCCATGATGATCTGCTGGTTTCTGGTGACTCGCTATCGCAACGCTCGCGGCTCGGTGGTCCTGGCCTATGTCGCCGAGCTGGCTGCCGGGCCGCTTATGTACACCATCGTGCCGGCGTGTGGACCCATCTACCTCTTTGGCGCGCAGTGGCTTCATCCTCCCATTCCGCCGGTCAACATAATTCGCCTGAGCGGCATGCCGAACTCGTTTCCCTCCCTGCACGTCGCTACAGCCTTCGTTTTCGTTCTCTTTGCCCCGGGAAAACTGTGGCGCGCAGT
>PLSH01000385.1:0-1317 GCA_003165095.1 Acidobacteriaceae bacterium
AAGTTCTTCGCCTGCGGATTGCCTTTGGCGCTGAACATTCTCATCAGCACCTTGGGAGAACGGCCCAGTTCCTCGCCCAGCTTCACAAAGCCGATGGTGCCGTTGATGTACTTGCGCAGTACGGATTTTCCCGTCTCCACATCTCCGGCAATCATGCAGCCGACCGCTTCCTTGAGAAATGCACGCCGAAAGCACGCGTCTTTCTGAAGGTGTTCCCTAACAGTTTCGTTAAAGTCTTTTGTGAGTGGCATTATTTCTCCTCCCGCTTCTGGTTCTTGTATTCTCGCCAGAGCCCGCACGCGTTATCAATGTCGTTCTGTTGGCGCTTTTTCGTGCCGCCGCCCAGCAAAATCACGATCCGTTCACCGTCCTTACCGAAATAAATTCGGTAGCCGGGGCCGAAATCCATTCGCAGTTCAAATACTCCGGCGCCCACGCCTTTAACGGTGGAAAAATTGCCTCGTTCCAACTTGTCAAGCGCCAAAGAAATGCGCGCCCGCGTGCCGGCATTTAGCTCTTCAAACCACTTTTGAAACGGATTGCGTCCCAGGCGATCAACGTACTGGCGAACTTCGATTACTTGGCGATGGTATCACAAAAGATACCATTTAGTTTGAGCGGAGAATTGAAACGAGCCGCACGCACGGGGTGCGAAACACAGCGTAAGATTATCTCGGAAACTGTCGGTTATCAGCATGTGAATCCGTCTAACACCACGGGCAGGGTGAAAGCCACCCAGCGGAAAGGTCTCTGCCATGCAATCGAACCGCCAGTTTGTTCTCATCGGATCGCTTCTTGCCTTTGCGCTTGCGTTGTCCGGTCCGAATGCATCGGCTGCCACGCCGAGCTTCACCATCGCAGCCACGAACGTGACAATGTCCTCCANNAGCCGGAGCTATGAGGCCCCTTTGCGGTGATGTTGGTGGACCAGCGTTGCCAACCTATACGTTGACCGCGAATCAGGTGGTGACGGGGACCATCAATCTCTTTAACTCTTACCCCCCCTGCAGCAACGGCTCCCCTTGCCCCGTCAGCTTGCCGCGCCGCGGGGGCCATAGGCTGGCGCCGGGCCTGGTGCTGGCCGGCGGACTCCTGTTGGGCCTTGGTTTCCGTCGGAGGGCAGCGCGCTGGCTTACGCTCACTTTGCTCGCTGTGGGAGCATTGGCTGGTCTGGCGGGAATCAGCGCTTGCGGCGGCAACAACAGCGTCGTAACCCCGGGAACCTATGTCTACACCGTCGAGGCTACGGAATTTGGCACCAGTGCGACCGTGACCACATCGTTCAACGTCACGGTGCCGTAGGCCGATTCAGGCTGA
>PLSH01000385.1:1359-3138 GCA_003165095.1 Acidobacteriaceae bacterium
TGAAAACAGGCCTGAACGTGGTTGTGGAAGGCGCGCTGATCCGCGAGATCACCGATCGCCCACTCACGGCTGAAGAAGAGGCCGTCGACTGCGGCGGGCGCGTCCTGATGCCGGGCCTGATCGATGCTCACGTCCATGTCTATGCCGCCGGGTTGAACCTCGGCCGCGTGGTGCAGTCGCCCATGTCTTACCTGGCGCACTTCGCCGCGCAATTTCTGCATTCAAGCCTCGACCGCGGCTTTACCACCGTCCGCGACGTAGGCGGCGCAGACGTTGGTATCGCCTCGGCCATCCGGGACGGCTTGCTTGATCGGGTGCCCCGGCTCTTTTATGGTGGCCGCGTTCTCTCCCAGACCGGCGGCCACGGCGACTTCCGCCCCGGAGACCACGCGCTCGATGCGGGACATTACTGCGGCTGTTCGTGCCACTGCGACCAGTTCGCGGTGATTGCCGACGGCGCCGACGCGGTTCGCAAAGCGGCGCGGGAAGAGCTTCGCCGCGGCGCAGCGCACATCAAGATCATGGGCTCGGGAGGAGTTGCGTCGCCCACCGATCCGCTCGACCGCTGCCAGTACTCCGACGAGGAGATTCGCGCTGCCGTCGAGGAGGCTGACCGCGCGGGGTCGTACGTTGCCGCTCATTGCCACCCGAAGGAAGCCGTGCGCAGGGCCGCCGCACTGGGCGTGAAATCGATCGAGCACGCTACACTCATCGATCCGGAGACCGCTGAGTTCGTCGCCGAAAAGGGTTCGTTTGCCGTGCCTACCATGGCCACCATCGCTGCCCTCGTTGAAGAGGGCGGCAAACTCGGCCTTCCGGCCGCCAGCATGGAAAAATTGAAGCGCGTTGGGGATCGCGGGCTGGCGAGCCTGGAGATCATGAAGGAGGCAGGCGTGAGAATGGGCTTTGGAACCGATCTGCTGGGCAGTCTTCACGTGCGGCAGAGCACCGAGTTCACGCTCCGCGCGCAGGTGCTGCCGGCCATCGATGTGCTCCGCTCGGCTTGCTCGGTGAATGCGGAGCTACTGGGACAAGCCGGGATGCTCGGCTCGATCCGCGCAGGCGCGGCGGCTGACCTGCTGGTCGTCGACGGCAACCCCCTCGAAGACATCTCGATCCTCGCGACCGGCGGCGACCGGCTTTCAGTCATCATGAGCGAGGGACGCTTTCACAAGCGAGCGATCTGAGGATCTGAGGGCCGGGCCGTTGCTGTTAGCCTGCATTTCTCACAGACGGCTCGAAAACCCAGAATTCAGGGTCTGGAGAGGTCTCTGAGGGCCAGGAGGCCCTCAGAACAGCCGGTCAGGAGACCGGCGCTACGATTTTTCGCCGCCTGTGAGAAATGCGGGTTTGGAACGCCTCATTTGCCGGTGGGCATCGTCATCGGTTTCACGCTGCCGCAGTCCGGTCCCTTGTAAACAGAAGTCGATTGCATCGACATGTCAACCGGGCTCGAATTGCCCCCCATCTGCATGGTGCCTGTGATGTGTATTGTGGACTTGGTCGTGTTGGCGTCGACGTATGTCGCCTCCACCGTGCCGGTCGCGTTCATTTGCCCGGTGCAGGTGATGGTGGCCGACATGCCGTTGGATTTCTGCACAATGCTGGTTGTCTTGCAATCGGCGTGAGGGTTCACAGGCGCGGGATTCGGGCCCCCGAATTTATCGATCATCGCCTGCGTCACGCAGACTTGGGACGTGTGCTGAGAGCCCATCGGCGAGCCCGACATGGACCCCGCCGACGATCCCATGTTCTGCGGCATTTGCACGCCCGGCGGCA
>PLSH01000201.1 GCA_003165095.1 Acidobacteriaceae bacterium
CGACGCTGACCATTCCCACCACTCAGGCCGCCGGAAGCTATGCCGTTACGGTGAGCTACTCGGGCGACGGCAACTACAGCGCGGCGGCGCAGATTACGTTAAGCCTTGCGATCGCGAAGTCCTCGGCTACGGTGACCTTGGGCGGTCTCAGCCAGACCTACACCGGCTCAGCGCTTTCGGCCACGGCCGCCACCAACCCGGCCAACCTGGCGGTGACCTTTACCTATAACGGGCTGACGGCGGCGGGGGCGTACACGGTCGTCGGGACCATCAGCGACCCGAACTACCAGGGCACGGCGACGGGGACGATAACGATCGCCAAGGCCACGGCCACGTGGCCCACGCCCGCGGCAATCACCTACGGCACGGCGCTGAGCGCGACGCAACTCGATGCGGCAGCGTCGGTAGCAGGCGCATTTGTCTACACGCGGCGCCGGGAACGGTGCTGAGCCCCGGATTGCACACACTGAGCGTGAGCTTTACGCCATCGGATACTGTCGACTTCAGCACGCCGAAGGCAGTAACGACCACGATCATGATGAATCAGGCGACGCTCGACGTGACCGCCAACAGCGCCACCAAGGTTTACGGAACGGCGCATCCGGCCTTCACCGGCAGCGTGACCGGGACCGAGAGCAACAACAGCTTTACCGAAACCTTTGCGATTACGGCCACAATAAGCTCGAATGTGGGCAGCTATCCGATTGTTCCCAGCGTGACGGGCGCAGACCTCTCTGACTACACCGAGGTGGTGACCGATGGAACGCTCACGATTACGCAAGCCTTGAGCAGCACTTCACTCATCGCAAGCGCAACCTCGATCACTCCCGGCCAGCCGTTGACTCTGACCGCGGCGGTGACTTCAACAACCACAGGAACGCCAACCGGATCGGTGACTTTCTACGACAACGCCATTTCGCTGGGCACGGTCACATTGAAAGCGGGCGCCGCAAGCTTTATGACTTCAGCGCTTGCGCCGGACATCACTCACACCATCTCGGCCACCTACTCGGGCGACATGAACTTTACAACCAGCAGCACCACCGCAAGTTTGACGGTGACTGTGGCGCCGCTTGAATTCACGCTCACCATCAACGGCGCGACTCTTGTGAGCGTGTATCCCGGCGGGACCGCAACCTACGCCTTCAACGTCGCGTCGGCGAACCAGGTGGGCGGCAGCCGCTTCTGGATGACGGGCGCCAGCATGCAGGTGCACGACCGCTTTTACGGCGGGTGGGGCGCGGTTGCCGAAATCGCGGGCCTGCATAAAGGCAACATTAACTCCTCGGGCGTGGGTCTCGACATGGTAACGACGGTATTCGGACCGCGATACACCTGGTCGCCACATCACCTGCGATTCGATCTCTACGGTCAGGGACTGGTGGGCGACGTTGTCGCGTTCAACACGCTGTTCCCAATGCAGCCATTCCCGATCGGTTCTGACAACGGCATGGCAGTGCTGGCCGGCGGTGGAATGAACCTGCGCGCGACCCCGCACATTGGGGTGCGCGTCTTCGAGGCCGACTGGCTTCGTACCAGGCTGGCCGACACTACCACCAATATTCAGAACAGCCTCCGCGCCGGCGCAGGCGTCATCTTCCGCTTTTGAGCCGATTCCCGCAACACCTGAGGCACATTGCCCAACCTGAGGCAAGTGAGCCATTGTTCCTTACTCCGGGCAGGTTGACCAAATCCGGCAAGCGGCTTGGAGGCGGACTGAGGCTGGAACCGGATCACTTCGTCAAAAGGGCACTGAAGCCAATTTTGAAGGAGCTGGGCTTGGATGGGGGCTTATGCCTTCCGCCACGGGAGTGTCACGCTGCCAGATTTGTTGTGCGTTCCAATGGCTGTTCGGCAAGAGCGCCTCGGGCACGTGGATGCGAAGACCACAATTTGCTACACGCATCTGGTGACAACAGATGATGTCCGCGTGGCCGGGGTACTTGGAGCACTTCTTGATAAGGAATTTCTTGCCAGGATTCGCCCAAATTTGCACCTGAACTGGCGAACAGCCGGTCGCTCGTCCGAAACTCTCGAATCTGGCGGCCCGATGCTCGATTCAAGGCTCGGCGAATTAGCGTGAAGCCAGAATCCCTCCCGGGTACATCGGCGTTTTCAGTTACCGATTCAGCCAGCCAGGCCTGATCGTAAGCATGCAAATTCCCTGCAGGGCACGACGCCGTGGAAGAGTGCGACTACCTGCTGTCTGCCGGAATGTCGAAGGCGGAGAGAACCGGGAGCGCGTTGCCCTGTTCGTCGAAGAAGCTGCGCCCGCGCAAGTGGCCCTCCGCCGCCGGCTCCCACCAAAAAACTCCCTTTCCAAGGCCGTAGGGGATGGAGCGGACGGCGGCGTCAACTGCGATGAGGAAGTCCTTCTGGCCGACGGGACTTTCAGCGAAGTCGGCCTTCTTGCCGGTCATCGCGCCCGGTGTCCAGTTGTAGGCGGTTTCCACGACGACAATCGGGCGGCGGTAGCGCAGCGCCAGATCGTGCAGGTTGGCGCGCAGGTTGCCAATGCGGCCATGCCACATGGGGTAGTAGGAAAGGCCCATGACGTCGAAGGGCACGTGGCGCTGGATGAGGTTGTCGAAGAACCAGACGGCGGCATCGTATTCGCCGCTGCGCTCGATGTGAATCATGATGCGCGGCCGGGGCGCAGAGCCGCGGCCGGCCTCGACACCTTCAATCCCCGCCTTGAGCAGATCGGTGAAGTTGTCCCAGTTGTCGGGCAGCTTGCCGTCGGGCCACAACATGCCAGTGGTTACCTCGTTGCCCACCTGCACCATCTGCGGCATCACGCCCGCCTGTGCGAAGGCTGCGATGGTGTCGCGCGTGTAGTTGAACACCTGGGTCACCAGTTCCTTGTGCTTGAGACTCTTCCAGGCCGCCGGCGTGAACTGCTTGCCGGGATCGGCCCAGGTGTCGGAGTAATGCAGGTCGAGCAGGAGCTGAAAGCCCATGGCCCTTGCGCGTTGCGCCAAGGCAATTGTGTAGGGGAGATCGTTCGGGAGTTTGTCGGCCGATGAAGCGGGATCGACGAACAGGCGCAAGCGCACCCAGTTGTAATGGTGGTCGCGCAGCATGGCCAGCACGTCTTTGGGCTGGCCATTTTCCTTGAAGACCACGCCGTTCCGTTCGGAACTGGCGAGGAAGGAAACGTCGGCGCCGATAGCGTATTGCTGCGCGCGAAGCGGCGCGGCGGAGGTTAAAGCGATGCAGCAGGCTGCGCCAAACGCAAGCCGCCGGGCTATGCGTGGGATATTGTTCGGACTCTGTTGCAGGCTTCTCATGGCTGGCTCCCTTCCGGCGCGGGAATCTCCCGTGCATCCGGCTGCACGCGCTTGTTTATCTGCCTATTGAGCTCTCGCACGCGCGCCTGCGCATTGCGAACCGTTTCAAAAAACTTCATCTCCTGTTGCGCTTCATCGTTGCGATGCGCTGCTTTGAGCGCACGGGCGTAGTGATCGTGCGCTAAAGCGTTCAGCCGATCCTGCTCCACCGCCTCGCCGAGATAGCGCAGAGCTTCCTGTGCCTTTCCTTGCTCCAGTAACAGGCGGCTGATGCCCATCTGCGCCTCGACCTCTTTCGGATTCAATGCGTAGCCGCGCTCGTAGTGCGCCAGAGCCAAGTCAGTGTGCCCTTGCAGATACTCAACGCGGTTCAGTTCGCATTCGGCGCGCGCACTCTCGCCATCCGCGCAGGCGACTGTCCTTCAATTCAGAAAGCATTGATCAGGGGCGTAAATTGCAGCACTTGTCCCGAACCCTCAGTCACAGCGCCCATCGTGTAATCGGCCGTTGCGGAATCGTCGGGAGCTTCCGGCTCCCAGTAGATCACCCCCAGCCCCATGTTGCTAGGCACGGCATTCATCGCCTGGATCGCCCCTTGCACATCGGTGTAGCCATCGGTTGGATCACTATACAAATAGCCGATCTCGCAGATGAGCACCGGCTTGCTATAGCGGGCGGACAGCGTATTCAGGTTGGCGGCTACCGTAGTGATATTACTCGGCCCATCGTAATAGGAGGCTCCAATCACGTCGAACTTTCCGCCGGCGGCCACCAGCCCGTCAAAGAACCATTCAAAGTCGCTGAGATTGCTGATTCCGGCAATGTG
>PLSH01000335.1:0-5577 GCA_003165095.1 Acidobacteriaceae bacterium
GTAAATCTGTGCCCCATTCATCGCAGTTTTATCGCGATGAGTGGGCCGCGGCGTCTCGCCGTCCATTCCGACTCGATTTCGACCACCCCTCGAATTCCGGTGGCGTAGTGACCGAAGCTGCTCCATCGATACCCCCCAGGCGATTCGACAAGTCCCCGCTTCACCGGATTCCGATGGATATATCGAATCGCTTCGGACCGCGCTCTTTCGCCACGGATGTTCGCGTCAAAATAACGGGGTTGCCAGAACTGCCGGTGATCGCCTCGCAGCTTGCGGGAAGTGATCTGCTTGAGCGCCTTCAGAAACTGTGCCACGAGGATCGAGGTCGGCTCGTTCATCAGTAAGTGAATATGTTCGGGCATCAGCACATAAGCGTAGACCCTGGCTTGATGACGTGCCCGGGTCTGTTCGAGAACGGTCTCGAACGTCTCCTTGGGTTCCGGCGTCTCAAGCAGCGGAAGACGGCCAAAGCAACTGAACGTGATGAAGTGAAGAGCTTCCGCTCTCTGGAATCGCTTCAGGCCATAAGGCATGGTGCTATCGTAATCCCGCCGCGGCCGTGTCCGAAGGCCCGCTCATCGCGATAAAGCCGCGTTGAACGGGGCACAGTCCTTGATACCCTGATGAATGGGTCACCTGCCCCGATGGAACCGCCGCCGCCGGAAGATTAGGAGCTTTGGAGAAGGAGCGCGACGTGGCGATTTGGATAAAGAAGGTAGGAGACGAGGTGTACACGGCAAAGTTGGTCATGCCGGACATGCCGGCGGTGAAGGCCGACTGGTCAACTCCGGAGGCAATGGGCAAAGATAAATTGGCTCGCGAGCTCGAGAGTCGAGGGGCTCACCTGGTGGATGTTTGGGATGCCTTTGCTGAGGCGGACCGGAGGACACAGAAGGATTCGGTCGGGCCGGAGACCACGCGCCCGTCCTGACACGCCGGGCGCCCCCCATCCTCGCGGGCGGGTGGCCCAGGTTCCCAAGGGCAGGTGGCCCACGCACTGATCCCTCCATCCAACCACCCTTCCCAGAGAGGTAAATCTGTGCCCCATTCATCGCGGCTTTATCGCGATGAGTGGGCCGCGGGGCCTTCGGTGACCCATCCTTGGCGCAGTTTCATCGAGACAAGGATGAGAGACCTCGAACCCCAACCACCCTCCCTCGAATCCCCCAAAAATAGTTTGCAGATTAATTCCCTCCGTTGGCGCACAATCAAAATTAGAGGACGGGTAAGAAAAGCTCTCACCCCCGGGGCATCTCCGCTCCCGTCCCGAAAAACCCNNAAACGGCTTCTTTGCAGGGATGGGGGGCGCACCCCCGGCACCAGCGGCAGTTACATGGAGCGCCATCAAATCGGGCCGAGCTCGGCATCCTGCCCTTAGCCCGTCGAAATGGTCAAGCAATCGGTAGGCCTCTCGCCAGCCGGACGATAGACAACAAGTTGAAACTCTACGTCTAGTCGACAAGCAATTTCCCCGACCGCCTTTTCCTGATCCACCACCAGGCAAAGCCGATTGCTGCGAGGACGAGGACGGCTGCTCCTCCAACCCGGGAGTGGTGGGCTATGATTCCGGCTGCGCCGGGGCCCAGCTTGAGCACCAGCAGGGTGAGGAGGAGCCAGCGCACCATCCGGCCGCAAAAGACCGCCAGCATGAAGGGAGCGACCCGCATCTCAAAGACGCCGGAGGCAAAGATGAAGACCTTCCAGGGCGCGGGCGGAGGCAGCATGGAGGGAATCATGACGGCCAGGAATTCCTGGCGTTCAAAGCGCGCTCGGATGGCCTCGAAGCGCTGGCGATTGATGCGCTTGAGCAGGAACAGCTCGCCCCCGGCGCGGCCCAGCGCGTAGGGCAGCAGTCCGCCGATAGCGGAGCCGGCAGAGGCCAGCAGGCAATAGAGCCAGAAATGGCCCTTGTCGTTCCAGATCCAGACTGCCAGAAGCGCGTCCATGGGGACGGGGATAGAAGAGGAATCGAGCAGTGCGACGGCTCCCGCCCCCCAAAATCCGAGCTTGGCCATCGCGGGCAGCAGCACGAACTTCCAATACCCCAGAATACGCAGAAAAAACTGCTTCAAACAGGTTCCCTTTCCGCCTTCTTATCCGTCTCTCATGAAAGAACCATTGTACGAGCCGTGGCGTCCGGCACGAACCGATCAAGCGGGTTGGGACCGGGAAACCGGCTCTGGCTGCCGGTTCCGGCGGGATGAGAGAATAGATAGGAAGGACCGAGAAGCGGAGCCGGCGGGAAAAGTGCATCCCGAGCGGCTCCTCAGGAACGAATGCCCATCCGAGAAGCGCCAGCCGATGTGAACGAGCCCAAGGGGCCGGACGAGCCGATCCTGCATGCAGGTGACCTCGCCGAGGCGGTCCCTGCCTCGGAGCCGAAGCCGGAGCCGGGCGAGTCCGCGTCGCCGGTGCTGCGCGGGTCGCGCTGGGTCGACTACGACACCCACGAACTGCTGGAGATGATCAGCGACCTCGAAGACGAGCGGCGCTGGGCGCGGCTGCGCGAGGGCGTTCTGTGGGCGATCCTGGTGCACCTCGCGCTCATTATGGCCATGTTTCTGCTGCCCAAATACGTCTTCAAAGTTCCGCCGGTGGTTGAATCGAACCTGAAAGACAAAGATTTTACTTATATTGACTCGCCGCAATGGCGGCCCAAGGCTCCGCCCAGGCCGCTGGCCAAGCCGCCGGTAATCGACAAGCAAACCATGGATGAGATGAAGAAGCAGGCGCAGCCGGCCCCACAAGAGGCCGCGCCGCCGCCCCCGCAACAGCAAGCCCCGGTGCAGCCGAAGCCGCAACCTGCTCCGCCTGTACCGCCAACGCCGCAATCGCAGTCGCCGGTTGAAGCGCCGCGGCCGTCGTCGGTTCCGGCGCGGCCAAACTTCGCCATGAACTCTGACAATCCCGCCGACCAACTCAAGGATGCGATGCGGAATGCCATGAAGAACCGAGGCTCGGGGGGGTATGGGGAGCAGCCTTCAGGTGGCCTGTCGATGCATCCGGGCGCAGGCACGGGCGGGGTGCAGGTTCTCTCGAACACTGAAGGAGTTGACTTCAGTGCCTGGCTGGCGCGTTGGCACTATGTGACAGAGCGGACATGGGATCCGCTGATTCCCGATGAGGTGAATCCCCCCATCAGCAAGTCGGGAGTGGTGGCCATCCGCTTCAAGGTTCTGCCCAACGGACAGGTTACTGACATGCAGCTCGAAGGTCGCTCCGGCGATTCGGCGCTCGACCGCGCGGCATGGGGTGCCATCTCCGGCTCCAGCTATCAGCCTTTGCCCAGGAACTTCCACGGTCCGTATCTTGAGCTGCGGGCCTTCTTCTTCTATAACTTGCAGCCGCAATAGAGGCGCGAGAGCGGCGTCAGTTTCCGGCGTCCGGCGTGCGGTGCCAATTCCGCTTGCTAGGCCTGTTGGGGGTCGCGTCACGCGGTTGCGTCGTCTTCAGGCAAATCGGTGGCGAGCATCTCGGCATCGCTGGGCGGTCCGGACGGGCTGAGCGGTATTGACCCGTGGGGCAGTTCGATCCCATCCTGCGCCAGCAGAGCTTCATAAACAGGGGTGTGGCGCCAGTATCGGGCCAGGGCAAAGGCGCTCATGTTGGCGATCATCAACGGCAGCACCAGGCCATAACCTCCGGTCATCTCAAAAACGATCAGGACTGAGGTCATGGGTGCGCGAACAATGCCCGCAAAGACTGCGCCCATGCCCACCACGGCGAACGCGCCGATGGCGTCGGAAGAGTGGTGGAAGATGGTTACGTCGAGGTAGCCAACTGAACCGCCCAGCATCGCTCCCATGAACAGCGCGGGAGCAAAAATGCCGCCGGAGCCGCCGCTCGAATAGGAACAGACCGTTGCGGCCAGCTTGAGCACGCAAAATGCGGCCATGAAGAGCACCGGCATGGTTCCGGTGAGCGCGAGCGTGAGGGTTTTATAGGGGTCGCCGGCAATGCCGTTGAGGTGGAAAAGATACAGCCCGAGCACGGCCATGGCGCCGGTGGCCGCTCCGCCAATCGCCGGATGCACCCAGCGCGGAACCGCGGTGAGCTTTTTGAACCAGGCGCGCAGCGCGAGCAACGAATCAGTGAAAGTGACGGAGACAATGGCGGCCAACAGTCCAAGCAGGGCGTACCAGACCAGCGACGAGGGTTGAGAGAAGGTGTAAGCGCGCTGGATGTGAAAGACCGGATTGTTGCCGAGCATGTAATGCTCAATAACGGCAGATAATGCCGCGGCCACGATGACGCCGGTGAGCATGGTCTGGTCGAGGTCGCCGATCAGTTCTTCAAGCGTGAAGGTGATGGCGGCAATGGGCGCATTGAAGGCCGCGGCAATGCCTGCGGCCATTCCAACGGCGGCGAGGCGGCGGCTGTTTTGGGGGCCGATCCGGGCAGCGCGGGCCAGCATGCTGCTGACGCCGGCGCAGATCTGCACCGTGGGTCCTTCAAGGCCCAGCGAGGCTCCGGCTCCAATCTGCGTAGCGCAGATGATGAATTTACCGATCGTCTCCCGCACGGTGACCATGCCGGATCGAAGGGCGTAGGCCACTTTGACCTGGGGAATTCCGCTGCCGGCGGCGGCAGGGGCGAAGTAGTTGAGGCCGATTCCGGCGAACAGGCCGCCCAGGACAGGGGTGAGGATCGTCCACCAGATCCAGCTATGCCCGGGCGCGGCGTTGGCGCGGTCGATGAACAGCGCTTCGGCCCAGAAAATGCTTTTGTGAAAGGCGACGGCGGCCAGGCCGCAAAGTCCTCCGGCGAGGATGGTCACCGCCAGCAACCGCTGCCGCTCGCTGGGCAGGCGGCGCATCAGCCACGCCAGGAGGCGGAAATACAGGCCTTGAAGGCCAACCCAATAACTCAGTTTTGCCCGATTACTCAGTTTTGATCGATCATCGATCTCCTGTGTCATCTCTCATTCAGTATAGAGGCGGAGTGCGATGGGCAATTGCCGTGCGGCAATCTCGATCGAGCTATGGCTTCGGCTCTGTGGTCCGCGGGGGGAATCGATCCGGTAGTTCTTCCTCACGGCTGCCGCTGTTTGAGTTTCGCGGCCTCGGGTGACAATCCCCAATTTCAATTGCATCGACAACGCCTTCCGCGCTACTCGTCATCCGCGATAGAATTTTAAAGTATCCGATGTGCAGCCTCTTTGCCATTGCCGATTCGCTCCACCTCAAGCGGTTTCGCCGCGGGCGGCGCGACCGTGGACGCTGACCCTCCTGCTGAGTAATCTATCCTCGTAGAGATTTTTGCTTTCCCAGGTCTCAAAAGCGAGATTCTTCGGCAGGCTCTGGGGCGCCCTGCGTCCGGCGGAATCTCCGCGAGCTGGAGACGTCGAGTAGAAATGCAGTTTTTTTGATCCGCCCGTGCGCGGACAGAAAGGATTTCCCCCTATGACCAGTATTTCTAACAGCTTTTCGAGCCGTGCCGTGCTTACCTCCGGCAATCGCAGCTACACCATCTATCGCCTGCCTGCGCTCACAGCGCGCGGATTCAACCTGGGCCGGCTGCCTTTCAGCCTGAAAATTCTGCTTGAGAACCTGCTGCGCCGCGAGGATGGCGTGAATG
>PLSH01000335.1:5597-5753 GCA_003165095.1 Acidobacteriaceae bacterium
ATCACTCGGTGCAGGTGGACGAATATGGAACCGAAGGCGCCTACGGAGCCAACTCGCTGCTCGAATTTCAACGCAACCGCGAGCGATACGCCTTCCTGAAGTGGGGACAAACGGCTTTCCGGAATTTCTCAGCCGTGCCGCCGGGCATGGGCATCT
>PLSH01000217.1 GCA_003165095.1 Acidobacteriaceae bacterium
ACCGTCACCACAAGCCAGGTTGCCACTGCTGACGACGAAGCCGCCAACGCCGTTACCATGACCCAGTTGGCATCGTACATCACCGCCGACTCCGCTCTTGGCGTATCAGCCAGCGTCGATGCAACCTCGGGCGCCCTGGATCTGAATACGACGGGGGCAACAACAGGCCTGAAGGTGAGCGACACCCTGTCTGACAATACCCTTACAACCAGCAGCGGCGCGGGTCAGGCAATGTCCTATACCGCAACCGCGGCATACTCAGTCGGGGTTTCGAACGAGGCCTCCGGCGAGTCATATTCCACGTCCGCAGGCAGCGTCGTGTCGTGGACGGGCACTGGTGTGGGCACGTTCGACTCCACTACGTACGCAGCAAACAACGCAGGGGCCAGCCTCGGTCCGCTGGTCCCTGTTGCTCCAACGCCGGCTGCGGGCACCTCAACCGCCGGCAGCATAGCCACCATCAGCTACACCGACGCCGCAGGCCAGTCCCTGGCTTCCACCGATCTGACGAACCAGGCGAACGCCGAAACCGCACTCACAAGCCTGAACTCCGCCATTACCGCCGTCGCTGCGCAGGACGGCTACATCGGCGCACAAATCAACACGCTGAACGCCGTCAGCCAGGTGCTCGGCACGCAACAGGAGAACGTGCAGTCGGCGCAAAACGCAGTGCAGGCCACCGACTACGCGTCGGCAACCTCCAACATGTCAAAGTACGAAATTCTGAGCCAGACCGGCATCTCGGCTTTGGCACAGGCCAACAGCATGCAACAGGAAGTCACCAAGCTGCTGCAGTAAGACCGCAGTGGTTCATCAACCAAAAAGGGGCGTCCGGAGGGACGCCCCCTTTTGCATTTGAGGCAGAGCCGGGCCGGGCAATGAGCTTCTTCCAATATGCCACTCAGCCGATTGGCTCGCCGGATGCTCGAGAGGTCGAGGAGAGGTTCGGATGGGTACAGTTGGACTGAGTTTCGGGTCGCCTACCAGCGGCGCGGGGTTCAATGTGAGCGCGACGGTGTCTGAGATCGTGGCCAATCTCCAGAATGTCGAAACGCCGTGGAAGACGCAGTTGACGACATTGGAGAGTCAGGATACGGCGATTTCGAGCCTGGGAACGCTGTTTTCAAATCTCTCCAACGACATGAGCTCGCTGACCGACATGCAGGGAATTCTTTCGCAAAAAACGGGCTCCAGTTCCAATACCAACGTGCTCGAACTGACGGCGGCCTCCACTTCGGCGTCGGCGGGAACGCACACCGTGACGGTGAACAGCCTGGCGCAGACCTCGAGCGGATACCTGGCCGAAATCACGAACGCCTCCGATACGCTGTCCGGATCGATCACTCTCAAGGTCGGCAGCGGCACAGCTAAGACCATCACGCTGGACTCGTCCGAGAACACGCTTTCGGGGCTGGCGTCTGCAATCAACGCGTCGGGCGCAGGGATCACGGCGAGCGTGCTGACCGATGCCACAGGCTCCCGGTTGAGCCTGGTGTCGGGCACATCGGGAGCCGGCGGAAACATCGCGATCAGCGCGAATTCCATTACCGCGGCCGCACAAAACACATTGGCCTACACCGGCACGGCCGGAACCAGCAGCGCGAATTCAATCGGCACCCTGGCGGCGGTTTCAGGGCCCAGCGAACCGCTTGCCGGGTCGATCTCCATCCAGGTGGGCAGCGGTACCTCAGCCTCAGTCACCATGGCAGAGGTGAGTTCGGCGGAAGGCGGCACAACACTCTCCGACCTGGAGACTTATATCGCTCAGAACACCGCAACCCTCGGGGTTCAGGCTTCGATTGTCACCAACAGCGACGGCACGTCGAGCCTTTCGCTCGAATCAAACACTCCCGGGACTGCCGGAACGCTGACCGTGAACTCCAGCCTCACCGACAGCGTGACCGCTCTGGGCTATACCTCCGCGGTAACCGGATCGAACGCCGGCATGACGGTGGACGGCGTCAACCTTACCAGCGCCTCGAATACTGTTACCGACCTGATTCCCGGCGTAACCTTCCAACTGCTGTCAGCCTCATCTACACCCGTGCAGATCGTAATCGGCAACGACAATACGGATGTCGAGAGCACGGTCAACCAGTTTGTCTCCGACTACAACTCGCTGGTGAGTGCGCTCAACACACAGGAAGGCAACACAAGCTCGGGAACGCCTGAGCCGCTGTTCGGCTCCCCCACGCTCACTTTGCTGCAGGAGCAGCTGCTGGGCAGTGTAAACACGCAGAATCCCAATGGGTATCTCGATGCGGTTTCTTCAGCGGCAGGAACCACGCTCGCCGGTTCTTTGTCGATTCAGGTGGGCAGCGGCACGGCGGAGACCATCCAGATAGGCGCAGCGCCCAGTTCGCCGCGGTCCAACACCATCTACACCGGGAGTGGCGTCAATACGCTAGCCGGGCTGGCAGCTGCCATCACCACTGCCAATATCGGTGTGACGGCCGGCGTGTCGACAAGCGACGGCGAATCCTCACTCACTCTGACATCGCAAACCGCAGGCGCCAATGGTGCGCTGACAGTGACACCGTCGCTCACCGTTACGGCTCAATCGACACTGACATATGAGAGCGCAGGGTACACCAGCACCACGCCGGACACCGGCACGTTCGGCACCGTCGGCGGCAGCGGCGACACGCTCAGCGGATCGATGACCATCCAGGTGGGCAGCGGCTCCGTGCAGACAATCACTCTCGACTCGTCGGATGACACGCTTTCCGGCCTTATGGGCGCAATCAACGGCCTTACCGGAGTTACTGCCGCCCCGAATAGCGCCGGAACGGCATTGACGCTGACCTCTGGGTCGAATGGGTCGGCCGGCGCGCTGACGATTACTTCGAATATCGTGGATCCCACCGGCACGATCAGTACGCCCAACTACAACCCATCGTCGGACATCAACAACCTGACCAGCCTGGGCATCAGCGTAAACAACGATGGTTCGCTGACCTTCGACGCCACCTCTCTTGACTCGGTACTGAACACGGACTACGGCGGTGTGGTGGGGTTCTTCCAGAATGCGAGCAGCTGGGGACAGTCCTTTTCAAACATGCTGACCAATGCCGGAAGCAGCAACTCCACCGGCATCCTGGCGCTTGCGTCCAGTTCCGACAGCAGCACAGAATCCACACTGAATGCGGAGATTTCGAAGGAAAACAGCCTGATTTCAGTGGAGCAGTCGAGCCTGACCACCGAGCTGAACAGCGCCAACGAGGTCATGGAAGAGCTGCCGACACAGCTGGAAGGGGTCAACGAGCTTTACTCGGCGATCACCGGTTATGACCAGAATCCGGGCGGCTAAGGAGCCATAATCACATGGGAGATTATAGGGAACACACGCTGGACGGGGCATCGGCTGTCGATCTGGTGGTGGCGCTATATGACGGGATCATCCGTTTTTTGCATGGAGCGATCGAGGCGGTGGAGCGGGGCGACGCGGAGGGACGGCGGGCGGCGGTGAAGCGGGCGCTGGACATCATCATTCACCTTCAGGCGCGGCTGCGCATGGATGTGGGCGGCCGGCCTGCGGAGGCGCTGAGCGAATTCTACGCATCGGTCTTCGCGCAGATTCTGCAGGCGTCGCAATCGGCTTCAAAGGCCAAATTCTCACACGCCATCGATTGCGTACGGAACGTGCGCGGAGCCTGGCGCGAAGTAGCCAGGGATCCCAACGCAAGACCGGCGGCAACGCGGGTTATCGCCATGCCGGCGCATGTGCAGACCGGCGCAGAGAGCGTCTCGGAGGCGGGCGAAGAGGGGGGAGCTTCAGGCTGGATGGCTTGAGTTGATTCAGCCTGCGACGGTGAGTTCTTCTTCGAGTTGTTGCTTCCGATAGAGGCCGGCGTAGTAGCCGTCGCGGGCGAGAAGCTCGTCGTGGCCTCCCATCTCGACAATCCTGCCGCGGTCGAGCACCGCGATCATGTCGGCGCCGCGAACGGTAGAGACGCGATGGGAGATGAGGATGGTAGTCGCGGTCGCCGTGTAGCTGCGCAGGCCGCCGAGGATGCGCTCTTCGGTATAGGTGTCAACGCTGGCCAGCGCATCGTCGAGGATAAGGATGGCGGGGCGGCGCAACAAAGCGCGNNGGAAACTCCTCGAACTCCTGGCGGATATGGGCGGCCTCGGCAGCCTGCAGGAGTTCCTCGGCACTGGCGTGGGGCGCCCCGAAGGCAAGGTTTTCGCGGATGGTTTCGCTGAAGAGGAAGGTTTCCTGGGGCACCATGCCGATGTTGCGGCGCAGCACGGCAAGCGGAAATTCGCGCACCGGGCGGTCATCGATGAAGAGCGTTCCCTCGGGAGCTTCGTAAAGGCGCGAAATGAGATTGACGAGCGTCGACTTGCCTGAGCCGGTGGGGCCGACAATAGCCAGGCTGGAGCCAGCGGGGATGCGCAGCGAGATATCGCGCAGTACCGGAGTTTCGTCGTAACTGAAATTGAGGTGGCGGAGTTCAATCTCTCCCTTTAGCACAAATTCCGGTCCAAAAGGAAAATCCACGGATTGGCGGTCGTCGATAGCCGGCTCGGCCTGGAGCAGTTCGTCGATGCGCTTCACCGAAGCGGTGCCGCGCTGGAAGATATTGATTACCCAGCCGATGGCGATGATGGGCCAGATGAGCTGGATCATATAAGTGTTGAAGGCGACGAAATCACCCACCGAGATGCGATGGGCAATGACCAGGTGTCCGCCGGCCAGCAGTGTGATGATCATGGAGACGCCGAGGATGAACTCGAGCGTGGGCCACAGCATGCCCATAAGCTGAACCAGGCGCAGGGCGCGGCGAATGTACTCACGATTGAGGCGTTCAAAGAGGCCGATTTCAGAGACTTCGCGGGCGAAGGCGCGGATGAGGCGCACGCCGGAGTAGTTTTCCTGAGCCTGCGCGGAGATATCGGAAAAGCTGGCCTGGATGCGCTCAAAGCGGGTATGGATTCTGCTGCCGAAGTACTGGATGAGGATGCTGGCAAAGGGCATGGGCGCCAGGGCCACGAGGGTGAGATAGGGGCTAATGCGCAGCAGGTAACAAAGGGCGAAGACGCTGAGGAAGAGCGTGTTGGCGCTGTACATGAGCGCCGGGCCAAGCAACATGCGGACCGCGTTCAGGTCGTTAGTCATGCGGGCCATGATGTCGCCGGTGCGGTAACGCTGGTAGAAGCCTGAGTCCTGCAACTCGAGTTTGCGGAAAAGGTCGTTGCGGATGTCGAATTCGATTTCGCGCGAGATGCCAATGAGAATCCAGCGCTGTGCGTAGAGGAAGATGCCTTTCCCGAGTGAGATGGCGACGAGCAGGCTAGCGAAAAGGAGAATCCGCTCCCGGGCCACTCCTTTGCCGAGCGCATCGACGGCTTTGCCCAGGACTCTGGGAAACTGCACGGCGATGGCGTTGGTGGCAATACACGAGAGGGTGCCCCACACATATCCCATGCGGTAACGGCGCATGTAAGTGAAGAGCGGGGCCAGATCGCGCAACATGGATTCATTGTACGAGGTCGCGCGGTCAGGCAACGACGAACGGAGGACGGAACCGCGTTACGTGGGCGTGCGCAGCAGCAGGTAGCCGCCCACCAGGCCGAACAGAACGTCGGACGACCAGGCGGCCATCGCGGCGGGAAGGTAATTGACGTTGCCCATGGCGCCGAAGAGGCCGTCGACGACGTAGTAGGCCAGGGCGACGGCGATGGCAATGGCGATAGCGGAAAGCGATCCGCGGCGACCCATGGAAAGTGCGAAGGGGATGGCGAGCACGGCCATGACCACGGCGACGAGCGGGTAGGCAAGCTTGTGCCACAGCGCGACGCGGAGGCGCATGGTATCAAATCCGCTCTGGCGCAGGTCGCGGATGTAGCGATCGAGCTGGCCGAAGTTCATCTCCTGGGACTGCAGGTCTTCCTTGAAATTGAAGTAGTCGGGCGGCTCGTGGATCTCAGAGAACGACGTGTCAAGGAAGTCACGATATGTGGTCACATTGGCGCCCTGGAGGTCGCGCTCCCAGCCGTTTTGAAAGCGCCAGGAGCCGGAATCATCGTCCCAGAACGCCCGCGTAGCAAAGATGCGCCGCGAAAGCTGGAAGGTGGCGGGATCGAACTCGAAGATGGAGAGATTGCCGAACTCTTTGCGCTCCGAATCGAAGAACTGGTAGTAAAAGATGCGTCCGGGCTCGCCGGGACGGGGCTGGCCAAATATCCACTTATGTTCGGGACGAAGGAATGTCTGCGGCGGACGGCCCTTGATTACGGAGCGCAAGGCCTCCTGTTTGCGGTTGGCTTGGGGCAGATAGTACTGGTCGAAGAGAAAGAGGCTGACGGCGAGGATGGCGGCGATGGAGACGATGGGAATGACGAGCCGGTAGAGGCTGATGCCGGTGGCTTTCATAGCAATGATCTCGCTGTTGCGGTTCAGGACGCCGAATACGACGAGTGCGGCGATGAGCACGGCCAGTGGTGCGATCTGGTAGATCATGCTGGGGGTAAGATTGACGAGATAGTCGCCGACGGTGGTGAGGTGAATGTGGTTGCGGAGTATGTCGCCGACAAGATCGAAGAACGTGAAAACGATCATGAGTAGGACGAAGCCCGCCTGCACGAGAAGGAACATATTGATGAATTCGCGCACCACATATTCGTCGAGAATGCGCGGAAAGGTGTTTCGGGAGTGGATTCGCAGCGGGCGCGTCTGGAATTTGCTCAACAGACCGGTAAGCCCGGTTCCGTTGGGTCTTGACCCATTCAGCCTGGGTTGGGATGCGGGCTTGAATCTGGGCCATTGCGAGGCCCAGCCCGCAAATGCGGAGAGGACACGGCCGCCGCTGGCCATCTGCCAAAGCAGGAACAGGCCTGCGCCGGCGAAAAGCAGATTGGCGGACCAGACAGCGAAGAAAGCCGGGAGCCTGTTTTGCCGGCCCAGGGCGATGCCGGTAGATGAGAGGAAGTAATAGACAAAGACCAGGAGGATGGTGAATACGAAGCCCGAGCTTTTGCCGCCGCGACGCGAGGCAACGCCGAGCGGCACTCCCACCAGCATGAGTACAAGGCAAGCGGCGGGAAAGGCAAAGCGGCTGTGCAGCTCGATGAGGAAGCGCTTGGCGTCAGGGCCGCTTTTGGGATCGCGGATACGCTCAAGCAGGGTCCTCAATGGCAGCGCATAGATGACCGTGTCCAACCGCCCCAGATGAATATCGCTCTGCGCGCTGAGCTCGAGAGGACGGTCGGTGATAGTGAAGGCTGTAATTTTGTATTGGTCGGGCTGACCGTCGACCGTTTCATTTTCCGCTCCATTGCGCAGGCGCATGAGCAGTTCCTGGCTGCCATCACTCACGACGGTTGCAGTAGCGGCGGTGGTGATGGTGGGGTTGGCGGGATCGGAGACATCGGCCATGAAGACCTGGTCCCAATTGGATGGACCGGCCCCGGAGTGAACATTCTGCACGTAGAGGACAAAGTTGCGAAAATCCTCGTAGAACACACGGGGCTGGATCTCGTAAGAAGCCTGCGAGGTTTCAAGGGCCTGTTCCATCTCCAGGATGGCCTGATTGGCGCGCGGGGCCAGATAGAGTGAATTGGCAAGGCCCAGCAGAGTGCCGCCGATGGCCACGATGGAGGAGACGCGCACGAAGTAGCCAATACCCAGGCCGGAGGCGCGCATTGCGATGATTTCGCTGTCGGAGGCCAGGCGGGAGAGCCCCAAAAGCACGCCTACCAGTACCGCCATGGGGATGGTGACCCGAAACAGATTGGGCAGCGTGAAGAGAAATACCTCCATCACATTGCTGAGCGTAGAGCTGTTGCGCACCACAACTTCCAGGATGTGAGGAAGCTGGGGCATGAAAAGGATGAAGGTGAAGAGCGCACACCCGATGAGTGTGTGGGAGAGGATTTCGCCGAGGATGTAGCGGGTAAGGATGCGCACGAGCGGGCTCTGACGATAGTTTAGCTTGCCTGGGCTTAGCTCGCTTGCGCAGCGGCTGGTTGCCAGCGCCGCAGGCGCAGGCTGTTGGCCAGAACGCAGACGGAGCTGAGCGCCATGGCGGCGGCGGCCAGCCAGGGCGTGAGCAGAATGTGGAAGGCCGGATAGAGCAGCCCGGCGGCCAGCGGGATGCCGAGTATGTTGTAACCGGCGGCCCAGAAGAGGTTCTGGCGCATGACGCGCAATGTTGAACGAGCCAGGGCGATCGCGGTGGGAATTGCGGAGGGTTGAATGCGCAGGAGCAGGACGTCGCCGGCTTCCTGGGCGAGGTCGGCTCCGGACCCAATGGCGATGCCCGCATCAGCCTGGGCCAGCGCGGCAGCGTCGTTGATGCCGTCGCCGACCATGGCAACGCGCAGTCCGGATTGCTGCAAAGCGCGAATGTGGGCCAGTTTGCCGGCCGGATCGAGTGCGGCCTGAACCTCTGTGATTCCTGCCTGGCGGGCAATGGGCGCGGCGGCGGCGGCCGAGTCACCGGTGAGCATCAGGACGCGGAGACCGGCCTGGCGCAGAGCGGCGACGGCCTGGGCGGCACCGTGCATGGATTCATCCGCAATTCCCGGTTGCGGTCCCGGTTTCCAGGTTGTGGGACTATACAGTGCAGGCACTATCGTAAGAAGCATGCAGAGAGAATTCCCGTTGGCGCCGCTGGTTGGTGTGGGCGCGGTGATCGTGAAGGAGGGCCGCGTGTTGCTGGTGCAGCGCGGCAGCGAGCCGCTGAAGGGCCATTGGACGCTGCCCGGAGGAGTGCTTGAAGTAGGCGAATCGCTCACCGATGCGGTGGTACGCGAGGTGATGGAAGAGACCGGGCTCAAAGTGGAACCGCTGGAACTGATTGAGCTTCTGGACAGGATTCTCCGGGAAGGCGAGCGGGTGAGATTTCACTACGTGATAGCCGATTACCTTTGCCGTGTGACGGGCGGCGCATTGCAGGCCGCGTCGGATGCGGATGCGGTGCGATGGGTGGAGAGGGCGGAATGGAACAGCCACAGCGCGCAGGCGCTGGATCCGATAACGGTGCGGGTGATGGAGCGAGGCTGGCAGCGGGCACAAGCGCTCCAAAATGAGCGATAAGGAAAGGATCAATGGGGGAAGAACGATGAGATTGGCGAGGAGGGTGGTTTGGACTGTGGCTGCGCTCGCTGTCGCTGCCGGGATCGGATTCTGGCTGCGGCCGGTGAGTTACTTCGATGGGAGCATGTATCTTCGCGAGGCGTTCACTGGAGTCGAAAACCGGACCGTACTGGTTCAAGGGCGTCGCGTCCACTACCTCATCGAAGGTCCGGCGAACGGCCAGGCGGTGGTGCTGGTGCATGGCCTGGGGGGACGCGCAGAAGATTGGCGAAATCTGGCGCCGTATCTCGCCAAGGCGGGGTTTCGCGTGTATATGCCCGACCTGCCGGGGTATGGCCGCAGCGAGAGACCGGCAGACTTTTCGTATTCTGTGCGCGACGAAGCCAGTGTCGTGATTGGTTTCATGGATGCGCTGGGGCTGAAGCAGGTGGACCTGGGCGGCTGGTCGATGGGCGGATGGATTGTGCAGATAATTGCAAACGAAGCTCCCGGCCGGGTCGCGCGGCTGATGCTGTTCGATTCGGCTGGAATCTACGCCGTTCCTGACTGGGATACGCAGCTGTTTATGCCTGCGAATGTCGAACAGGTGGGACAACTCGAAGCACTGTTGATGCCCCATCCGCCGAATATGCCGGGGTTTGTGGCCCGGGACATTCTGCGCCTCTCGATCGAGCATCGAAGGGTGGTACAGCGGGCGATGGCGGCCATGCTAACCGGGCGGGATGTTACCGACAACATGCTGCCGGAGATGAAAATGCCGGTGCTGATCTTGTGGGGCGCGGAAGACCGGATCACGCCACTCAATCTGGCCGAAAAGATGCATCGGCTGGTTCCGCAGTCGGAGCTGGACGTAGTTGCCGGGTGCGGACACCTGGCGCCGGTTCAGTGCGCCGGCGAAATAGGGCCAAGGGTAGCTGCGTTCTTGCAGCAGTAGCAGATTGAGATACGGCACGGGCTGAACGCGCATTCAAGCGACACAGAAGAACAAGTAAAAAACTCACCAAAATCATCTTGACAATCAAGTGTACTATGCGTGATAGTACACATGTGATTCCCTTCCGAGTGCAATTCCGAGCCGGCATCTCGATATTCGAGCAGGTGGTGTATGCGGCCAAGCGGGCGATGGTCGCGGGGCAGCTACGGCCGGGCGATACCTTCCCATCGGTGCGGGCGCTGAGCAAAGAACTGAAGATCAACCCCAACACTGCGGCCAAGATTGTGGCCCACCTCATCAACGAGGGACTGCTCGAGAACCGCCCTGGGATTGGGACGGTGGTTGCGCGGTTGCCGGATGCGACCCGGAAAGAGCGGAGCCAGTTGCTGGGCCAGGAGATTGAAGAACTGGTGGTGGAGGCCAAGCGGCTTGGCATTGGCCTGGAAGAGACGATTGATTCCGTTGCAAAGCACTGGCAGCGTCTGGGCGGCGAGACAAAGGACGGAGGGCGCGAAGAGGAATGAAGCTCATGATTCAAGCCGAGGGATTGACGAAAAGTTTCGGCCGGACCGCAGCGCTGAATGGCGTGGAACTGGCCGTGCCGGAGGGAGCGATCTATGCGCTGGTGGGCGCCAACGGCGCGGGAAAGACCACCATCATCAAACTCCTGATGAATATTTTCCGGCCGACCGGAGGACAGTCGAGGGTTCTGGGAATCGATTCGACGAGGCTTGCTGGAAAGGATTTCAACCGCATCGGGTACGTTTCAGAAAACCAGGAGATGCCGGAATGGATGACGGTGGGCGCAATGCTGGAATACTGGCGGCCATTCTATCCGCGCTGGGACCGGGAACTGGAGCAGCAACTGATCGAGCAGTTTGACCTACCGCTAAAGCGCCCGCTCAAGCACTTATCGCGCGGGATGCGGATGAAGGCGGCATTTGCGAGCGCGCTGGCGTACCGGCCGGCGCTGATTGTACTCGATGAGCCGTTTACAGGGCTGGATCCGCTGGTGAGGGACGAATTGATTGAGGGATTGCTGGACCGGGCGCCGGAAACCACGATCTTCCTTTCGTCGCACGACCTGGCGGAGATCGAGAGCTTCTCAAGCCATGTGGGTTACCTGGCGGAGGGGCGAATGCTGTTTTCGGAAGAGATGGCATCACTCTCGGGACGGTTCCGCGAGGTGACGGTGACGATGGATGGTCCGGTTACTTTGCCCGCAAATCCTCCGGCGGATTGGCTCCAGGTTGAGGTGAACGGCGCGGTGGTCCGCTTTGTGCACAGCGGCTTTGCGGGCGACCCAACCGAGCGCGCGCTCAGGGAGGTGTTTCCATCGGCGCGCGATCTGTCGCTGGACCCGATACCCCTGCGTGCGATCTTTCTGGCGATCGCAAAAAGTCAGCGCACGCATACGCAATCCGCCGCCAGTCACACTCACTCCGGGAGGACGGAAGCATGAAGCAGATCCTGCACATACTGGCCAAAGATATGCGCCGCTTTTGGGGCGAGATTCTGCTTTCGCTGGCGGTCACTGTCGCATTTGCGTGGGTTGTTTCCCGGCAGTGGGCGAATCCCGGCAATCTCGTAGCAGTTGGCCAGGTGGCGTTTGCGCGGCAGGATGCGATCCTGACCGTGTTCCTTGCCCTGCTGATCCCTATAAGCTGGTGGCTGCTGATTGCGCGCGTTGCCCACGACGAGAGGACGGTTGGCGACCGCCAATTCTGGATCACGCGGCCATACGAGTGGAAGAAGCTGCTGGCGGCAAAAGCATTATTCGTGGTGTGTTTCATCTATCTGCCAATCGCAGTTGCGCAGTTCTGCCTGGAAGCGCTCGCCGGACTCCATCCTCTTGCGCATGTCGGCGGGTTTCTTTACCAGATGATGCTGCTCAGCGCTTTGATCTTTCCGCTGCTGGCGATCGCAACGGTTACGGTTAATTTTGCACGGATGACGCTCACTCTCCTATGTATCGCTGTTGCCGCGGCAGCAATAGCAATTGCCGTATCGGCCCTTTTGATGAAAGGGGTGCTCCACAGCCCGGTCTCAATCGAGAATCCCATAGCATTTCCACTTCTTTTGTGCGTTTGCGCGGGCGTGATCGCTCTCCAATATGCCGCTCGCAGGGTCGCGCTCTCGCGCATCATCATGCTCGCGCTTCCTTTCCTGCTCGCCCTGAGCGTGTGGGTATTCGCAAGCGATGCGATGGTGAACCACAAATACCCGCACGCGACCATCGGTGAGAATGCGGCGGTTCAACTCACGTTGGGGGCAAACGCCGAGACTGCCGGGGATGCTCATCGGGCACTCAGTTCCGGGAGCGTTCAAGTGGTTTTGCCGCTGCACGTGGCCGGAGTGGCTGAGGGCGATCTATGGGTCCCGAACGGCGTGAAGGTGACGGTGGAAAATAGTCGGGGGGTGAGCTTGACTTCATCGTGGCAGCCCGTCAACGACTGGTATTTTCGGCCCGACACGCAGGATGCAAACGTGACGTTCGAAGTGCCGCGCAATTTATTCAACCGGGTGCAGTCGACGCCGGTCACGTTGCGCCTGGCGTTTGCGCTCACCGAGGCGCGGCGCACCAGCGTGTGGTCTCGAACGCTGCCGGGCCATGATTTTGAAGTACCCGATTTCGGCATCTGCTCGCCGCGTGTGATTCCGGTCCTAATCGGAGCGGCCGAGGTGCCTCAGATCGAGAGCATCTTCTGCAGGTCTGCTCAGCGCCAGCCAACACTCACGTACGTCGAAACGCAGTGGTCAGGCGGCCCGTGCAACAGTTTGCCGGCCGGGTCTTCGACAGCAGGGCAAGCGGCCGCCTGGGTTGGGAACCTGAAAACCGAGCCGGCCGAATCCAGCTTTTCAGCGGTAACGATGTTTCCGATCGGCTTTTCGATCAGAATGGGATCCGACAATCACCTTTGTCCCGGCACACCCATCACCTACAGCGAATACCGGACGGTGCGGCTAATGCAAACGGAGCTGACCGCGCAGAATTTTCGCTTCCCGAGTTACCGGGAACATCGCGATCCAGGCTGGCCGCAGCCACAGTGATCGCAGCGCGTGAGCGCCCGCGAAGAGCGAAAAAAACGCATGAATCAGGCATGGGCCTGAACAACGAAGGCGTCCCCCCTTGACAGCAAATGCGCATCGGGGATGGGACGCCTTCTTATTGTTGTTGGGTTGGGGGAGGGCTGGCGAACGTCAGGACTAACGGGCAATGGTGACGGTTAGGTTCAAGTCGACCGGGGTGGGCTTGTTGTCGATGGTGCCGGGGCGATAGTGGAATTTGCGCACTGCATCGACGATACGTGCATCCCAGAATGGATTGATCCCTTGAATGACCTGAACGTCCTGAGGCTGGCCTTTCTCGTCGACGGTGAGTGTGAGGCCGATGCGGGCATCGACTGGAATCGCATCCTGGGGCAGTCCATCGGGAATGGTGAGGCCGATGGAATGAAGGAGCGTTGGCGCGGTGACTCCTGTGCTTACACGAGCAATCTGGGTTGAGGCAGAGGCATCGTCCGGTGGTTGGCTGGCACGAGCCGCTGCGGGGAGGAGCAGTGAAGCGAGGATGACAGTACCTGTAAGGATTTGACGCATGATATTCCTCCTGTATGGTCAGGTGTTACCGTCATCAGACTAAGCGAAATCATATTCGATTGTCAATATTTTTTCTTAGATCAACTTTTATCAATTACTTAGCTTGGTATATTCCACAGTCATTTAACATGGGAATGATAATATGACCTGTTTTCCACATGCCGACCGAGAGCAAACGCCACTCACGTTGCTAAGGAGGAACCAACTTTCGAACTGAGCGGGATGAGCCTTAAGGGCTCTCAGCAGCTGTGGTCTTCCCTGCCTTGACGGGTTTGATTATGGGAGGAGAATGCGCGGATTGCCGGAAGAGCCTGTCGCGGGTGATTGCTTCGAGACAATGGCAAAAACATCGGCGGGAGTGGGGGCAACCGCATCGGCCTTCGCACATTCCTGGGGCGAGCCGTAACCCCATCCGGCGGCAAGGCAGCGGAGCTGGTTGGCTTGTGCAGCATGGAAATCGAAGCTGCGGTCACCGATCATCCATGCCGTATCGCGGGTAAGAGCGTGCTCGCCGAGGATGCGGGCGAGCAGGTCGACTTTGCTGTGACTCGCGTATTCGACCTTATCGCCGTAGATTGCGGCGAAGAAGGGAGAGAGCTCGAATGCGTCGAGGATGCGGATGGCGAATGGCTGATGTTTCGAAGTGCAGACGAAGAGGGGAAAGCCTGCGTTGTGAAACTGCTCGAGCATTTCGCGAACGCCGGGATAGACGGAATTGTTCGACCAGCCTTCGCGGTCATAGCAGGCGCGGTAGTCGCGGGCCAGGGTAAGGCGCGCTTCTTCGGTTCCGTGAGGAAGCAATTCGACAACCCACTCTTCGACGGGAGGGCCGATGAACCGGTCGAGGGAGCCGAAGTCGCTCATGTTGCGGTCGTCGAGTACCTTGCGCAGGCAGCCGAGAATGCCGGGTTTCGAGTCGGTGAGGGTTCCGTCGAGGTCGAAGATGAGGGCCGGTCGGGAAAGGGGCATGGATTGAGTTTCGCAGATGAGACGGCACCGGACAGGCAGGCCAGCAAGCCGGTTGCGCGGCTTGCTGACTGGCTGACTTGATTAGACCTTCACCGTGGGGTGCGTGGCGTAGTGGAGCAGCACGGCGACCGCGCAACTGGTGAGGCGCGTCTCGGCTGAATCGGCGCGGCTGGTAAGAATAGTGGGCACCCGGGCACCGAGAACGATGCCGGCAAGCTGTGCTCCGCCGAGGTACTCAAGCTGCTTGGCGAGCATGTTGCCGCTTTCGAGGTCAGGAACGACGAGAATGTCGGCCTGGCCGGTGACGGGCGAGACCAGCTTCTTGATGGCGGCGGCCTTCACGCTCACGGCGGTGTCGAAAGCCAGCGGTCCGTCGAGGATGCCACCGGTGATTTGTCCTCGATCGGCCATCTTGCAGAGAGCTGCGGCATCAAGCGTGGATTTGATCTTGGGGTTAACGGTCTCGACGGCCGAAAGCAAAGCAACTTTGGGTTCGGGAATACCAAGTGCGTGAGCCAGGTCAATAGCATTCTGCACGATGTGGATCTTGTCTTCAAGCTCGGGCGTGATGTTGATAGCCGCATCGGTGATCAGCAGGGTGCGGGCATAAGCCGGCGTATCCATGATGAAGACGTGGGAGATGCGGCGGGCGGTACGCAGGCCAGTATCGCGCTGCATGGCGGCCTTCATCAACTCGTCGGTGTGCAGGCTGCCCTTCATCATGGCCTGGGCGTTACCGGCGCGGCACATTGCCACACCTACTTCAGCGGCCTTTTCTTCCGTGTCGGCATCGAGGATGGGATAGGCGCCGATGTCGACGCCGATTTTGTCGGCCAGGGCCTTCATCCCGGCTGCCGGCCCGATGAGGGTGGGCTCGATCAGGCCCTCAAGTGCAGCTTCAACCGTGCCCTTCATGGCCACATCCGACATCGGCCAGACCACGGCCGTGGTAATGGCCGGCAGGTTCTTGCAGCGCTCGATGAACTTGTGAAAGACGTGATAGTCGGCGGGATGACCGACGAGAGGGTCAACAGCAACAGATTCAGCCAGCGTAGCAAGATCGCTCATTTGCATGTTCTCCTGGGCCCGCAGCGGAATGGCAGGCGAACCCTACAACCTCATTGTCCCGCAGCCAATGAGAAGCAGGTGTGCCATAGGTCACAGTCCGGGCGTACGTCTCGTGTTGCGGTATGACGGGGACGTTGCCTCAGCCACAGGAGAAAAAAGGTGCAAAGCATTTTTCATTAATAGACCGGCTTTTTCTTCGGCCTTGAAGCTAACCGGTTGCAAGGCGTGAAACAATCCAGCCTGTATCGACGTCTTGTGCAATGGATACCCCAGCAATGGAGGTGGTATCGATGCTCCGCTTGGCAACCGCTCTCCTTACTGCGTCACTCCTATGGGCTCCAGCAGAAGGGCAAGCGGGGCCCGGAGCCGCTGCACAGGCGCCAGTCACTACGGCAAACGCGCTCCAGACATTGACGATTCCTGCGGGCGCCAAGGTGGAATTGGTCCTGATTCGACCGGTGTGGACCAAAACAGCGAAACCTGGGGATTTACTCTACGCTCAAACTACATTCCCGGTCATCGTCGGCAACCGAATTGCAATTCCACCGGGCAGCTACGTCGAAGGTCTGGTGAAAAAGCTCACTCCGCCAACACGGCGCTCGAACCGGGCCGAATTCCAGGTCCTTTTCACCGAGATCGTTCTTGCTGATGGATACGTGGTTCCGCTCCCCGGCTCGNNGGGGGCTCCGCTGGCGGTAAACGCGGCACGGATAGCGCAGGCGGTTCCGCTCTCGCGAGCTCCGATTCCCGGTGCGTTCAGGTCCGCAACGCTATGCCGGCCGACTTCCGGTTTCCCCGGTACGCCAGGGACGCCCGACACCGTCATTCCGGGATCTCCGGGTACCCCCGACATCACCATTCCGGGAGGGCCTGGAATGGCGGACACGGTCATCCCGGGAACTCCGCCATCCCCGCCCACGGTGATTCCCGGTTCGCCGGGCACTCCAGACATATCAGGCACGGTCTGCCCGGGTTCGCCAGTTGTGCTTTCCTGCGCGCCGGTCACCGCGCCAGGCGCCCAGAGCCCAAACCCACTCCCGGCCACGGCGCATTGAATTGCGTTGGTTTTCTGCCCGGCAAAAAGAAAGGAAGATGCCTCATGCAAGTACCTTCGGTCGCTGTGCTGTTGATTGCCGCTGTTTTTGGAGTACAAACCTCGGTGGCGGTTTCACAAGGCGCCGTCAGCGCACCGGCGCCGGGATCGAATGCACCCCCTGTCACGGCAAGCACCATCACGATTCCGGCCGGGACAGCTATTCCCCTCACTCTGGTCAGCTCCATTAAGAGCAAATCCAGCAAAGCCGGAGATACAGTTCGGGCGATCGTCGCGTTTCCTGTGACTTCCGGCACACAAATGGCAATTCCTGCGGGCACTTACGCAGAGGGTGTATTAAGCGCTGTGACCGCCCGCGCCCCGCATACAAACCTGCCGGCTGTGCAGATACGATTCACGCGCCTGTTGTTCGCGAACGGGTACTCGGTTCAGATTGATGCAGACAACACCCAGGCAGAGCTTGCGCTTCCGGCCACGGGGTCTGAGCCGGCCCAGGCAACGGCGAGCGAGACGTCTCAAGAAGGAACTGTGGCGTCCACACCCGCCAGAGGCAGCTTTGGTCTGCTCGCGCAGCAGCAGGAACCTCCGACTCTCCCTCGCGTAGGGCCGTCGCCGGCAGTAATCGGTGGTGCAGTCGGGGGCGGGTTTGCCGCCTTGATGGTGTCGATGTTTGTTTGGGCACATCATCGTGCGGTCAACACCGACTATGTCCTGTACGACGCCGGCTGGCAGTTCCAGATAGTTCTGCAGAATCCTGTGACATTGGACGTCGGCCAGATTGCCGGAGCCACATCTACGCCAAGCGGGAATTGAGTTCTTCTGGAGTCCCCATCGAACCGGTAGAATTGGCGTGTTCGGCGAAGGGGTCGCACCATGAAAACATATCGGATCGCAACGGTGCCGGGTGACGGGATCGGGAAGGAAGTTGTGCCGGCAGGGCGACAGGTGCTGGAGGCGCTGACTGTGGCAGAATGCAGTTTTCAATTCGAGTTTGAGAACTTCGAGTGGGGCGGAGATTTTTATCGCCAGCATGGCGCGATGATGCCCGCGGACGGGCTGGAGGCGCTGAAGAGCAACGACGCGATTTTATTCGGGTCGGCGGGAGATCCGCAGATTCCCGATCACATTACGCTGTGGGGGTTGCGGCTGAAGATCTGCCAGGGCCTGGATCAATACGCGAATGTGCGGCCGACGCGGATACTGCCTGGAATTGACGCGCCGCTGAAGCGGTGCGGGGCCGAAGACCTGAACTGGGTGATCGTTCGCGAGAACACGGAGGGCGAGTACTCGGGCGCCGGCGGACGGGTGCACCAGGGATTTCCGATTGAAGTGGCGACGGATTTATCGGTGATGACCCGCGCCGGAGTGGAGCGGATTCATCGCTATGCATTCAAGCTTGCCTCATCGAGGCCCCGCAGGCGACTGACTGTGGTTACGAAAAGCAATGCGCAGCGGCACGCGATGGTGATGTGGGATGAGATTGCACATGAGGTCGCGAAGGATTTTCCCGATGTGACGTGGGACAAGGAGATGGTGGACGCGATGACGGCGCGGATGGTGAACCGGCCGGCGTCTCTGGACACGATTGTGGCCACCAATCTGCATGCGGATATTTTGAGCGACCTGGCCGCCGCGCTGGCCGGAAGCCTGGGAATCGGGCCGACGGCGAACATCAATCCCGAACGCGCGTACCCATCGATGTTCGAGCCGATTCACGGGTCGGCCTTCGACATTATGGGCAAGGGCATTGCCAATCCGGTGGGAACTTTCTGGACCGTGGCAATGATGCTGGAGCACCTGGGCGAACCGGAGGCTGCGCGCCGGCTGATGCAGGCCGTGGAACACGTGACCGCCAACCTGAAGCTGCATACCCGCGACCTGGGCGGAACGGCGACCACCGCGGAGGTGACCGATGCGGTTTGCGCGGAGCTTCGTGCGGGGACCAAAAGGCCTCTGGCAGCAGGGTGAGAGACCCTGGCCTGAGTGGCGAACTGGAAGCCCGCGTGGCGCGAAAGCTGCGGGCGCGGATTCTTCCGTTTGTGATTCTGCTCTATTTCATCAGCTTTCTTGACCGCGTCAATGTTGGCTTTGCCGCCCTCACCATGAGCAAGGCGATTGGACTCACGCCGGCGATGTTCGGTTTTGGCGCAGGCATCTTCTTCATAGGCTATGTGGCCCTCCAGGTGCCGGGGAACCTGTTGATGCTGCGCGTGGGCGCGCGGTTCTGGATTGCCGGGGTGGTCACGGCGTGGGGCGCGGTGTCGGCCGCGTCTGCATTTGTGGTGGGGCCGCACAGCTTTTACGCCATGCGGTTTCTTCTCGGGGTTGCCGAGTCGGGCTTCTTTCCTGGGACGCTGCTTTACCTGAGCTTGTGGTTTCCTGCACGGCAGCGGGCGGTGGCCTTCGCCGCGTTCATGGCGGCGGCGCCGCTTTCGACGGCACTTGGGTCGCCAATCTCCGGAGCACTGATGGAACTGCCAAGGTTCGCAGGACTCGATAACTGGCAATGGCTTTACATCATCGAAGCGCTGCCGGCGATCCTGCTGGGATTTCTGACGCTGAGAGTGCTTACTGACCGGCCGGAGCAGGCAACGTGGCTGAACCAGGAAGAGCGCTCATGGCTGGCGCAAACGCTGGCGGCGGAACAGATTCAAGGCAAGTCTCGGAAAGGGAGCGAATCGGCGGTTTGGGCTGTTCTGCGCGATCCGCGGGTGCTGGCGCTGGCTCTGGTGTATTCAGGGACTACGGCGGGTCTTTACGCGCTTGGTTTCTGGTCGCCACTGCTTCTGGAACAATTTGGCTATTCGTCGATGACCATTGGGTGGCTCAACGCCATACCGGGGGTGGCGGCGGTGGCGGGGATGGTGGTGTGGGCGCGGAACTCTGACCGGACTGTGGAGCGGACGTGGCACACGGTGATTCCGTGCCTGGCCGCTTCGGCAGGGTTTATATGGGCAGGCAATGCGCACGGAGTGTTGCCCGTGATTCTGGCGCTGACAATCGTGAGCTTCGGCGTGAACGGCTCGAAAGGCCCGCTATGGGCCATGCCGAGCCTTTTTCTGTCCGGAGCGGGCGCGGCGGCAGGCATTGCGCTGATCAACTCCATGGGGAATCTGGGCGGATTCGTGGGACCGCTGGCGATCGGTTGGATCAAGGGCCGCTGGGGGAGTTATACGTGCGGATTCTATGCGGTGGGCGGAATGCTGGCGCTGTCGGCAGCGGTAATGCTGATACTGAGCGGGCACATTGAGAGGAAAACGCAGCGGCAGGTTAATCACCAGACCTGACACACGCAACCTGATCAATTGCCGCTCTGCGCAGTCCGGCGATCAAGCGGTGGCGTAAACAGGTTCCGGGGCGGTTGCGAAAGCAGGTTCTTCGCTTTGGGCAACCAGGCTCAGCAGGTTCTCGACTACGTCGGCGGCTGAGTAGCTGTCCCGGCCGGGCTTGATGAAATCCGCGATCGAATTCAGGTCGTCGCCTACGGTCACCAAAGCGGGTTCGACCGTGTCGTCTTTGCGAGCCTGGGCGTGTCCCACGTTGGCGAGCAGCGCGTTGCACAGGCATTTACGGCCTACCGTGTCTTCGATTTTGCCGCCCTTGGCCACGTAGTTCTCCACGGGCTCGGCCGAGCAGCGGTAGCCGATCTTGTCATCGCCCACGGCGTACGGCTCGCGCAGATAGCCCAGGTCGCAGACGCGTTTCCTCTCCTGATAGATTTGGAACGCGGAAGAAGTTCCTTCGAGCTGCGCAACTTTGAAGGGAAAGCCGGTGGGCGAGGCAAGCGGGTCGGTATAGACCTGGCCGGCACCGGCAAGGGCCTGCTGGAGCAGTCGGTTCTTGAGGTCTGCCCTCATGCCCGATTCACGACTAAAAGCAAACGCAGTGCCGACCTGGATTCCGGCCGCGCCCTGATTGAGCGCCTCGCGGAGTTTTTCAGCGTTGCCATACCCGCCTGCCAGCCAGAAGGGCACGCCCAGGGAGCGGAGATCCTCGATGCTGACGCGGTCACGCTCGCCGTAGACAGGCTCTCCGGCGGCGTTCAATTGCAGTTTGCCACGAGGAGGGGCGTTGTGTCCGCCGGCCGTCGGGCTTTCGTTCACGAAGCCGTCGACGCGGCCATTGGCGCGCCGCAGCATGGTCGCGGCCAAGGTATTCGAGGAAACGATGGCCAGGAACTTCGGCCTCTGAAGCAGAGGCAGCGGGCCTTCGGCGTAGTCGGCCGGATCGAGGCGCATCTGAGTATCCATTTCCTGGTTCGCACCGGTGACAGCGAGCCGGTACTCGGCCCCGTGGTGCGCGGCAAACGCGTCCAGCACGCCGGGAATGTGCAGCGGGATGCCGGCGCCCATCAGCACGTAGCCGACGCCGGCGAGCATGGCTCCATAAATCGAGGCCAGGTGCGGCATCTGCACCTTCTCAAGAAAATTGATTCCCACGGGGTTTTTGTGGCCTTCGCGCGCCAGGAAGACCTCAACGAAGTTCGAAACCATGCACAGCTCGACGAGCTTGCGCGAATCGCGCTTCTGGTGCATGGGCAATGCTGGATAAGGCTTGCCGGCAGGCTTGCCACCGGGTAGAAAGTACTCATTCCAAATGCGGCGGGCCATTTCAGGAAAGGGAAAAGCGTCCAGTCCCTTGCGCATCTGGCCTTCCTGGTCTCCATCGGCGAGGCGGCGCACAAACAGCGAATCGAGCGCCGTTCCTGACACCACGCCCAACTGGCCGAGCTTGGAGACGGCCTGTGCCAGGCGCCAATTGGAGACGCCTACACCCATTCCGCCCTGGATAATCCTGGGAAACTGGACCATCCTGCAATTGTTTCACAGATTTCGATCTGTCTGCGGCTTTTCTCAGAGATATACGGCCGAGACCGATGATTCAAACTGAGCCGAGTTCTCAACTCGCTGCATCAATAGGGGTTCGCAAATGCCCGCACCACGCCTTTATGCAAAGTGAGGTAGAGAAAAATGAGCAGATCAAAGAAGGAACTGATCAACAGAACCTCTTTTTGCGGGGGGGAGAGTGACGTAACAACTCCTCCGCTCGTCAGGGTCATGAGTGACAGGGCGGTTCGCACCAGGGAGGCTCCAGCAAGGAGAATGGTAATCCCTCGAATACGCCAGTAGCGCATAAGCCAGACAATGCCAATGACCACATAGGGGATGGCCATGACAAAAACCGCCTCCGACAGCATTTTGCCCACCGAATCGCCACCCGTGTAGCGGATTGTGATGGGGACCAGGCCAGGGGCGCGGCCGACCAGCCACTTGGCGAGAATTGAATCCGGTTCGGTGAGGAGGGAGTATCCGAAAAAAACATAAATGAGCGCCCGGAGGAAGCAGTACCAGGCGATCAAGTAAGCCCCAAGGGGCATATTCATTGGAGCGCGGCTCGCGGCCTTCTTTTGGGCATTGGGCGTTGACGCCTGCTCATCCACGAGTTGCGCGTCCGATTGCGGCCCGCTATCGCTGTTGTACTCCTCGGTCACAGGTTTCCACTTATTGATCGGTTCCACCATAATTCCTCCCAATTGGGGTTCGAAGACGCGGTTTCCCCGAGCCTGGCTGTTTCAGCAAATAAATACTGGAATGAGCAAATGATTTAGAGGAATATCTGGATCAGTTTAACACCCGACTGCGTTGTATCCGCAACTGCTTTGACGGCGAAGCAGCGGAGGCTGCCTTCGAGGATTGCTTCTTGCTCGGTAAGATCTCTTCGGGAGCCCTGCGGGCCGAGTTCTTTGAACACGCCAGCCGATGCAGAGACGGTTTAAAGCTTTTCGCGCAGGAAGCTGATCACCTGTTCGGCCTGCACCACACCCACCATGCGGCCCAGCGCATCCACGACGGGCAGCGCATGGAGGTTGTACTTATCGAACATTTCGGCGAGCTCGTGCTGGTTCAGGTCGGCGGGGCAGGAGAGTACGCGCGCCTCTGAGAGCACGTTGAGCCGGGTTTCGGGCTGGGATATGACCAGGCGCGGAAGCGAAACGGCACCGCGCAAAATGCGCTTCTCGTCGAGCAGGAAGACCTCGGTCACATTCTCGGGGTCGCCGTCGAAGCTGCGCAGTGCCTGCACGGCCTGGGCCACGGTGGAATCGACGCCGAGATAGACGAAATCGGTGGTCATGCAGCCGGCCGCGGAGTTTTCGTCGAATTCGAGCAGTTCTTCGACTTCCTGGCGCTCTTCCGGCTCCATTTCCTCGAGAATGGCGTCAGACTGATCTTCGGGCAATTCAGCCAGGAGGTCGGCCGCCGCGCCGGGGTCCATTTCTTCGACGATATCGGCGATGCGCTCCTCGTCGAGGGTTTCGAGCAGGGCCTTTTGCAGCTTCGGCTCGACCTCTTCGAGAGCCTCTGCGGCCACTTCTTCGTCGAGCGAAGCGAAAACGGCCTCGCGCTCAGCCGGAGCGAGGTCTTCGAGAATGTCGGCGAGTTCCGAGGGGTGGATATCGGCAAGTCGCTCGTGTTCGATGCGCAGTTTGACGCGCCGCGCCGGATCGACTTCGATGACATCGACGAATTGCCAGGGAATGCCGCGGGCGGCAAACTTGCGCGAGAGGGTTTCGAGCCTGGCACGTGGCAGCATGCCTTTGAAGACCCGGCGAAAGGCGCCGCGCATCCCCACTTCCACTTCGGCTACGCGCAGCAAGTGCACTCCCCCTCTGCCGAGCCACTCCAAATCAACGTCGTTGACTCGGACCACCTTGCGCCCGTGAATATCGATGATCTGGCGGTCGATCAGGTCCTGCTGGAGGTAGAGATAATTGCCCTCATCCTTAAGCGGAACCAGCGCGCCGCCGGAGCGGAGCTCGAGCGTTCCGGCCGGTGTCTCCATCACGTCCTGCGAGGGGACAATGGAAAGGCCGGCCTTGGTCTTCAGCACCAGGCCGGCCACTTTGCCGGCATCGGGACCGGTGGCAACGGCAATGTCCTTAAGCCGCCCGCGTAGGTGTCCCTGCGCGTCAGTGACGGGGGTGCCGAGCAGCGCCGTCAGGCTGACCCGGGTTGTTGTACGCGGCTCCATACGTTGAGTGTAAAACCCCCGTCCGCAGTTTACGCTTAGTCACCTGTCCGGTCCGTCTCTGGCTCCCTAATTCCACTCGAGCAGTTTCTTCCGCTTGACACAATCGCATTCAGAAGTGAAACTGCCAGCAAGGTGGTTAAGAAACAGTGGGGCGGTGCGGAGCCCACTGGAGCGAAGGCGGAACGCGACCAGGTGAACGAACCCGGCAAAGGACGGTGGAGTTTTCGGCTGAACTCCACCATGGAGAGCGTTGGCGAAGTCGAGGCGACTGCGGAGAGGCTGGCCGCCGAGGCCGGTCTCGATGAAGACCAGCGTTTTCACATCGCCATGGCGGTGCGCGAAGCGACGGTGAACGCCGTACTCCATGGCAACGAGTACGACCAGACGCGACTGATCGAGGTGGCGTTTGAGAACACAGGGACGGACTTCATTTTCACCATTGCGGACCAGGGCCGGGGCTTCAATCCGGAACATGTTCCCGATCCGTTGGCACCCGAAAATCTTCTCCGCGGCACCGGCCGCGGTATCTTTCTCATCCGGTCACTGATGGATGAGGTACACTTCCGACAATTGCATCCCGGAACAGAGTTGACGCTGGTCAAACATCTGGCGCCGGCGGCCCCAAAAAGGTAAAGCGCTTGCGCGGGGGAATGGAATCCTCTCATTTCTTCACCGTGGCCGGGCCGGCTGGGGAGTTTTTCACCCACCCGCCCCGCAAAGAAGTGTTATAACCGAGTTACCGAGAAGGAGGGATATTCCGTGGCACTTACGATCGCATCCCGTGAAGTTGACGGGGTTACTGTTCTGGACCTAAGCGGACGGATCACACTGGGTGAGGGTAGCGTGCAGTTGCGCGACGCCATTCGCGACCTCATCGGCAAGGGGCAGAAGAAAATTCTGCTCAATCTGGGTGACGTCACCTACATCGATAGCTCGGGCCTGGGCGAGATGGTAAGCGCCTACACGACGGCCAGAAACCAGAGCGCCAGCCTGAAGCTGCTGCAATTGAACAAGAAGGTCAAAGACCTGCTGCAACTCACCAAGCTCTACACGGTCTTTGACATCTACGATGATGAGGCCAGCGGCATTGCCTCCTTTAAGTAGCTGACTTGATCCGCGTAAGTAGCTGGCTCGCTACGCGTAAGTAGCTGACTCGATCCGCTCCCGCTGGGCGTCGTTTACT
>PLSH01000022.1:0-8315 GCA_003165095.1 Acidobacteriaceae bacterium
GCGCGCTGAATCAGCGCATTCCGCTCGTTGACCGCCGCTTGTGCCTTGCGCTCAAAGAACTCCCGCGGTTCATGGCGCGAAAACAGCCATAAACTCAGCGAGGGCAACCCCAGCGCGCCCGCCGCGATGCGAACAGCTTCGGCCTCGTCGAGATCGACGATCAGGCTCAAATGCTCTGACTGCGGGTTCGCTGCCAGTTGTTCAAGCTCCTGAGCTGCGGCCGCCAGATGTTCGCCATACAACCTCACCGTGCGCACGGAATGCAGCTCGATTCCCAGTCCTGCCATGATCTCCGGCAGCCTGGCAACCTCTTTCCGGTTCCAGTTCTTCTGCTCCTCGGTGAGCTGGTTCCAGTCTTCCAGGTGCGGATTGTGGTGCTGGGTGGCGCGCCGCGCCGAGCCGTGACGGCTGTCGATGAGCCGCCGCTCCATGGTGTAGCGGCGGTGTTCGAGCTGGGCCAGCAACTCGATCTGCTCCGCAGTCAGTACGGCCACAGCCGGCGGCTTCACATCATGCACCAAGTGAAGGCCGGCCAGCTCCATCAGCAGCGGCGTGTGGTCCGCGCGCCAGCGATTCGACATCTGCATGTATTCCGGCAGTTCATGCCAGGCAACATTGGCCTGCGGATTGATCTGGTCTTGCGAGCGATGCCGGTAATCGTCGTGCAGGGCCTGCGCAAAAGCGTCCAGCCGGGAGCCGAACAACACGTCCGGGCTGAGCGTTTCTTCGAGCGTTCCAAAAATCTGCAGCCGGTCGCCGAAGCGCGCGATGCTCTCAATATCGCTCACCAGCGCGCCCAATTGGAGATAGTACTCGAGGCGCACGTAGATGGGCACGTGGAGGTAACCGCCGCGGTCGAGCAGCGATCGCATCTCGAGCGCGGCGCACAGGCTCACATCGTCGTTTCCCAGCGCCAGCGCAACGCCCAGCAGCGGCCCTGCCGATTCCAGCGTTTTTTCAATCACCTGCCTCAGGTCCGGCGAGCCCGCCGTCACCGATGCTGCCACAAACTCGACCGAGGCCATCTCCGCGGCAGCCGGATCGGTAATCGAAAATCTCTCTCTTGACCCGTCCGCCTTTTGATCGAACACGAGTATCTTCAGGGTCTGGTTCAGAGCCACAGGCGAAGAGCGGATCAGCTCGATCGCGATCTCCCGGCCATAGGCGCCAAATCCGATCACCACAAAGGTCCGCGCTGCAAACTCAGGGCTGGGCGGCAGATGCAGGCGCTTGATCAACATGCGCGCCGCGTTTGTAAATGGATTGAACAGCCGCAGATCCACATCGGCTGAGCCCAGCGAAGCCTTGGTGCTGGCCATCAATCTCTTGTGCATCCAGTCGTTCCGCATCTGCGCCAGCACCTGGAGCCGGCGTGACTCGAAGCTGAACCGCTTGCGGTGGATGGCTTTGATCTGCAGCGCGATGTCCATGTTTTCACTATCCGACCCGGTGGTCACGACCACCGTTTGCGCATGCCGGATGCCGGAGGCGAGCAGCACCTGCGGGTTCTTGGCGTCGCCCTGCACCACCGGGACTCCGCTGTTCTCGCAGGTTGCCGCGCCCGGCGATTCGCTCATCAGGTCGATGGCCACGACGTGATGACCCGCGCTGCGCAGGTTCTGAACCACCTGCATGCCCACGTCGCCGATGCCACAGACGATGGTGTGATTGGTCTTGTGGCGCGCCAGCGCGGTGCGGATATTCTTCCTCACTCCGCTGAGAAACAGTTGTACCGCCGACAGCAGCGCCACGCCCGGCACCGCCAGTTGCGCGATCACCAGTTGCCAGGGGTCTTTGCCCGGCTGAAACAGGTCGTAGAGCCGCAGCAGCCCGATGGAGGAGATAAGACACCGCAGCGCCTCAATCCAGGTAAAAGGACGGATCGGATTCAGCGGCCCAAAGCAGTTTGGAACGCAGCACGCTGAAGCCGTGTAGTTGCTTCCGGCGATTGCATATCCCCAGAAGCCCAATCCAAGAGCGAGCACGGCGAAGACCACAAGAAACATATTTTCGAAGCGCTTATACATGTGCCTCCATCGGAAAAACGCCTGCGGCGGCTCAGCCGGGAAGGTTCAACGAGCGATACCGGAAGACAACGCTCCAGTCATTCGTTTCGGAGATCATGATCTCCGCAATTTTCTCTGCAACGATGCGCAGGTTCGCAAAGCTCTCGTTCCCCGAGGAAAGCGCCTTTTTCAGATCGTTTTCCCGCAGCGACGCAAACTCACGCCGCATGGCAAGGGACCGGTCGGCGCTGCGCGCGAATTCTCCCTGGTTCGCAATACCGTAAAATGCTGCGCCGAATGCCGGTGGCGCGGTTGCCAGCACCAGCAGCCACGCCGCCTCGCGGCCCACCCATACATGGTAGATGCAGGCCAGCAGGGTGATCCCGAACAGCCATGTGCCTGCCTGATGCAGGTGATGGTTCAGCTTTTCCATCTTTTCATGATTGCCCTCGTGATAAACGATCTGCCCTTGGAGGATGTTGCCGATCAGTTCTCCGATCGATGCAAGATACGGCTGCTCTACTCTGCCCGGAGCGATTCCGATGTCGCGCGCGATCGAGTGAAACATGCCGTCAACCCAGGCTTGACTGGGATCGGAGCCGGAGTGCGCCACGTGGCGGGGCGTGGGCAGAGAACAACCTAGCGGGGCCAGGAAGCAGTATTGGCGCAGCCGCTCTCCCAACTGCCGGTAATTCAACCAGCGCTCATGCCACCTTCGATGCCGGCCCCAATACGTAATCGAGAGGATGGCGGCAATGAGCACAAACTCGACCACGGAAGGCTTGCGGTTCATTTTTGGAATGTGAAGACTGTCACTGAGCGGGCCCAGCAATGCCACGAACACAGCCAGCGCACTGAGCAGATTCGTGGCCAGGGAACCGCTGCGGAGAAGCCCTCCATAATAGGTTGACAATCCGTCAGCCCATGCGTAATGAGGGCAAAGCTTGTCGAGCAGGTAGCCCTCGGTGGCCCGGGGCAGCTCAGGTTTGCGCGGCATTGTCTTCTGCCAGTCGTCGCGCGCGGTGGTCTCGAAGTCGGCGATGAACAGCGAACCTATCTTCAGTTTTCCTTTGGCCACCAGATCGCGAAAGAACGTAAACGGCCGGCCTCCATTGAAGCGCGGATGCTTCTCGGCGAAGTAAGCGTGGCTCAGGTCGAAGGCTTTCTTGTCCTGCTTCGGCGTTTCAGGCCGCCGGGCAGCGAATAACGACGGAAGATTGTCGAGGGGCCGCAAGCTCCGATCTCCGTTCTCGTCCGCCTGCAGAATTTGCGGCTCCGCGGCCTCTGAAGCATGCAGCCAGACAATCGGCACAGCCTGCTCCAGCGCCTCGCCGACCATCTGCGCCGTGCCGCCTCTCCCTGCCGCCGGCGCTCCGTCCCAGATCACAATCAAGAGGTCGGATTGTTCAATTACCATTTGCCCCACGCGCTCGTAGGCAATCGCCTCCGCACTGCGCCGGCCATCGGCCTCAAATACAGAGGACGCCCGGGCCAGCAATGCGTTGAACTCATCCTTCGATGCGGCGGTTTTGAAGTCGCGGCTGTACTCGCCGGCATGAAAGGGCAGCGGGCACTGCAAGTCCGCGCCCACGGCCAGGCCGGCCGCGGCCACAATGCGATCCGCCCCCTCCGCAAGCGGCGAGATGATGCGAAGAAGGGGTGCTCCCGGCGCATGAAGCAGAGGATCGTTGGCTTCAGCCGCCAACTGGGAGATCGCGGTCAGAACCCGTTCGCACTGTCGCGGCAGGCCAACCGCTATCTCCGGCGATAAACGGTTGGGCCGATGACCGATCACCCCGATTTGAACCACCTGGCGGGGCCGCGGCGGCGATGATGACTTAGGGGCGATCATGGCGCGGCAATTGGCAATGCTCCTGTGTTCTGTCGTTGAGCATACCACGGCGTCTAAAAGAGATAACCGGAAGATACTGGGCTGCGTCCTCAAATCCGCTGGTATTGACGCCGCGGAGATGGATCCTGCGCGCTCTGGAGCAAATAGTCCTGAGAATCGGAATCGGACGGCGTTAACGACATAAATCGGTGGATCCTGAAGCTGAAGGGCGCCCTCCACCAGGATTACCGGGATGCCGTGCACGCTCCGCCGGCAATTCGGCAACGGGTACGTTGCGGCAGTGAAAACGGATACCGATTCCTGCCGGCCTCAAAGCAAAGTTGCTTGCAATGTTTCCTCGCGATGGGCGCTGTTGCTTTCATTCCGCTCCAGGCAAAACCGGATGAATCTTCCTCCGTGTTCATGCCTTCTTTATTCGCCCCATTTCATCCTGAGTTCAACACCGCTGTTGTTTTCCAGGTTCAAGGGAGTGCTGCGCAGCTTTGTACGCACGGCAGCGCCCCCGCTCACAAGCAAGAGGCCGTCACCACAATATAGGCCAGCGCAGAAAGTCGAGTTGTTTTTTCACACTCGATCCGCGTACGGGAGAGTCTTGTCTCAAAAATGGACTTATCCGCGTTCATAAGTGAGTTTTAAGTAAAACAACTTATGAACATCCTACAGATGCTTTATGGTTCCCTAACGGCAAGTCGGTTGCAATGGAACATGTAACCGGGGCGCTGGGTTAAACAGGCCGCGGCTGCAGGGAGTCTTACCAAGTTTCGACCGCAAGTTACAAGCCGGCGGCGCGACGGTCAGCCGGAGTGTATCCATCACATGATTGCTGTCTTCACTTTCGATCACTTCACTCATCCACCGATTTCCCGCGGAAAGCGAGAGGTAAACATGAGAGGTGTCTTTTGGAATGCCATGACGCTGGCGGCAATCGCCGCCGGTATGTGTACTGCAGGACATGCGCAGACGGCCGCAGCCGCTCCAACGCAAACGGCTGCTGCCAAGCCGGTGCTGGTAGCTAACTCCGATCCGCCCGCGGATCCAAATACAAAAGCTACGGTGGCCACCGGGACATCGAATGCCGCCCAGCCGGAGACGCATCTCACCGTGGAGCAGGAGATTGCGCTGCTCAAGAACCGCATCGAGCAATTGGAAACAGAAGTAAAGGAAAACAGTGCGGCCGCTGTTGAAAGCCGGAACGATGCCGCCGCGCTGACTGCCGCTGAAAAAGAACTGGTGAGCGCAAACGGCGCGGCAATGCTGCATTCCGCAACTCCGGATGCATCGGCGCCAGGCGCGGGGCAAACCGTGAACCCGCAGGCCGTTGCCCCAGCCGCGCCGCCGACCCCGGAGATCAGCGCGGAGAGAACCACCAAGGATGCGCCATTTCCCGGCGACTGGACCTGGCTTAACAGCAACGGGCACCAGACCGACAGCCCCATGGCCACCAAGTACTTCACGCCGGAGTTCCGCGCCGACGCAAACTACACGCTGGACATGAACCACCCGGACGATGACTCACTGGGCGGATCGACGGAAACTTTTCGTTCCGACGAATTCCAACTGGAGCAAGTCAGCATCGGCGGCGACATCCGCATCGACAACGTGCGCGGGCGAATTCTCTTCATGGATGGCATGTTCGCGACCACGACCCCGCGTAATGACGGCAGCGTCAATCGCGGCCAGTGGGATCTGGCCGACGCCTACAAATACATCTCCGAGGGGTGGGGCGGCTATCACTGGGATGTTGCCCACGGCCTGAACGTGGATGCAGGCATCTTTGTTTCTTACATCGGCCTGTTCAGCTACTATAACTTCGACAACTGGACCTACCAGCCCTCGTTTGTCTCCTCTAACACGCCGTGGTTCTTCAACGGTCTTCGCATCCAGTATTTTCCGACAACCAAGCTCAAGATCGAGCCGTGGATTATCAACGGCTGGCAATCCTATGGCCGCTACAACGGCCACGGCGGGTTGGGCGGACAAATTCTATGGCGTCCCAATCCGAACACGGACATTGTTTTCAACGACTATGGAATGGGCGAGGACGACGCCGGCTATCCCGGACGCTCGCGTGTCCACGCCGACTACAGTGTGCAGCAAAGGTTCTACAACAATCCAAAGAAATACTTGGATCAGATCGCCTGGACGATCACCGGCGATGCCGGCTGCGAATACGGCGGCGGTCCCGCGGCCGGATACTACAACCCGAAGGGCCTCTCGCCTGAAATGGGTACAGCCGACACTTACTCTGGCGGCGTGAACTGCCACAGCAGCAAGGATGGCAGGCCCAAGCAGATGTTCATCGGTTGGATGAGCTATTTGCGATTCTGGTGGGACAAGAATCTCTTCGCGATGACGCTGGGCGGCGGCGAGATGAACAATCCCGGCCGCTACCTGACATTGCTGCCTCCCATCGACGGCGCCACGGCTGTCACCGGCACCCCGTACTATACGGAGAATGCCGGCGACCGCGCTCAAATGCACGATGGCACCATCACGCTCGATTACATGCCCAGCCAGTTCATTACGTTCCGTCTTGAGTCCGGCTACCGTTACTCCGACACGCCATACTGGACCGGCCGCGGCGGCATCACGCCTCCCGGCGGGAACAACGGATCTCCGTCCCAGTATGCCTGCGCCAGCGGCTCTCCAGCCGGAGTGGGCTACTTGCCGAACTTGCCGGGGTTTGCCACCGGTCTGGCCCAGGCAGAATATTCCTGCGGCGGCGCGGGCGCGGGCTCCAGCGCGATCTGGTGGCCCGATCTGCGCACCAACCAGACCGTCGTCACGGGCGCGATCATGGTGAGGTTCTAAAACAGTTCCACAATGCCTCAACCGGGCAGCACCGGGGTCTCATGCAGTCCCGGTGCTGCTCAAGATCATCCGTAACTTCCGCGTAGCCGCTACTCACCAGCGCATAAGTGCCGACACATGTTCGCCAGAATGAAAGTGGAATGCAAGGGTAATCACTGATGGAGTTGACCCTCAATCTCGGCTGGATGGCGATGGCCACAGCGATGTGCTGGCTGTGGGTGCGCCATGCGCGGCGCGAGGGCCCGGGACGCTCGGCGCAATTCGTCTCCCTGGCATTAGTTCTCTTCATCATGTTTGGTGTCATCACGATGTATGACGACATGGCGATGGCACAGAATCCTGCCGAGACACGCTGTTTCCAGCGCGAGGATGATTTAGGCGCGCATGCGCACGCCCCACTTCATCCGGTCGTGGCATCGACTCCCACGCTTGCCGCGGAGCTTCCTTTCGACACGTTTCGCTTTACTGTGCCGGGTAGCCTCCTTGTCCCGACTGTGAAGGTTCACGCTCTCTCCTCCATTCAGAATCGCCCGCCTCCCGCGGCCTGATCCACTCCTCTCATTCGATCAAACTCCAGGCAGGTTTACTTCCTGCAGTTGCTGTGCGCAGCAATGCACAGTGGCCGCAGAAAGGGACTTGTTTCACAATCCGGCCATGTTAACAACCGCTGCCGCTATTTGAAGTTATCTGGATGTCCAGATGGCCGGAAGGCACAAGGGGGTGCAGGAATCATGATGAAAAGCAAAGTTATGGGATTGGCGCTGCTGCCGGTGGTGTTGGGCGTATTTCTCACTCTCAGCGGCTGCAAGAGCGATAAGGTCAACGCGGACGCAGAGGCGCCGCCGCCGGCCAAGGTGGTTTCCGGAGTGGACGTCTCCTTTTTCGCGGTCGANNGGTCGATCATCCGGAGTTGTATCCGGTCGCAACATCGACCCAATACCAGGCCCCGTCGCAATTATTCGTGACCGGAAGCGTATTTCCAGACATATCGCGAACTGTTCCGGTCATTTCGCTTGCCTCCGGCCGCATTGTGGACATCCGCGCCCGCCTCGGCGACGCAGTGAAGAAGGGCCAACTCCTGCTGCGTATTCGCAGCGACGACATTTCGGGAGGNNTCTCCGACGAGCTGCTTGCGCGCAAGCAATTGGATCGAGCGAAGCAACTGTACGAGCACGGGGCCATAGCACTGGGAGACCTGGAGGTGGCGCAAGACGCCGAGGACGACGCCAAAACAACCCTCGATACCTCCACTGAGCATCTTCGCCTGCTCGGCAGCGATCCCGACGATCCGAAGGGAATTGTGGATATCCACGCCCCGGTTTCCGGCGTGATCACCGATCAGGAAGTGGCGATCGGGGCGGCCGTGCAGGCCTACTCTACGCCGAACCCTTTCACTATTTCGGACCTGACCACGGTGTGGATCGTCTGTGACGTCTACGAAAGCGACATGGCCAACGTGCGCGTCGGGCAACCCGCCGACATCAAGCTGAATGCCTATCCGGACAAAGTTCTCAAGGGCACGATCAGCAACATCGGCTCGATTCTCGATCCGAATATCCGCACAACGAAGGTCCGTATTGAAGTGGCCAATCCGGGCGAGATGATGCGGCCGGGCATGTTCGCCACGGCCACTTTGTTCGGCAAGG
>PLSH01000022.1:8337-8552 GCA_003165095.1 Acidobacteriaceae bacterium
AACGCGATCAATCTCGAAAATGCGATCGACAACGAATAACGCCCAGCTCCTGGACCCAAGGAAGAAACCATGATTCGCAATCTCGTAGATTTTGCTCTCAGTAATCGATACGTGGTGCTGGCGATAGGGTTGCTATTGCTCGGCTGGGGGGCGGTGTCGTTTCACAACATGCCCGTAGAGGCCTATCCGGACATTGCCGATAATTACGTGAACAT
>PLSH01000294.1:0-529 GCA_003165095.1 Acidobacteriaceae bacterium
CCCGTAGCCCGCTTGCGGATGCTCTTGAACTTCTCGCCCCACTCCACCAGCACCAGCGCATCCGGCGTCAGCAGTTCTTCCAGGCCCAGCGTCTCCAGTTGCCGTTCGCCCTCCAGCCGATACACATCCAAATGAAACAGCTTCACCGGCTTGCCATCGCGCGTGCCGTCGTACTCGTGCAGCAGCGTAAACGTGGGGCTGGTCACCTCGTCGGGCTCGGCAGCGTCGAGCGCCAGCGCAATGCCCTTCACCAGCGTGGTCTTGCCGGTGCCCAGATCGCCCCGCAGAACCAGCAGTTGCGGCGGCTTCAGCAAGCCCACCAGCTTGCGGCCCACTTCCACCGTGTCCGCGCCGCTCTGCGTCGTAAACTCGTGAATCCTGCCTTCCACGGTTGCTGCGGTTTCGGTCATTCCTGGGCCTCGCAAGAAACTGCCGCATCAAATGCCCGCGCCGGCAGCCCCTGTATCCAAACATACCCGTTCGAGCCTTGAGAGTAAAAGCGAAAAGCCTGTGAAAGATGCCGCAAGCA
>PLSH01000294.1:662-4922 GCA_003165095.1 Acidobacteriaceae bacterium
CGCGCCATCTCGCCCGGGTGCGGCGTCAGCACCAGCGTCCGCTTGCCGCCGTGCGAGATTTCGGCCAGCAGCCCCGGCCGCGTGGCAAGAATATTCAGCGCGTCCGCGTCAATCACCGCCGGAATCTCCGTCGACGAAAGCAATCCTGTCACAAACCTGGCCGTCTCCGCGCTTTGCCCCAGCCCCGGCCCAATCGCCAGCACGGTTTTTCCCGCCATCAGCGCCGCCAGCCGGTCGGAACCAAGATTTCCTTCCGCGATCGTGCCCGCCTCGCCCGCTTCGAGCGGCCAGGTCATCAATTCCGGCGCAATCGCCGCCACCACTGCCAGCGCCGGCGCGGGCGCCGCGGCCGTCACCAGTCCTGCTCCCGACCTCATCGCCGCCAGCGCGGTCATCGAAGGCGCGCCGGCCTTGCCGCCCGCCGTCCCAAATGTCCCGCCCACTACCAGAACGTGCCCGAAGTTGCCCTTGTTTGCGTCCGCCGCCCGCGCCGTGTGCGTTAGCGCGGCAGACGATCCCGCCCATCCCAGCTTGAGCGCCGAAACCATCGCCTCGTCCGGCGATCCGATAGGAGCCACCACCACCGGCTGGTTCCACTTCCGCGTTAGCTGCCCAAATACATGAGCCGGTTTGGGAGCGCTGAACGTGATCACCGCTTCCGCCGCAAAGACTTCTCCCGCGATCACTGCGCTCGTCTCGTCCGCCGGCCAGCCGGACGGCAAATCGACAGCCAGAATCGCCGCGGAACTGCCCTTCACCCACTCCAACGCCGCCAGCGCCAAACCCCTCAGCGGCGGCTTGAAGCCCGTCCCAACCAGCGCGTCCACAATCAAGTCGGTTTCAAGCGCGGCGTTGTGCCCGGCCAGTTCTTGAGCCGTCTCGATCGAGTGAATGTTTCCGTTCGCGGAGCTCTCCAGTTCGCGCCAGGCCTCCGCGGCATCGCCCTTCAGCCCCTCACAACCGCCCACCAGCAGCGNNGCGCAAACGCCGCCACTGCCGCGGATGCCGCGCGCATCAACTCGATCGATGGGATTCCAAACCGCTCTGAGGTCGCGCGGTCGCAGGCCTGCATCTCCGCTGCCGACAAAACGTGCATGGCAACCATGTTACCCGATTGCACACCAGCCCCTCAGTCCCCTGATCCCCGACCCCAAACCTGAAACTTGAAACCTGACCCCTGACCCCTGTCGTCACCTCATCAGCCGCGCCTGAAGCGCCGTTGGCGCATCCGGCCGCGTAAGAACGCAGAAGGCATTCTTGTCGCAGTGGAAGTGAAAGGCCGCCGGGAAAACCTGCCACCCTGGTGCGCGAGCTCGCACACGGGCTCCCCCCAGTAGAAAAACCCTTCCTCCGCTGGTCTGCACCGTCCCGTTCGTCGGGTTGTCGCCCACGATCACATCGTCGCCATCGATCGGAGCAGGCAAAGGACGAATCCGCGCAGACGGCAACTTGGAGCTGTTCGCCGCGGCCTTCCCCCTGATGGTCGCAACCCGTTCCTGCTCGCGCCCCGCCCATTCCCCCTGGTCGGCGAGGACGGGGAAATTCGTGGCCAGCTCCCAGCCGCTAATCCGCCGATACGACTTGATCCGGCATGGCAGGTCGCCCTCCACCACGATCTCCGCAATCTGACCGTCTCCTCCGTCCACGTTCTGCACCGTGTCGCCCGTAAGCGTCTTCTGCTGCACCGGCGTTGGCGCCTGGTCTGAATCGGGCTCCACCGGCAGATTAAAAGGAATCAGGACTTCCTTCTGGCAAACCTCGTCGCCGTGCCAATCTTTCAGCCGGATCGTGAACGAAAGCGGATGCGGCGGATTGCCGGCCACCGCCGCAAAGCCGCCCGCCTGGTTCGATGTCAGTGGGTCGATGTAAAGCTCGTACTCGGCCTTATCCACCCATCTGGCGATCAGTCGTCCCCTCAGCCCCGCCGCCTCCACCTTGCTCGATCCCAGATCGGCGTACGGAGCTGCCGCTTCCTGGCCTGCGAATTGACGAATGGCTAGAACGATGAGAATCAGGCACACAACTCCGGCGCCCGTGAAGACAAAGGTGCTCGGTGGAATTGGTTTGGGCTTGGCCTTCTCCACCACAGGATCAGGCTCCGGCTCCGCTGGAATCATCTCCGCGCGGTAAGCGTAAAGCTCCTCCTGGAACGGTCTCTCCGCGTATGGCAGGAACCCGTACGGGTTCTTGGCTTCGCCTTCCTGCTCCTGAGGGCTCACTTCCCCAGCATTTTCCTTCGGCCCTGGCCGCTTCTCATCCTTCATCGACAAGCACCCCATTCTCACAGTGTCGGAGATCCGGGACTGGGGGAACTATTGCCATTGAACCACTTAGGGCCCCTTGTGGCAATAACATCGCTGGCCGCCCGACTCACTGGCGGTAACCTCTTCGTGTGAATCCAAATTTAACGGTTACGTTGCCTTGATCCGGCCGGCTCCGCCCGAAGCGTCTTGCGCGTCTTCGCGCCGGAGGTCAGAACTCCACTCGCGCCTGAAATGCAATCATACGCGGAGAACTGTCTCCGCCCAATCCTACGCCTAAGAGGCCGGTTGGCGGTGAGATGGCGCCTTGCAGGGTTCCAAATTCGGGCGGAATGTATTTGCCGGGCACGCCGGCCTCCACACTGCTTGGCAATGCGAAGTTTGGATGGTTAAAGACGTTGAACATCTGCACATCGAAGCGCAGCGTGAGCTGCTCCCAGATGGGGAACCTGCGCGAGACGTAGATGTCGGAGTCAGTGAAGTGCGGGCCGCGCACAGAGTTGCGGCCTGCGTCGCCAAACTGGCAGTTGGCGGGCGTGTCGGGCTCACCAGGGGCGACACCAGTGCAGTCGCCGGTGGTGGGATCGATCACGGAGACAAACGCGTTGGGATTGAGCCATTGCCTGGTTCCGGCGACTGTGACTCCGGCGACCGGGGACTTTTGATAAAGCGGCTGGCCGGAAACGCGGCTGGCAAACTGCGGCCCATTGGCCTGGAAGACGCCGTTGCCGTTGGCCGTGTAAGGCTGACTGAGGACAGAGAACGGAAGGCCGGAATGCAGGAAGGCGGTCTCGGAAAATGACCAGTTTTTGAAGAGGGCGCGCAACAGAAGATGCTTGGACGCAAAAGGAATCTGATAAATGCCGTATGCGGATAGGTTTTGGCGAACATCGTAATCGCAGTTGCTGTATTGGCGGCTCAGCTCGCCGGGCAGCGGCGTGAGAATGCCCTGGGTGGAAAAGGGAAGCAAGCCGCCGTTTGAGACTTCGTCGAGGCAATGACTGAAGGTGTAGTTCGCGTTGAGAGTGAGGGAGTGGAACTGCTCTGTGAGGCTGGTCTGCAGGCCGTTGTAATTGCTGGTGGCGTCGGTGCGGAATTCGTTGACGCTGCCTAATCGCTGATCGAGGGGTTGCGCATAGGGGTAAGGCGCAAAGCATCCGGCGCAAACGGTCTGGTAGCCGTTGAGGCCCACCTGGAACGGCTCGTGGAGTCCGCGGGTGCCGACATAACCAATGCGGACAGCGCCGCGCCCACTCAGCTTCTGCTCAATGCCAAAGTTGTACTGGTAGTAATACGGTGTCTTGAGTGTGCCGGTTGGGAAGGTATTGAGGCTGACCGCGAGAGGGCATGTCGGCGCACCAGGGACAATTCCGGCGCAAGGCGAACCACCGGCGCTGAAGAGCGCCTGAAACTGTTGGTTGGCAGCGGAGGCTGCGTCGGCCGCGCTGTTTGGGACGCCGGGCGCAATGGCGAGGCCGCCCACTTGGCCGCCGATGCCGCCGACAAAGGTGGGCGCGTAGGGAGCGTTGGTAGCAGCGAGGTCGGCAATCTGGGCAGGAATGATGTCGTTGAAGACGCCGAAGCCGAGATGGACCACAGTTCCCGTCCTGACCTGGTAAGCAAGCGAGATGCGCGGCTGCCAAACCAGAACAGGCGTGGAGGGAAACAGACTGCTCACCCCGGTCTGAATGGCATGGTCGAGCGGCTGGTTGATGGAGTGCGAGAGATCGAGGAACGATCCGGCGGGACGCGCGAAGAGGTTTTGCTTGTTGGCAGGATCGGTACTCCAGGTCGTCCTTACGCCAACGATAAACGTTGCTTTGGGTGTGGGCTTATAGGTATCCATCGCGTAGAGGTCGATATTGCCCACGGCGACTCGCTCTTTGAACGAGATGGGGAAGGTCCGGCTTTCTGTGTAGGCAACGCCATAGGTAAACTCGGCCAGATCGTTGTAGAGCGCGGCGGGCACGCTGCCCTCGCCCAGATCGTAGTCGCTCAC